>DASSOZ010000061.1:0-32891 GCA_035700105.1 Acidimicrobiales bacterium
CGGCGCGTGCGCACGTCGTCGAGCCGCACGACATCGCGCACGGGCTCCCGTCGCGACGGCGCAACGGCCACAAGTACGACGCCGCCGTGTACCTCGTCGCCGGCTCGCCCGGCATGCTCGGCGCGGCGACGTTCTCGACGAACGCCGCGCTCCGCGCCGGCGCCGGCTACGTCCGCCTCGCCAGCCCCGGTGTGAGCGCGGCCGACCTGCCGATCGGCGAGCACGTCGGTCGGTCACTCCCGCACGGCGGCTGGGCGGCCGACGTCGCCGGTGATCTCGGTCGCTACAAGGCGCTCGCCATCGGTCCCGGGCTCGGTCGCGAGCGCGAGACCGTCGACGCCGTGTGCGAGCTCGTCGCCCGTGCTCGCGACGTCCCCGCCGTCATCGACGGCGACGGGCTGTTCGCACTCGGCGACCGCGCCGCCGACGCCATACGCGACCGCGCCGCACCGACGATCCTCACGCCGCACGACGGTGAGTTCGCCACGTTGACCGGCGCGGCGCCCGGTTCCGACCGGTTCGCCGCCGTGCGTAGGCTCGCGCAGCGTACGGGCGCCGTCGTCCTGTTGAAGGGGTCGACGACGATCGTGGCGGCACCGGAGGGCGCGTGCCTCGTGAGCGTCGCCGGTGACGAGCGGCTCGCGACGGCGGGGACCGGCGACGTCCTGACCGGCATCCTCGCCGCGTTCGTCGCACGGGGTGTCCCCGCGCTCGAAGCCGCGGCCGGCGCGGCCGTCGTCCACGGACTCGCCGGCCACCTAGGCTCGCCGCACGGCCTGGTGGCGGGGGATCTCCCACCCCTGGTCGCGTCCGTCCTGTCCGCCCTCGACCGGGAGTGACCCCGCCGTGGCCCGCACCACCCTCGTTCGTGACGTGATGACGAAGGTCCCCGACGTGCTCACGTTCACGCCCGACACGAAGATCGAGGACGCCGCTCGCGCGCTCGCCGACCGCAAGCTCGGTGGCGCGCCGGTCGTCGACGCCGGCGGCCGCGTCGTCGGGCTGCTCGAGGACGACGACCTCATCGTGCAGGAGACGCGGTTGCACGCGCCCACCGTCATCACGGTGCTCGGCGCGTACATCCCGCTCGGCAACAAGCATGACTTCGAGGAGGAGCTGCGAAAGGCCGTCGGCGCGACGGTCGGTCAGGTGATGGACGCCGACCCGGACGTGTGCACGGAGGACGACACGCTCGAGCGCGCCGCCACGCTGCTGCACGACAAGCACCTGTCGCGGTTGCCGGTCGTCGACGACGGCGGGCTCCTCGTCGGCATCGTGTCGCGCGGTGACCTCGTGCGCGCGCTCCTGTCCCCACAGGAGTGACGCCGCACCTGCGTCCGGTGTGGGCCGAGATCGACCTCGGCGCCATCACGCGGAACGCAGCGCGGTTGAAGGCGCTCGCCGGCGGCGCCGAGCTGTGCGCGGTCGTGAAGGCGCAGGCGTACGGCCACGGACCGGTGCGCGCCGCCGACGCCGCGCTCGACGGCGGCGCGACGTGGCTCGGTGTCGCGCTCGTCGAAGAGGGTGTCGCGCTGCGTGCGGCCGGCATCACCGAGCCGGTGCTCGTGCTGTCGGAGCCACCCCACGACGACGAGACGTGGGCGACGGTCGTCCGTCACCGCCTGACGCCCACCGTGTACACCCACGCCGCCGTCGACGCCGCCGCGAAGGCCGTCGTCGCTGCCGGCGGCGACCCGCTGCCCGTGCACGTGAAGGTCGACACCGGCATGCACCGCGTCGGCGCCGCGCCCCACGACGCCGTCGAGCTGGCGTCCGTGGTCCACGGGCGCGCCGAACTCGTCCTGGACGGCGTGTTCACGCACTTCGCCGTCGCCGACGAGATCGACGGCGACGGCGTCACCTTCACCGACGGGCAGATCGCCGCCTTCCGCCGGGTGGTCGACGCGCTCGCCGCCCGGGGCGTCCGTCCACGTCTGCTCCACGCGTGCAACTCGGCCGGGCTGCTGGCCCACCCCGATGCCTGCTTCGACCTCGTCCGCTGCGGCATCGCCCTCTACGGCCTCGCGCCGGCTCCCGAGCTCGCCGCGAGCTGCACCGACCTGGAGCCGGCGATGACGGTGAAGGCGCGTGTGTCGTACGTGAAGCCGGTCGCCGCCGGCGAACGGGCGTCGTACGGCCTGCGCTACAGGTTCGACCGGCCGTCGTGGGTCGCCACCGTTCCGATCGGCTACGCGGACGGGGTGCCCCGCTCGTTGGGCGCGTCGGGCGGCGAGGTGCTCGTCGGCGGCCGGCGGCGGCCGATCGCCGGCACGGTCACGATGGACCAGCTGCTCGTCGACTGCGGCGACGACACGTCTGTCGCGGTGGGCGACGAGGTGGTGCTCCTCGGCCGGCAGGGCGACGAGGTCGTGTCCGCGTGGGAGTGGGCGTCGCGCACGGGGACGATCGCGTACGAGATCGTGTGCGGGATCAGCGGGCGGGTGCCGCGGGACTGGAAGCAGTGATCACCGACGTCGCCGGCGTCCGCGTCGGTCACTGGACCGATCCCGTCGGCGCGACCGGGTGCACGGTGGTGCTGTTCCCGGCGGGGACGGTGGCGTCGGGCGAGGTTCGCGGGGGCGCGCCCGGGACGCGCGAGTGGGCGCTGCTGTCGCCGGAGCGGTTGGTCGACCACGTCGATGCCGTCGTCCTCGCCGGCGGGTCCGCGTTCGGCCTCGCCGCGTGCGACGGCGTCATGCGGTTCTGCGAGGAGCGGGGGACCGGGTTCCCGACCGCGGCCGGCGTCGTGCCGATCGTCGTCGGCGCGGTGCTGTACGACCTCTGGGTCGGCTCGTCGTCGGCGCGTCCCGACGCCGCCGCCGGGTACGCCGCGTGTGTCGCGGCGCGCGGCGGCGACGTCGACCTCGAGCTCGGCGCCGTCGGCGCGGGCACCGGCGCGACGACGGGCAAGTGGCGGGGTGAGGAGGCGACGCGGCCCGGCGGCGTCGGCAGCGCGTCGCACCGCTTCGGCGACCTGGTCGTCGGCGCGCTGGTCGCCGTCAACGCGTACGGCGACGTGATCCCGCCGGGCGAGGCGCCGCCCGACGTCGCGCTCGAGGCCACGCGCCTGGTCGCAGTGCCGTTCGCCGAGAACACGACGATCGGCGTCGTCGCCACCAACGCCCGTCTCGACAAGACCGGCTGCCTGCTCGTGGCGCAGTCGGGGCAGGACGGTCTCGCCCGGGCCGTCGTGCCGTCGCACGCGCTGGCCGACGGCGACGCGATCGTCGCCGCCGCGACGGGCGAGGTCGACGCCCCCCTCGGTGTCGTGCGCGCGCTGGCGGTGCGGGCCGTCGAGAACGCCGTCCGGTCGGCCGTCACGTAGCCTTTCGTCCCGTGCCCACCCTGCTCGAGGTGCGCGACGAGGTGCTCGCCTGCACCCGGTGCCCGCTGGCGGAGGGCCGCACCAACGTGGTGTTCGGCATGGGCAACCCGGACGCCGACATCCTGTTCATCGGCGAGGGACCCGGCGCGGAAGAGGACAAGCAGGGGCTGCCGTTCGTCGGCCGTTCCGGCCAGCTGCTCGACCGGCTCGTGCACGAGGAGATGGGCCTCACACGCGACGACGTGTACATCGCAAACGTCGTCAAGTGCCGTCCGCCCGGCAACCGCGACCCGCTGCCGGGCGAGATCGAGTCGTGCAACCCCTGGCTCGAGCTGCAGCTCGACCTCATCGCCCCGAAGGTCGTCGTCACGCTCGGCAACTTCTCGACCAAGCTCCTGTTGGGCACGACCGAGGGCATCACCAAGCTGCGAGGCAAGACCTATCCGTTCCGCGACGGCATCCTCGTGCCGACGTTCCACCCCGCAGCGGTGCTCCGCGGCGGCGCGACGCCGATGGCACAGATGCGCGCCGACCTCGTCCGGGCGAAGCTCGCGCTCGAAGCGGCCACGGCCACGGCCACGTGAACGTCCAGCTCGTCAGCCGGTCGGCGAAGGACACGCAGGCGATCGCGGCCGAGGTGGCGCGCCTGGCCGCCGCCGGCGACCTCGTCGTCCTCGGCGGTGACCTCGGCGCGGGGAAGACCACGTTCACGCAGGGTTTCGGCGCTGCGCTCGGCGTCGACGAGCCGATCACCAGCCCGACGTTCGTGCTGATGCGGACCTACGAGGGCGCGCTGCCGATCGTCCACATGGACGTGTACCGCCTCGAGCACCTGCAGGAGGCGGTCGACCTCGGCCTCGCCGAGATCCTCGACGACGGCGCCGTCGCGCTCGTCGAGTGGGGCGACCTCGTCGCCGCCGTGCTGCCCGCGGACTTCCTCGAGATCATGATCGAGCAGGTCGACGGCGAGAGCGACGACGAGCGCCGGTTGCGGATCCGTCCGGTCGGGACGCGCTGGCACGCCCGCATGCGGGTGCTCGCCGACGCCCTCGCGCCGTGGACGTCCGACGAGGGTCAGGTGTAGCTGCTGTGCTGATCCTCGGCATCGAGACCGCGACGCAGCAGGTGGGCGCGGCGATCGGCGGGCACGAGGGCGTGCTCGGGTCGTTCCACGCGGCGAAGGGACGCCGCCACGCCGAGACGCTCGCGCCGGCGATCGACTTCGTCCGCCGCCACGCCCGCGTCGACCTGGACGAGCTCGGCGCGATCGCCGTCGACATCGGTCCGGGCCTCTTCACCGGGCTGCGCGTCGGCGTCGCCACCGCGAAGGCGATGGCGCAGGCGCTGCGGCTGCCGATGATCGGCGTGTCGAGCCTCGACCTCCTCGCGTTCCCCGTGCGCCACACGAACCGGCTCATCGTCCCGGTCATCGACGCGCGGCGCGGCGAGGTCTTCTACGCGCTCTACCGCCACGTCCCCGGCGGTGTGCAGCGGGTGAGCGACTACCGAGTCGGCACCGCCGACGACCTCGCGTCCGACCTCGAGGCCGCGGGCGAGGACTGCCTCCTCGTCGGCGACGGCGCGGTCCGGTACCGCGACGCGTTCGAGAGCAACGGGCGGGCGGAGCACGGCGGCACCGCGCACGCCTATCCGTCGGCCGAGGCGCTCGTGCAGCTCGCCCACCCGCGTGCGCTGCGCGAGGACTTCGTGCAGCCGTGGGAGCTGGCGCCGCTCTACCTGCGCAAGGCCGACGCCGAGATCAACTGGGAGCAGCGGGTCGGCACGGGCGCCGGCGGGGGGCGCGGGTAGCGATGGTCGTCGCGCCGCCGCTCACCGTGCACCTCGTGCCGATGCGCCGCCGCCACCTGCGCAGCGTGCTGCGCATCGAGTCGCAGGTGTATCCGCGACCGTGGTCGCTCAGCCTCTTCATGAGCGAGCTCGCGCTGCGCAGCAGCCGCGCGTACTACGTCGCTCGCGTCGACGGTCTCGTCGTCGGGTACGCCGGGCTGATGATGAGCGGCGACGACGGGCACGTCACCACCATCGCCGTCGACCCGGCGTGGCACCGGCACAAGATCGCGACGCGCCTGCTGCTCACGTTGGCGCGCGAAGCGATCCACCGCGGCGCCGTCAACCTGACGCTCGAGGTGCGCGTCACGAACAAGGGGGCGCAGGAGCTGTACCGCCGCTTCGGGTTCGTGCCCGCCGGGATCCGCAAGAACTACTACGTCGAGACCAACGAGGACGCGCTCGTCATGTGGGCCAACGACATCGACTCCGACGAGTACGCGATGCGACTCGACGTACTGGCGCGTGGTGTCCCCGGCACGACTGTCGTCGAGGACGTTCGCCCGTGACGGCGACGATCCTCGGCATCGAGACGTCGTGCGACGAGACCGCCGCCGCGGTCGTCCGCGACGGGCGCGACGTGCTCTCGTCGGTGGTGTCGAGCCAGGTCGACCTGCACGCCCGCTTCGGCGGCGTCGTCCCGGAGATCGCCAGCCGGGCGCACACCGAGCTGCTCACGCCGGTCGTCGCCGAGTCGCTCGTCGAGGCCGGTCTCGACGGCGGCGGCATCGACGCGGTCGCGGCAACGATCGGCCCGGGGCTCATCGGGTCGCTGCTCGTCGGCATCAGCGCGGCGAAGGCATTGGCGCTCGTGTGGGACGTGCCGTTCGTCGGCGTGAACCACCTCGAGGCGCACCTCTACGCCGCGTTCATCGAGGACCCGGACCTGAAGCCGCCGCTCGTCGTGCTGCTCGTGAGCGGCGGCCACACGCAGCTCGTGGCGATGGAGGACCACGGCCGGTACCGGCTGCTCGGCGCGACGGTCGACGACGCCGCCGGCGAGGCGTTCGACAAGGTCGCCCGGTTCCTCGGGCTCGGCTATCCCGGCGGCCCGGTGATCGACCGCATCTCGATGGACGGCGACCCCCACTCGATCTCGTTCCCGCGGGCGATGAAGGACGAGGGCTACGACTTCTCCTTCAGCGGGCTCAAGACGGCCGTCATCAACTACGCCCGCCACCACCCGGGCGTGTCGGTCGAGGACATCGCGGCGTCGTTCCAGGAGGCCGTCGTCGACGTGCTCGTGACGAAGGCGGTACGGGCGGCGGGCGACGTCGGCGCCAACGGCATCGTCCTCGCCGGCGGCGTCGCCGCGAACTCGCTGCTGCGCGAGCGCATCCTCGACGTGGCGATGTCGCACCACGGGCTGCGGACGTTCCTGCCGAGCCGCTCGATGTGCACCGACAACGCGGCGATGGTGGCGGCGACGGCGTTCTACCGCCTCGAGGCCGACGGCCCGACCCCGCTCGACGCCGGCGCCCTGCCGAACCTCGGTCTGCCCGTCGGATGAGCCACCGCCATCCTCCAACACAGTCGGAGTTTCGAGCCGTCGATCGGCCTGGAACTCCGATCCTGTTGGAGGATGCGCGAACGCCGGTTGCCCTGGCAGTCCGGCGTCGGTACTGTTAGCAGTCGCAACCCGAGAGTGCTAACACGCCACGGAGGCGCACGCATGAAGCTGCATCCCCTGGAGGACCGCATCGTCGTCCGGCCCGGCGAGGCGGAGGAGACCACCGTCAGCGGCCTGGTCATCCCCGACACCGCCAAGGAGAAGCCCCAGCAGGGCGAGGTCCTCGCGGTCGGCCCCGGCAAGCGGGCCGAGAACACCGGCGAGCTGATCCCGCTCGACATCAAGGTCGGCGACACCGTCCTCTACAGCAAGTACGGCGGCACCGAGGTCGCCGTCGACGGCGAGGACCTGCTCGTCCTCAACGGCCGCGACGTCCTCGCCAAGGTCGAGAAGTAGTGCCGAAGCAACTCCGGTTCGACGAGGACGCGCGGCGCGGCCTCGAGGCCGGCGTCAACAAGCTCGCCGACGCGGTGAAGGTCACGCTCGGCCCGCGCGGCCGCAACGTCGTCCTCGAGAAGAAGTTCGGCGCGCCGACGATCACGAACGACGGCGTCACGATCGCCAAGGACGTCGAGCTCGACGACCCCTTCGAGAACATGGGCGCCCAGCTCGTCAAGGAGGTCGCGTCCAAGACCAACGACGTCGCCGGTGACGGCACGACGACGGCGACCGTGCTCGCCCAGGCGCTCGTGCGCGAGGGCCTGCGGCAGGTGGCCGCCGGCGCCAACCCGATGGGCCTGAAGAAGGGCATCGAGAAGGCGGTCAACGCCGCCGTCGGCGCCATCGGCGAGCTCGCCAAGGACGTCGAGGACAAGAGCGAGATCGCCCAGGTCGCGTCGATCTCGGCCGCCGATCGCAGCATCGGCGAGGTCATCGCCGATGCCATCGACAAGGTCGGCAAGGACGGCGTCGTCACCGTCGAGGAGTCCAACACGTTCGGCATCGAGCTCGACTTCGTCGAGGGCATGCAGTTCGACAAGGGCTTCCTGTCGCCGCACTTCGTCACGGACCCCGAGCGTCAGGAAGCGGTGCTCGACGATCCGGTGATCCTCATCCACAACGGCAAGATCAGCGCCGTCCACGACCTGCTCCCGGTCCTCGAGAAGGTCATGCAGTCGGGCAAGCCGCTGCTGATCATCGCCGAGGACGTCGAGGGCGAGGCCCTGGCCACGCTCGTCGTCAACAAGATCCGCGGCACGTTCCGCTCGGTCGCCGTCAAGGCGCCCGGGTTCGGCGACCGCCGCAAGGCGATGCTGCAGGACATGGCGATCTTGACCGGCGGCCAGGTCGTCTCCGAGGAGGTCGGCCTCAAGCTCGAGAACGCCTCGCTCGACCTGCTCGGCACGGCGACGAAGATCGTCGTCACCAAGGACGACACCACGATCGTCGGCGGCGCCGGGTCCGAGGAGGACGTGAAGGGCCGCATCGCCCAGCTCAAGCGGGAGATCGACGAGACCGACTCCGACTGGGACCGCGAGAAACTGCAGGAGCGGCTGGCCAAGCTGGCCGGCGGCGTCGCGGTGATCAAGGTCGGCGCGGCCACCGAGATCGAGCTCAAGGAGAAGAAGCACCGCATCGAGGACGCGGTGTCGGCGACGAAGGCGGCCATCGAGGAGGGCATCGTCCCCGGCGGCGGCACGGCGCTGCTGCGCTCCCGCGCCGCCGTCGACGGGCTGACGCTGGACGGCGACGAGGCGACCGGCGCGGGGATCGTCCGCAAGGCGCTCGAGGAGCCGCTCAAGTGGATCGCCAACAACGCCGGCCTCGAGGGCGCGGTCATGGTGCAGCACGTCGAGCGTGAGACCGGCAACATCGGCCTCAACGCCGCCAGTGGTGACACCGAGGACCTCGTCAAGGCCGGCGTCATCGACCCCGCCAAGGTCACCCGCTCGGCGCTGCAGAACGCCGCGTCGGTGGCGGCCCTGTTGCTCACCACCGAGGCGCTCGTGGCCGACAAGCCCGAGAAGATCGACCCCGCCGCTGCGGCGGCGGCCGCCGCCGGCGGCATGGGCGGCATGGGCGGAATGGGGATGATGTAGTCGCTCGTCCTCGAGCATTCGGTAGCGATTTCCGGCCGGGCCTTGTGCCCGGCCGGTTCGCGCCGATGTAAACGGGTGGTGGCGGCGAGGCAGCTCCGGCGCGAGGGAAGCGCCAGCGACGAGCGCCAGCCGAGCGTGCGTCGAGCGGGAGCGAGCGATGTCGGAGAGCGCAGCGACGCAGAGCGAGGCCATCAGGATTGTGGGAACGTGTGTCCGGTAGCCTCCGATCCGTGGCTCCTTCCGCGGGGTCTCGGGGGCCGCTCGAGCCGGCCACGAACGGCGCCGTGACGCGGCCCCGTCAGATCCGTCTTCCTTCCGAACGGGTCGTCCACCTCAGCGACGAGGTGGTGGATGCGGTGAAGCGCGGCGACCGTCGCGCCTGGGAAGCCGCGTACGACACGTATGGGAAGGGATTGATGGGTTTTCTCGTGCTGCGCCTTGGGGACCGGGACGACGCCGCTGAGGCGTTGTCGGAGACGTTCCTTCGCGCGCTCGAGAAGATCGACGGCCTCCGGGGCGGGGCCGACGCCTTTCGGGCGTGGTTGTTCCGGATCGCCCGGAATGTCGCGACCGACCGGTTGCGGTCGCGGGCGCGGCTGACGCTCGAAGCCGAGCCCGACGAGAGCGTCGACCGGCTGACGGGCGGCCCGGTCGAGCAGGTGATCGCCGCCGAGGACGCCGTCGAGGTGCGGCGGGCGCTGGCGTCACTGTCGGCCGACGACCGTGAGGTCGTGTGGCTGCGGGTGTGCGCGGGTCTGTCGTCCGACGAGGTCGGCGAGATCGTCGGGAAGAAGGCGGGCACGGTGCGGATGCAGCAGCTCCGCGCCCTCGAGGCGATGGCGAGGCAGCTGACGCCATGAGCCTTCGGTTCGGTCCCTGGCGCCGTCGCCGCACGATCGACGTCGAGGAGCCGCGCGACCGCGCCGAGCGGCTCGACGCCGCGCTGGCGTCGTGGCAGGCGGGCGAGCACCCGCCGGCGGCCGAGTTCGACCACGCGCTCGAGGCGGTCGAGCCGCTCGGCGACGCGCTTGCCGCCGCGCAGGCGCTCGATGCCCTCGGGTCCGGCGAGCCGCTGCCGCACGAGCCGCTCGTGACGCTGCGGGCCGCGCTGTCGGCGCGTGAGGCGACGCCGGGGCTGTCGTTGTGGCGTCGTCTCCTGGCCCAGCCGCGGTTCGCTCCCGCGGTCGCCGCGATCGTCGCCGCCGTCCTTGCCGTCGGTGTGCTCTCGACCGTGCAGACGACCGACGAGCCGCTGACGCACGTCGCTGCCGCGAAGGCGCAGGCGTTCCTCGAGACGGCGCAGGACCGCGTCGAGTTCCTCGAGGCGCAGACGGCGTCGGCGACGTCGGGTGCCACGGCGCTCGACCCGGCAGCCTTGAACGACGCGGTCGTCGAGGCGCAGGCCGCCGCCGCGTCTGCGCGCGCGGCCGCGCAACTCGCGACCGGCGACGAGCGCAAGACGCTGCTCGCCCAGGTCGAGCTGCAGCAGCGCCAGATCAACGCGTTGCGGACGAAGGTCCTGCTGCTCGCCGGTGCGCCCAACCTCGTCGCCGACGGCGACGGCGCCACCGCCGTCGCGGCAGCGACGACCACGACGGTGAAGCCGACGACCACCACCGAGGCGCCGACGACGACCACGACGGTGAAGCCGACGACGACCACGGTGAAGCCGACGACCACGACCGTCGCGCCGACCACCACGACGACACCGCCGGAGACCACGACGACGTCCGAGCCGGATCCGACGACGACGACCGCCGCGCCGATGCCGCGCGACAAGGCGGACAAGGTCTCGAACCTGCCGTAGCGGATTAGCGTCGGCGCATGGACGTCCCGCCGCCGGATCCGCAGAAGCTGCTCGCGCTGTGGATGGAGTGGGAGAAGGGCGAGACGCCACCCGGGCAGGTGCTCGCCAACCTGAAGCAGGGAGGTCTGCGCGAGCTGCTGGAGCATCTCGCCACGCCGGCGTGACGAGCGCCGTGCAGCGAGGTGGGCCGCAGCACATCCCTCGCCCGGCCGGGGCCCGCGCCGGCCGGCCGGCGCCGTGGGCCGACGTGTCGCCGGCCGACGTCGATCTGCGGGTCGACACCGTCGCCCGGCTCGTGCGCGACCGGGGCCCCGCCGGCGCCCCCGACGTGACCGTGGCCGACGCCCGAGCCGCCGCCGTCCTCGTCGCGCTGTTCGGCGCCGGCGGCGCGGACGACGACGCACGCGTGGTGCTGACCCGGCGGTCCTCGACCCTGCGCAACCACAGGGGCGAGGTCGCCTTCCCCGGCGGGCGCCAGGAGGAGGGCGAGGCGCTCGCCGACGCCGCGCTGAGGGAGACGCACGAGGAGCTCGGGATCGAGCCGGCGACCATCCACGTCGTGGGCGAGCTCGACCACCTCACGACCGTCGCCAGCCGGTTCGTCGTCGCGCCCTACGTCGGCGTCCTGCCCGGCGGCCGACCCGACTACCGCCCGAACGCCGCCGAGATCGACCGGGCGTTCGATGTCGCGCTGCGGGAGCTCCTGGAGCCCGATGTCTACGTCGAGGAGGTGTGGGACTTCCCGTGGGGCGAGCGCCACGTCTCGTTCTTCCTCCTCGAGGGCGAGACCGTGTGGGGCGCGACGGCGCGCATCCTGCGCCAGTTGCTGTTGCTGGTCACCGCGACGAACCCCGACGACGACGGGAGGGCACCGTTGTGAAGGCGCACCCGCGCGCGATCGTGCTCGTCGTCGCGATCGCGGTCGCGGCGACAGGATGCACCTCGTCATCCGGCGACGACGACCTCACGACGAAGGAGACAACGACGACGACGACTGCCGAGCCGCGCACACCGAAGGTGACGCCCGCGACGCTCGAGGGCCCGATCACGGTCGGGCAGCTCTCCGGGCCCGCCGACCCGCGCGCCGTCGACCTCGACGCCATCGGCTACGTGCAGGACGAGTTCTTCGCGTCCGGCACCGCCACGGCGTTCACCGGCGACGTCGACCCGTCCCGGGACGGCAGGTGGCACGCGCGCCCCGCCGGGACAGCGCCGTACAAGACGCGCTTCATCGTCCGCCGGCCGAAGGATCCGGCGCGCTTCAACGGCACCGTCGTCGTCGAATGGCTCAACGTCACCGTCGTCGAGGCCGCGCCCGACTGGGCGTACGCCGGCCCCGCCATCGTCGACGACGGCGCCGCGTGGGTCGGCGTGTCGGCACAGGCCTTGACGATCGAAGGCGGCACGTCGGCGTTGCAGACCGACGACAGCCGTCAGGCGCAGGCGAGCGGCGGCCTCAAGCGAACGAACCCCGAGCGCTACGGGTCGCTTGCGCACCCGGGCGACGCGTACGCGATGGACATCTACTCCCGGATCGGCGCCGCGCTGCGGTCGCCGGGCGCTGTGCCCGTGTTCGGCGACGGCGCGCAGGCGCCGGTCCGGCACGTGATCGCGGCCGGCGAGTCGCAGTCGGCCTCGTTCCTCACCGGCTACATCAACGCGATCCAGCCGCTCGCCGACGTCTACGACGGCTTCTTCGTACACAGCCGCGGGTCGGGCGCGTCGCTCGTCGACGGGACGCGCGCCGTCCGTGGGTCGGCCACGCCGTACCACTTCCGCACCGACATCGACGCACCCGTGCTCGCGTTCGAGACCGAGACCGACGTCGGTCCGCTGCTCCGCTACGGGCTCGCCCGCCAGGACGACACGGACGCCCTCCGCGTCTGGGAGGTGCCGGGCACCGCCCACGCCGACGCCTTCCTCGTCGGCGGGCAGTTCACCGCGTGCCCCTATCCCGTCAACAGCGGACCGCAGCACTGGGTCGCGACAGCGGCGCTCGCCGCGCTGCTCCGCTGGGTCGAGCACGGCGACCCACCTGCGCACGGCCCCGACATCGAGACGACCGGCGACGGCACGACGATCACGCGCGACGCGCGCGGCAACGCGCTCGGCGGCATCCGGACGCCGTCGATCGCCGCGCCGGTCGCGACGCTGTCCGGAGAGGGCGAGCCGGGTGCGCCGGTGCTGTGCGCGCTCTTCGGCAAGACGACGCCGTTCGACACCGCCACGCTGAAGGCGCTCTACCCGACGAGGGACGACTACCTGAAGGCGTTCGACGGGGCGCTCGACGCGGTCGTCGCCGCAGGGTTCGTCCGTCGGGCGGACCGCGCCGCGTACGCCGCCGAGGCACGGGCGTTCGACTTCCCCGCCTGACCGGAAGCGCCTCGAGCCGGGCCTACGCTGACCGTCATGCCCACCCTGAGCTTCGAGGGCGAGACGCACGACGAGCTCGTGCGCAAGGTCAGGCGGTGGTTGGAGTCGGCGGAGGACGACCACCGGCTCACACCGGCGGAGGCCGTCGAGCGGGCGTCGGAGCTGACGAAGGACGCCCTCGGCGTCGTCGCCCGGGCGGCGCCCGGCAGCGTCGCCGAGCGGGAGGTCGTCAAGCAGCTGACCCAGGCGGGCTACGACCTCACCGATTCGACGACCCACGCGGTTCTCAGCGGCCTCAACGCCCTGAGCGACGTCACCAACGGCGGCCTGCTCAAGCGGGTCGAGGGTGCCCGCAAGTCGGCGGTCTACGAGATGAACGCCGCCGTCGCCAGGCAGATCCTCAAGGCGCTCAAGCCGTAGGCCCGCACGACGAGCAATCACGGAGAGCCGGCAGCCAGCCCGTAGACTGATCGCTTCGGGCGCGCAGCGAGGAAGCAGCGAGGAAGGGGTGCTGACGGGTGGCTGAGGTCGAGATCGGGATCGGCAAGTCGGGTCGGCGGGCGTACGGGTTCGACGACATCGCCATCGTCCCGAGCCGGCGCACACGCGACCCCGAGGACGTCGACATCTCGTGGGAGATCGACGCCTACCAGTTCGACATCCCGCTGATGGCCTCGGCGATGGACGGCGTCGTCAGCCCGGCGACGGCGATCGAGATCGGTCGCCTCGGTGGTGTCGCCTGCCTCAACCTCGAGGGTCTCTGGACGCGCTACGAGGACCCCGAGCCGCTGTTCGAGGAGATCAGCAAGCTCGACAACGACAAGGCGACCGCGCGGATGCAGCAGATCTACGCCGAGCCGATCAACCCCGAGCTCGTCGTCGCCCGCATCCGAGAGATCAAGGACGCCGGCTACACCTCGTGTGCCAGCCTCACGCCGCAGCGCGTCGAGGCGCTGTCGAAGTGCGTCGTCGAGGCCGAGCTCGACCTGTTCGTCATCCAGGGCACGGTCGTGTCCGCCGAGCACGTGTCGAAGACGGTCGAGCCGCTCAACCTGAAGCGGTTCATCCGCGAGTTCGAGATCCCTGTGATCGTCGGCGGGTGCGCGTCCTACCAGGCCGCGCTGCACCTCATGCGCACGGGCGCGGTCGGCGTGCTCGTCGGTGTCGGCCCGGGCAACGCGTGCACGACGCGCGGCGTGCTCGGCATCGGTGTCCCGCAGGCGACCGCCATCGCCGACGCCGCCGGTGCCCGCATGCGCCACCTCGACGAGACCGGCGTCTACTGCCACGTCATCGCCGACGGCGGCATGTCGAAGGGCGGCGACATCGCCAAGGCGATCGCCTGCGGCGCCGACGCGGTGATGATCGGGTCGCCGCTGGCCGCCGCGCACGAGGCCCCGGGCCGGGGCTACCACTGGGGCATGGCGACGTTCCACCCGACGCTGCCCCGCGGTGCACGCGTGAAGACCGGTCGCCTCGGCACGCTCGAGGAGATCATCGCCGGTCCCGCGCACGAGAACGACGGCCGGTTGAACCTGATGGGCGCGCTGCGGACGTCGATGGCGACGTGCGGCTACGAGTCGGTCAAGGAGTTCCAGAAGGCCGAGGTCATGATCGCCCCCGCACTGCAGACCGAGGGCAAGCAGCTCCAGCGGTCACAGGGCGTGGGGATGGGCCACTAGGCGCGTGCCCCGTCCCGACACCGCCCTCGGTCGGGTGGTGGGGAGGATCGCCGGGAGCGAGTCGTTCCTGCGCACCGCGCCGGCGTGGGTGCCACGGGTCGATCGTTTCCTCAACCGGGTGACGGGCGGGCGGTTGATGATGAGCGGCGACCGGCACTTCCCCGCCCTCGTGCTCGTCACGACGGGGGCGAAGACGGGGCAACGTCGCGAGACGCCGCTCGGGACGGTGCCGCACGACGGTGGCTTCCTGGTCGTCGGCAGCAACTACGGCCGGCCGTCGCACCCGGCGTGGACGGCGAACCTCATCGCCAACCCGGGTGCCGAGGTGACGTTCAGGGGCGAGCGTTTCCCGGTACGGGCGCGGCTGCTGTCCGACGAGGAGCGCGACGCCGTGTGGCCGCTGCTCCTCGAGCACTGGCCGAACTACGACCGCTACGTCGAACGCAGCGGTCGCGCGCTGCGTGTGTTCCGATTGGAGCGAGTTCCGTGACCACCGAGTTCGACACCGTCCTCGTCGTCGACTTCGGCGCGCAGTACGCCCAGCTCATCGCCCGGCGGGTGCGCGAGTGCCACGTCTACAGCGAGATCGTCCCGCACACGATCACCGCGGCCGAGATCCTCGCCCGCAAGCCGAAGGGGATCATCCTCAGCGGGGGACCGAAGTCCGTCCACGTCGAGGGCGCGCCCGCGCTCGACCCCGACGTCTACGACGCCGGTGTCCCCGTCCTCGGCATCTGCTACGGCGCGCAACTGATCGCGCAGCAGCTCGGGGGCGAGGTCGCGCAGACGGGACGCGGCGAGTACGGACGCACGGCGATGGAGCAGCTGCCGGCGTCCGGGTCGCTCCTGCTGGTCGACCTGCCATCGCGCCAGGACGTGTGGATGAGCCACTTCGACTCGATCGTGCGTCCGCCGTCGGGCTTCTCGGTGACGGCACGCACGGCCGAGGTCGCGGTCGCTGCGCTCGAGGACCGCGACGCCCGCATCTTCGGCGTGCAGTTCCACCCAGAGGTGATGCACACCGAGCGGGGCATGGAGGTGCTTCGCCGCTTCCTGTTCGACGGGTGCGACTGCCGCCCGACGTGGACGATGACGTCGATCATCGAACAGGCCGTCGACGACGTGAAGGCGCAGGTCGGGTCCGAGAAGGTGCTGTGCGCGCTGTCGGGCGGCGTCGACTCCGCGGTCGCCGCCGCACTCGTGCACAAGGCGATCGGTGACCAGCTCGTGTGCGTCTATGTCGACACCGGTCTCATGCGCGCCGGCGAGTCCGAGCAGATCGAGCACACGTTCCACGACCAGTTCGACATCGAGCTCGTCCACGTGAAGGCGGCTGACCGGTTCCTCGGCGCGCTCGACGACATCAACGAACCGGAACGCAAGCGCAAGATCATCGGCGAGACGTTCATCCGCGTGTTCGAGGAGACCGCGGCCGAGATCCACGACGCCGCGTACCTCGTACAGGGCACGCTGTACCCCGACGTCATCGAGTCCGGTGGCAGCGAGGGCTCGTCGACGATCAAGTCGCACCACAACGTCGGCGGCCTGCCCGAGGACATGAACTTCGAGCTCGTCGAGCCGCTGCGGTTGCTCTTCAAGGACGAGGTGCGCCGGGTCGGCGAAGAGCTCGGCCTGCCACCTGAGATCGTCTGGCGCCAGCCGTTCCCCGGACCGGGGTTGGCCGTGCGGATCATCGGCACGGTCACGCCCGAGCGGCTCGACATCCTGCGGGCGGCGGACTCGATCGTCACCGAGGAGATCAAGCGGGCGGGTCTCGATCGAGAGCTGTGGCAGGCGTTCGCCGTGCTGCCCGCGGTGCGGTCGGTCGGCGTGATGGGCGACGAGCGCACGTACGCGTATCCGATCGTCATCCGTGCCGTGACCTCGGACGACGCGATGACGGCCGATTGGGCCCGGCTCCCGTACGAGCTGCTCGAGGTGCTGTCGCGGCGGATCATCAACGAGGTCCCGGGCGTCAACCGGGTGGCCTACGACGTGACGTCGAAGCCGCCCGGCACCATCGAGTGGGAGTAGGGCCCCGTCAGGGGCCGCTACTCCCACTCGATGGTTCGTGACCGTTGTGGCCGCCACGACTCCTCCCACCGACACCCCGCTGCGCGGGGGCTCGGACCCCTGCCACCCCTCGCGCGCGCGAGGGTCATCGGCTGCACGTCGGGACGACCGGTGACGTCTCGGTTGGTCGACCGGTTTCCCGAGGTTTCTGCTGAGGAGTTGGTCGCGCGGTTCGTGCCGCCGCACCGGTTCGCGTCGGTGCGGTTCTCGACGTACCTGCCCGATCCGGACCACCCGTCGCAGGCCGCAGCCGTGCGCGACCTGGAGGGCGTGCTGCGGTCGCTCCGGACGCCGCCCGTGACGCGGCGATCCCGGTGGCGCCGCGCCGCGGCCGCTGTCGAACCCGTGCGCGGGCGGTACCTCGACGGCGGATACGGCGTCGGGAAGACGCACCTGCTGGCGTCGCTGTGGCACGAGGCGCCCGGGCCGAAGTCGTACCTGACGTTCGCCGAGCTGACGGCGGTGATCGGGTTCCTCGGCATGGAGCAGGCGATCGCCGCGTTCACGGGCCACCGCCTGCTGTGCATCGACGAGTTCGAGCTCGACGACGTCGCCAACACGCTGATGACGGTCACGTTCCTTCGGGCGGTCGTCCCGAGCGGTACGTGCGTGGTCACGACGTCGAACTCGCTGCCCGACCGGCTGGGCGAGGGCCGCTTCCACGCGGACGACTTCCGCCGGGAGATCGCCGCCATCGCCTCGCACTTCGACGTCGTTCGCATCGACGGCCCCGACTACCGGCGCGGTCGGCGGGTCGTCACCGATGCCCTCGCGCCGAGCGTGCTCGACGAGCTCGTCGCCGGTGCGCACACCGACGGGCGCGCCGTCAGCGTCGACACGTTCGACCACCTGCTCGCGCATCTCCGGCTCGTGCATCCCGTCCGCTTCGGTGCGTTGATCGACGGCGTCGACACCGTCGTCGTCCACGACCTGCACCCCATCGCCAACCAGGGTGACGCGCTGCTGTTCTGCCACCTCGTCGACGAGCTCTACGACTCGGAGGTCACGTTCGCCGCCTCCGGTTGCTCCGTCGGCGCGCTGTTCCCCGAGTCGTACCGCCACGGCGGCTTCCGCAAGAAGTACGGCCGTTGCGAGTCGCGCCTGTCGGCGATGCTCGCCGAGCTCGCCGGCGGCTGAGCGCCGGACGGCGCGAGAGAAGGGCCCGCCGGGACGGGCCCTTCTCGACCAGTGTGGTGCTCAGTTGTTCGGCTGTCCGCAGAGCGTCGAGTTGTTGGTCCCCGTCTGCGTGCCGTCGGCGCCCGGTGCGTCGTTCGATCCGAGGTTGTTGACGCCGAAGTCGTGCGAGACGTCACCGTGTTCGCCGAAGGCACCGAACGCGCCGGCGCCCGAGCACTCCGTCTGCGACTGCGACTGCGTGAACCCCGGCTGGGTGCCGTAGCTCGCCATTGCCGGCGCCGCCATGACGCCGACGCCGAGCACAACCGTTACCGCCGCGATGAGCTTCTTCATCGTGTCTCCTCGTCAATGGGGGCACACGCCATGCCCCTACAACATCGTGACACGATGTTTCGCGCGACGCCTCGGCCGAGCGACCGGTTCGCGGTGAGTCGTTCGGCTCGCGTCGTGATGCCACGATGCGATGGCGAGCCCGACGGCGGTCAGGGCGGCGCCGGCGACGCCGTCGAGGACCCAGTGGTTGGCGGTCACGGTGACGGCGACCGACGTCATCACGAGGTGTGCGACCGACAGCGACCGCCCGACGCGTCCGGCGCCGGCCGACCATGCGGCGACGACGACCCACACGGCCCATGCCAGGTGCAGGCTCGGCATCGCCGCGAACTGGTTCGTGGCCATCGACGCGAAGTCCCAGCCGGACGGATCGGGCGGTGACGACCAGCGCGACACGGGCAGGCGCACCGTGTCGACGAATCCCAGGCCGGGGAACAGCCGGGGCGGCGCCAGCGGGTAGAGCCAGAACCCGACCAGCGCAAGGACCGTCGCGCACAGCAGCGCGGTGCGCAGTCGCGGGTACGCGCGGGTGCGCCGCGACAGCAACCACACGAGCGTGACGATCACCGCCCACTGGTGCAGCGTCCGGTAGTAGACGCCGGCCGCCCGCACGAACCAGTGGGCGTGGTCGAGGAACAGGCGCTGTAGCCCGAGCTCGATGTCGAGCCCGGTGAGTCGCTCGACGCGCAGCACGTCGTGCGCGTGACCGGCGGCTGTAGTGAACGAGACATGAGCCGAACCGAGGACGTTCCGCGCGAACGAGTAGGCCGTGTACACGCCGACGAGCAGCACCGCTTCCCCCACCCACCGCTTTGTGTCAGTACGGCGTTGCTCGTTCTGCCGAACTGACATGAAGCCGCCTAGCTGCGGGTGAGCAACGCGCACGTGGCGAGGTGCAGCGGGTAGGCGAGCAGGCCGAAGCGGCTGGCGGGGGAGACGACGACGGCGACGCCGAGCGCGATCCCGGCCATCAGCACGACCCGAGACAGCGACGCGCGTGCCCACGACGTCGTGCCGAGGAACAGCACGAGCAGGACGACCGCGCCGGCAACCCCCACGACGACGCCGAGCGGGAGCAGCCCGGCGAGCACCGTCCGACCGAACGTCGGGCTGGCCGCGACCGTCGCCACCTTCGTGAGCCCGAGCGGGTAGCGCACGACGTCGTCGACGAACGCGCTCGGGTGCCACACGAGGAACGGCACGACGACGGGAACGACGATCGCCGCCGCCCACGCCGTCAAGCGCCGGCCGGCAGCCCCGTCACGCCGCCACACGTACCAGCCGAGCAGCAGCGCGACGGGCCACGCCAGCTGCTTGAGCGCCATCGCCAGGCCGAGCACGAGCCCGGCGCGACGGCTGCGGCCGGCGGCGACGAACGTCACCGCGAGCAGGAGCAGAGCGAGGACCGGGAGGTCGTCGCCCCCCGACGACATCGACAGCGCCCCCGGTGGGAGCGCGAACAGCACGAGCGCGCCCGTCGCGAGGAGGCGGGCGTGCGACGGCGCCGTCCGCAGCGCGAGGACGACGACGAGCAGGGCGAACAGTGCGAACACGACGCGGGCGTCGGTCGACCGGTGTGCGCCCGCCCATGCACGCGGTAGCCCGAACGCCGCCATCGCCGGCAGGTACGGGAAGTGGTGGCGGATCGCCGGGTGGCGCTGCGCGAACGCGGGGTCGTCGAGCGTGACCGCGTACGGGTTGTGCCCGCTCGCGATCGCGGCGCCGCCGGCCTCGACGACGATCGCCTCGGACAGCACCGACCCGCCCGGCCCGCGGTCGGCGCGTCGGTCGACGTTGTGCGCGAGCGGGACGATCGTCACGCCGGCGACGACGAAGGCGAGGACGATCAGCCGCACCGTGGCGAGCGGCCGGTCCGTCCGCCCGGCGACGACGGCGACGACCACGGCGACGACCGCGGCCGCGGCGTAGACGGGCGCGGCGGTGTCGCCCCACCTGCGGTGCAGCAGGAACTCGGTGTGGTGGGCGAGGAGGTACGCGGCGACGGCGGACGCGGCGTACATGACGGCGTCGACGATCGGCGCCGGTAGCGGCCCCCGCTGCATGCGCACATGCTGCGTCGACGGCGGCGATTTCGCCACGTCGGTCGGTCTGCCCGGCGGCCGTGCCCGGTAGCCTGGCTTCTCTCATGCCGTCGGCCGACACCCTCCTCGAGGGCCTCAATCCGGTCCAGCGGGAGGCCGTCGTGCACACCGACGGGCCGTTGCTGATCGTTGCCGGCGCCGGGTCGGGCAAGACGCGCGTGCTGACGCATCGGATCGCCCACCTGATCGACATCGGCGTCTCGCCGTTCGCCATCCTCGCGATCACCTTCACGAACAAGGCGGCCGACGAGATGAAGTCGCGTGTCGCCGCCCTCGTCGGCCCGGTGGCGGCGAAGATGTGGGTCTCGACGTTCCACTCGGCGTGCGTGCGGATCCTGCGGCGTGACGCCGACCGCCTCGGCTACCGCAAGTCGTTCACGATCTACGACCAGGCGGACGCCGTCCGCCTCGTGGGCTACATCCTGCGCGACCTCAACATCGACCCGAAGCGATTCCCGCCCCGCACCGTGCACGCCACGATCAGCGCGGCGAAGAACGACCTGGTCTCCGTCGACCAGTACGCCGAGCGGGCGCGCACGATCTACGACCGCAAGATCGCCGACGTCTTCCGCGAGTACCAGAAGCGCCTGCTGGCGGCGTCAGCGATGGACTTCGACGACCTGCTGACGGTGACGGTGGAGCTCTTCCGTCGGTGCCCCGACGTCCTCGAGCACTACCGCCACCGCTTCCAGCACGTGCTGGTCGACGAGTTCCAGGACACCAACCGGGCGCAGAACGAGCTCGTGACGCTGCTGGCCGCCGAGCACCGCAACATCTGCGTCGTGGGCGACAGCGACCAGTGCTTCCCTCCCGGCACGCGCGTACGTACGCCCGACCGTGGTGACATGGCGATCGAGTCACTCGTCGTCGGCGACACGGTTCTCGGCAATGCCGGCGGCGACGCGGCGGTGCCCGGCAGCGTGACCCGCGTGCACCGGCGCCGATACGACGGCCGGATGTACACCGTCCACGCCGGCGACCGTCAACTGCGCGGCACACCGCACCACATCGTTCTCGCCGACCAACGACTCGATCCGGGTCGCCACCTCGTCTACCTGATGTACCGAGCCGACCGCGGATACCGGATCGGCAGAACGATGACCGTCCGCCCATCTCGGCTCGGGCGGGAGGACGCGGGGTTCCGCGTGCGTGTGAACCAGGAGCACGGCGACAAGCTCTGGGTCCTGAAGGTGTGCGACACCGTGGCGGAGGCGGCGTACTGGGAGTCGTACCACGCAGCGCGCTATGGCCTCCCGACCACGTGCTTCCACGGCGTCGGTCGGGAGCTCGCGATGAACGACGAGTGGCTCACTCGCCTCTATGGCGAGCTCGATACGACGACGGGTGCCAAGCGGCTGATGGACGACGGCGACCTTCACCCGGCGTTCCCGCACCACCGGCCCCAGAACGGCCTACGTCGTCAGTCCGTGAACCTCACGATGTTCTCCGATCGCCGCGCCGGCTATCACCGTGTCCAGTGGTCGTCGAACCGGGCTGACGTCGCCGCTCGCCTCGTCGCCGGCGGTTTCAGCCTTCGGCCCGGCCGCAAGCCGGGGTCGTTCCGGTTCGAGACCGTGCGCAAGGACTATGGGGAGGCGCTCACGCTCGCGGAGCGTGTCGCAGATGCCGGTGGGCTCGAGGTTCGGCACCGGGCGCAGATCGGCGGCGCGATCTACGACTCCGTCCCCCTCGCTCACCTCCGCGAGGGGATGCACGTGCTCGTCGACGTCGACGGCGTACTCGTGCCGCGGCGGGTCGAGCGGGTCGACGTCGACGACTACGACGGTCCGGTTTACGACCTCGAGGTCACACCGACGCACACGTACATCGCCGGCGGCATCCTCGTGCACAACTCGATCTACAGGTTCCGGGGCGCCGACATCCGGAACATCCTCGAGTTCGAGAACAGCTTCCCCGACGCCACGGTCATCGTCCTCGAGCAGAACTACCGCAGCACGCAGACGATCCTCGACGCCGCCAACGCCGTCATCGCCAACAACCAGTTGCGCAAGCCGAAGGCGCTGTGGACCGAGCAGGTCGGTGGCGAGCTCATCACCCGCTACCACGCCGAGGACGAGCACGACGAGGCCGGCTGGATCACACGGGAGATGGCTCGCCTCCACGACGCTGGCGACCACCGGTGGGGCGACGTCGCCGTCTTCTACCGGACGAACGCGCAGAGCCGCGTCCTCGAGGAGCAGCTGGCGCGACTGGGCATCCCGTACAGGGTCGTCGGCGGCACCAAGTTCTTCGACCGCCGAGAGGTCAAGGACGTGCTCGCGTACCTCAAGGCGACACTCAACCCCGCCGACGAGGTCAGCCTCAAGCGCATCGTCAACGTGCCGAAGCGCGGCGTCGGCGACACGAGCATCGGCCGGCTCGACGCGTGGGCCGCCGCCAGTGGCACGACCTTCGGCGAGGCGCTCGACCACGCTGCCGAGGCCGGCGTCACCGGCAAGGCGAACAAGGGCATCGCCGACCTCAACAAGATCCTCGACGACCTCCGTGTCGACGTCGAGCGCGACGAGGCGGGCCCGTCACGCCTCCTCGAGCGCATCCTCGCCGAGACCGGGTACCGCGCCGAACTCGAGGCGGAGAAGACGATCGAGGCTGCCGGGCGCCTCGAGAACCTGGCCGAGCTCGTCGGCATGGCCCAGGAGTACGAGTCGACGAATGCGTTCCTCGAAGCCGTGAGTCTCGTCGCCGACGCCGACGAGTACGACGCGGACGAATCGTCGGTCACGCTGATGACGCTCCACACCGCGAAGGGGCTCGAGTTCCCCGTCGTCTTCCTCATCGGTCTCGAGGACGGTGTCTTCCCCCACATCCGCGCCCTCGGCGAGCCCGACGAGCTCGAGGAGGAGCGGCGGCTCTGCTATGTCGGCATCACGCGAGCGAGGGAGCGGCTCTACCTCACGCACGCGTGGAGCCGGATGCTGTTCGGGTCGACGCAGTACAACCCGCCGAGCCGCTTCCTGAAGGAGATCCCCGAGACGCTCACGCGCCTCGTCGAGGGCAACCGCACCGCCCGCCGCGGTGGCGGCATCGGCGCCATGCGCGACGGCATCGTCAGCCGTGCGATGCGCGGCGGCACCGGCGACGACGGCGGCGGCCGGGTCATCGGCAGCGGACGGGGACCGGCCACGCCGGCGAAGACGACCGGCGCGGAGGACCTCGGCCTCCGCGCCGGCGACGACGTCGTCCACGGCAAGTGGGGCGAGGGCGTCGTGCTCGAGGTCGTCGGCGAGGGCGAGAAGGCCGAGGCGGTCGTGCGCTTCCCGAGCGTCGGCGAGAAGCGGCTGCTGCTCGCCTGGTCGCCGCTCAAGAAGGCGTAGGCGGGCGCGCCCCGATGCCGTCGCACGCCGACCTCGCGCTTCGCATCATCCTGGCGATGGTCCTCGGCGGTGCCATCGGGCTCGAGCGCGAGCTCGCCGACAAGACGGCCGGCCTCCGCACGCACATCTCCGTCGCGCTCGGCTGCTGCCTGTTCGCCCTCGTCAGCGCGTACAGCTTCGACTACTTCGGCTCGATCGCCCGGAACGACAGCAGCTACAGCGTCGACGTCACCCGCATCGCCAGCAGTGTCGCCGCCGGCATCGGCTTCCTCGGTGGCGGGGCGATCCTCAAGCACGGCGCGACGATCCGCGGTCTCACCACGGCCGCCAGCCTGTGGGTGACCGCGGCGATCGGCGTCGCCGTGGGGTTCGGCCAGTTCTTCATGGCGACGTTGTCGACGGCCGCGCTCCTCGTCGCGCTCGTCGGACTGCGCGGCCCGGCGCGCTGGCTCGACCGTCGCGTCACGCGCGACCACCAGCGGGTCCGCCTCGTGCTCGCCGACCACGCCGACCCGGGCGCGGTGATGAACGCGCTGCATGCGATGCGCGGTGTGCACGTCGCGTCGCTGCGGGTGCGCGACGAGGACGGCCGGCTGCTCGTCGAGGCCGACGTCAGCGCGACGCATCGAGGGGCGGAGGTCGAGCCGCTGCTCGGGCCGCTCCTGCAGCGCGACGACATCGTCGAGTTCGACATCAGCTGACGGCGTCGCCGGGCGGGCAGACTTGTCCCTGATGAACCCGTTCCCGCGGATCGCCCTCGCCCGTGACACCGACCTGACGCTCGGCCGCCTCCTCGAGGAGCTCGCCGACCTGAACGGCGACCGTCCGCTCGTCGAGGAGCACGGCACCGGGCTCACGCTCACGTACCGCGAGGGGGCCGACCGCGTCGCCGAGTACGCCGCCGGGATCGCCGCCAAGAGCCAACCCGGCGACCGCGTCGTCGTCGCCGCCGCGAACGGCTACGAGTTCTTCCTCCTCTGCCTCGCCGCCTCACGCGCCGGCACCGTGCCGGTTCCGGTGAACCCGCAGATGACGAAGAACGAGGTCGACTACGTCATCGACGACTCGAGCGCGCACCTCGTCGTCCGCAGCGTCGACGAGGTCAGCGGCAGCGGGCGACTCGACCAGGCGGCCCCGTGCGACGCCGCCGACACCGCGGCGATCTTCTACACGTCGGGCACGACGGGGAAGCCGAAGGGCGCCGAGCTGACGCACCGGGCCCTGCTCGGGAGCGCGGCGATGGCGGCGCTGTACCCGGCCGGTCTGCGGCGCGACGAGATGGTGTGCGGGATGCCCGTCGCCCACATCGCCGGGTTCACGATCCTGCTGATGACCGCGTGCCTCGGCGTGCCGCTGTACCTGCTGCCGAAGTTCCGCCCGGACTGGGCGCTCGACGCCATCGAGTCCCGCCGGGCGACGGCGTTCATCGGCGTTCCGGCGATGTACCGGATGATGCTCGAGGCCGGCGCAGAGCAGCGCGACCTGCACTCGATCCGGCTGTGGGCGTCCGGCGCCGACGCGATGCCCGATGACCTCATCAAGGTGTTCAAGCGACTCGGCGCGACGGCGACGCTCCCCGTCGTCAACACGAACATCGGCGAGGCGATCTTCATCGACGGCTACGGCATGGTCGAGCTCGCCGGCGGCGCCGCCATCCGCATCTCGCTGCCGTGGATCCAGCTGCCGCTCGTGCCGCTGCCCGGCTACCAGCTCAAGGCGGTCGACGACCGAGGTGACGAGGTCGGGATGGGCGAGGTCGGCGAGCTCGCGGTGAAGGGACCCGGCGTGCTCAAGGGCTACCACGGCAAGAAGGAGGCGACCGACGAGGTGCTCCTCCCCGACGGGTTCCTCCGCACGGGCGACCTGGCGCGCCGCCAGCCGTTCGGGCTCGTGTCGCTCGCCGGGCGCAAGAAGCACGTGATCAAGCACGGCGGCTACTCGGTCTTCGCCGTCGAGGTCGAACACACGCTCGAAGAGCACCCCGACATCGTCGAGGCCGCCGTCGTGGGTCTGCCCGATGCGCGCAAGGGCGAGATCCCGGTCGCCGTCGTGCGGGTGCGCGAGGGCGCCGACTTGTCGCCCGACGCGCTCGTCGCGTGGGCGGGCGAGCACATGGCGGACTACAAGGCGCCCCGCCAGGTTCGCATCGTCGACGACCTCCCGCGCACCGGCACCGACAAGGTGCAGAAGGACAAGCTCAAGGAGCTGTTCGGCTAGGAGTCTGCTGAGTCATCGGTGCGCAGATCCGCGACAGCCGGCGAGATGCGTACCAGCATTGCTCAGCAGCCTCCTCGCAGGCGCTAGCGCGCCAGGAGCCTCTCGACCGTCCGCTTGCCGGTCGTGAATGCCTTGTCCAGCACTGCGATCGGCATCCCGACGAGGACGTTGAGGGGCGGCTCGTCGGGGGTACGCGGATGCGGCCGGGTCGGCGCCGTCGCCTTCGCCTGCACGAGCGCGTCACCGAGCGCGTCCAGCTCCTGGGTGGGAATCGCCTTGCGGACCTCGTCGAACAGCTCGTTCTCCTCCTCCTCGACGTGGTGACGCACGCTCTCGATCAGCACCCGTACCTTGGCGTCGAAGCGCTCGTCGGTGGGCGGCATGGTCTCGAGCTCGCTGAGCGTCCACTTGACGATGTGGTGCTCCTCGAGCCCCTCGAGCACGACGTCGTTCGTCGCCCCGTTCGCCTCCCGGACGGCGGGATAGAAGACCTGCTCCTCGATGACGGCGTGGACCGACAGCTGCTCGATCATGTGGTCGACGACGCGGCGCTTGCCGTCCGTGTCGCTGCGGTCGAGTGCCTCGAACTCCTTGAACAGGGCCTCGACGTTGCCGTGGTCCTGCTTGAGAACCGTGAGTGCGTTCATGGGGTCGGGTGCTTCCCAGCGCACGCGCTCCCTACCCGTGCTTGACTCCGCGACGTGCTGGTCGGGGCGATCCACCACGTCAACCTGGTCGTCGACGACGTGGGTGCCGCCGTCGGCTTCTACCGCGATCTGCTCGGCCTGACGCCGCTCGACCGCCCCGACTTCGGGATGGACGGCGCCTGGCTGGCCGCCGGCCCGACACAGGTGCACATCTCGATCGGGACGCCGCCGCCGCCCGACGCGATGCAGCACTTCGCGTTCGCGACCGACGACCTCGCCGGCGTCGTCGCGCGGCTTCGTGACGACGGATTCGACGTGTTCGAGGTGCCGCACACGAAGGGCGCCGGTCACCAGGCGTTCGTGCGCGACCCGGCCGGCAACCTCGTCGAGTTCAACCAGCCCGACTGACTTCCCGACGCAGGTCGATCTCGAGCCTGCCGTCCTTGCGCGCCGTTGCCTTGTAGTGCGGGAGCGACGGCGAGTCGGTCACGGGCCCGGTGCACGTGTCGACGACCTCGTGCGCGTCGCGGTCGAGCTCGACGCGGCACCCGGGCCCGGACGGGGCGACGGCGAACACGACCCACCTGTCGTCGTCGCGCGTGACGACGAGGTTGCGGCCGCGGCGGAGCGGGTCGGCGACGAGCAGCGGGCCGTCGCGCCGGATCGCGTTCGCGACGCCCTTCGCGTCGCCGATCGTGAACACCGGGTCGCCCAGGTTGGACCGCGCCTCGGGGTTGTTCGACAGCGCGAGGACGAACCACACCATGAAGACGGCGAACAGCAGCGCCATCACGCCCATGAGGACGTAGGCGCGCGGCCGGTTCTCGGCTCTCACGACCGGAGGGCTCGCATCGTCGCCTCGTCGAACCGCCGGTCACGGTCACCGACGCGCGCCGTCGCGAACGCGTCGACGACCGCGGCGCGGAGATCGTCCTCGGGCGCGATCGCGTCGACGATGCCGAGTTGCAGCAGATCCGACGACGTCAGCTTCAGCCGGTCCGCCAGCACGGGCGCCTTCCCCGCGTCGCGCTCGAGGATCGCGGCCGCGCCCTCGGGCGCGATCACCGAGAAGATCGCGTGCTCCTGGATCAGCAGCCGATCGGCATACGCCATCGCCAGCGCGCCGCCCGATCCGCCCTCGCCGACGCACACCGACACCGACGGCACGGGCAGCGTCGCCATCGCCCCGAACGTGCGGGCGATCTCGCCGGCGACGCCGTCCGCTTCCGACTGCGCACCGGGATGGGCGCCGGGGGTGTCGACGAACGTCACCACCGGCAGCGCAAGCCGTGCCGCGAGGCCGAACGCCCGCTGCGCCAGCCGGAACCCCGCCGGGGTCGGCCGGCCGTCCGCGGCGTAGCGGTCGCTCGCCACCACGACGACCCGCTGACCCTCGAAGGTCGCCAGCCCGGCGCGCACGGTCGGGTCGGTCGAGTGCAGCTCGGTCCACGACGCGCACAGCCGGGCCGCCCAGTCGATCCCCGTCGGTCGCGACGGCGCCCGGGCGGCGAGCACCTCGTCCCACGCACTCGCCCGAACATCCCGAGATTGGGTGATTGGCCGCCCATGGCCCGGCCAATCACCCAATCTCGGAGGTGGGGGGAGCGGCGCGTCCCGCAGACCCAACGCGGCGTCGACCCAGGTCGCCTGGTCATCGACCGGGACGACGGCGTCGACCAGCCCGGCGGCGAACGCCGACTCGGCGGTGTGGGACCCGTCGGGCAGCGGCGCGCCCAGCGTCTGCTCGACGACCCGCGGCCCGGCGAAGCCGACCGTCGCGCCCGGCGACGCGCACCGCGCGTCGACGAGGGACGCGTACGAGGCGAACACGCCGCCGGTCGTGGGCGCGCGGTACACGCCCAGCTGCAGCAGCCCGGCGGCGGCGTGCCGGCGAGACGCCGACGCGGTGCGGGCCATCTGGATGAGCGAGACCATGCCCTCCTGCATGCGGGCGCCGCCGGACGTCGAGACCACGACGACGGGCAACCGCAGCGACGCCGCCCGGTCGAACGCCCGCACCACCCGCTCGCCGTGCACGGCGCCCATCGACCCGCCGAGCACGTCGAAGCAGCCCTCGACGAGCGCGTACGCCGCCGTCCGGCCGGTCACGACCGACTCGCGGCCGCCGGCGCGCGCCAGCTGGTCGGCGTAGCGAGGGAACCCCAGGGGGTCGGTGCTCACGGCCGGGACGTCGTCGTCCCACGTCTCCACCAGCGGCGCCAGCACGACGGCACAGTCAATCGGGCGGTTTGGTGACACCGCCAACTGCCCCCGTAGCATCCCGGACCCGTGGAGCGGCGCTATCGCGTGGTCATGGCCAAGCCCGGGCTCGACGGGCACGACCGCGGCGCCAAGGTCATCTCCCGGGCGCTGCGCGACGCCGGCTTCGAGGTCATCTACACCGGCCTGCACCAGACGCCCGAGCAGATCGTCGAGACCGTCGTCCAGGAGGATGCCGACGCCGTCGGGCTGTCGCTCCTCTCGGGGGCGCACATGACGCTGTTCCCGAAGGTCATCGACCAGCTGCGCGCCCGCGACGCCGGCGACGTCCTCGTGTTCGGCGGCGGGATCATCCCCGAGGCCGACATCCCGTCGCTCGAGACCGCCGGCGTGGCCAAGGTGTTCACGCCGGGCACCCCGATGGCGACGATCACGAGCTGGCTCGAGTCCGCCCTCGACGACAGAGAGAAGGCTGCAACCTAGATGGATCTGTTCGAGTACCAGGGCAAGCAGTACTTCGCCCGCTTCGGCATCCCGGTGTCGGCCGGCGGTGTGGCCGACACCGTCGACGAAGCGGTGAAGCAGGCCGACGCCGCCGGCTACCCGGTCGTCGTCAAGGCGCAGGTCCAGGTCGGCGGGCGGGGCAAGGCCGGTGGCATCAAGCTCGCCGAGAACGCCGACGAGGTCCGCACCCACGCGTCGAACATCCTCGGGATGGACATCAAGGGCCACGTCGTGAAGCGACTGTGGGTCGAGCACGCGTCGGACATCGCGGAGGAGTACTACGCGTCGTTCACGCTGGACCGCGGCGCCAAGCTCCACCTCGGCATGCTGAGCGCGCAGGGCGGCGTCGAGATCGAAGAGGTCGCGGCGAAGGACCCCGAGGCGATCGCCCGCATCCACATCGACCCCGTCGACGGGCTCACCGAGGACGTCGCTCGCGCGTGGGTCGAGCAGGCCCAGCTGAACCCCAAGGCCGTCGACGGCGCCGTCGACATCCTCGTGAAGCTCTACGGCTGCTTCACCGACGGCGACTGCGACCTCGCCGAGATCAACCCGCTGATCCTCACGCCGGACGACCGGGTCCACGCGCTCGACGCCAAGGTCACGCTCGACGACAACGCCGAGTTCCGCCACCCCGAGTGGGAGGAGTTCAAGGGCCTCCAGGTCCTCGACCCCCGCGAGGCGATGGCGAAGGAGAAGGGTCTCCAGTACGTCGGCCTCGACGGCACCGTCGGCGTCATCGCCAACGGCGCCGGCCTCGCCATGTCGACGTGCGACATCGTCAACCAGGTCGGCGGCTCGCCCGCCAACTTCCTCGACATCGGCGGCGGCGCGTCGGCCGAGGTCATGGCCAACGCCCTCGAGGTCATCAACGCCGACGAGAAGGTGAAGGCGATCTTCATCAACATCTTCGGCGGCATCACGAAGGGCGAGGAGGTGGCGAACGGCATCGTCACCGCGCTCGGCCGCGTCGAGATCGCGTCGCCGATCGTCATCCGCCTCGACGGCACGAACGCCGAGCAGGGACGGGAGATCCTGAAGTCCCACGAGTCCGACCGGCTCGTGTCCAAGCCCACGATGGTCGAGGCGGCGAAGGCCGTGGTGGAGTTCGCAGGCCGATGAGCGAGCTTGCGAGCGAATCAATGAGCGCAGTGCAAATGGTCACGGGCGCCGACCGCAGGGAGGCGACCAAGTGAGCATCTTCGTGAACAAGGACACCAAGGTCGTCTACCAGGGCCTCACCGGCTCGCAGGGGTCGTACTACGGGAAGCGCAACCGCGACTACGGCACCCAAGTCGTCGCCGGCACGAACCCGAAGAAGGCCGGCACCGACGTCGACGGCATCCCGATCTTCGCCACCGTCGCCGAGGCCGTGAAGGAGACCGGCGCCAACGTGTCGTGCGTCTTCATCCCGGCGCCCGGCGTCGAGGCGGCCGTGTACGACGCGGCCGAGGGCGGCGTCGAGCTCGTCATCGTCATCACCGAGGGCGTGCCCGCCCAGGACGAGGCCCGCTTCTACAACCGGCTGCGACGCGACTTCCCCGGTGTGCGCCTCCTCGGACCGAACTGTCCCGGCATCATCACGCCGGGCGAGTGCAACATCGGCATCACTCCCGGCGAGATCGCGCTCGGCGGCGGACCCGTCGGCATCGTGTCGCGGTCGGGCACGCTCACCTACCAGGCGCTCGCCGAGCTGAAGGAGAAGGGCATCGGCGTGACGACGTGCGTCGGGATCGGCGGCGACCCCGTCCCGGGCACGACGTTCATCGACTGCCTGTCCGCGTTCGAAGCCGACCCGGCGACGAAGGCCGTCATCATGTTCGGCGAGATCGGCGGGGCCGAGGAGGAGAAGGCGGCCGACTTCATCAAGTCGTCGATGACGAAGCCGGTGGTGTCGTACATCGCCGGCGTGACCGCGCCGCCCGGCAAGAAGATGGGCCACGCCGGGGCGATCGTGTCCGGCGGCAAGGGCACGGCGCAGGGGAAGATGGACGCGCTGCGTGACGCCGGCGTGGAGGTCGGCCTCAACCCGACCGAAGCGGGCGAGCTGATGGCCGGTATCGTGGCCAAGCTCTGAGTCGCCGCTTCCCCCCGCTCGCGCTTCTCCTCGTTCTCGCCGCGCTCGCGGCCTCGGCGTGCAGCAACGGCGGCGGCGAGTCCGGTTCGCCGCCCACGTCGCCGTCGGCGGCGCCGTCGCGTGCCACGACGACGACGGTGCCCCCGCCGGTGCTGGCGCCGACGACGACGGCTGCACCGTCGCCGACGACGACCGCGCTGGCGCTCCCCCCGCTGCCGGCGATCCCGGCCGGCGACGTCCGGGCCCTGCTCACCTCGACCGGCGTGGTCGTGCCCGTCGAGGGCGCGGCGGCCGGCGGGTTCTCGGTCGAGACACCGTGCGGGAACAGGGCCATCGCCAACGGCCAGCCGCTGGCAGCGGCGATGGTCGTGCTCGACGCCGGCCACGGCGGCAACGAGTCGGGTGCCATCGGCCCGAACGGACTGACGGAGAAGGACCTCAACCTCAACGTCGTCCGCAACGCCAAGGGGGCACTGGAAGCGGTCGGCGTGCCCGTCGCGCTCACCCGGACCGGCGACTACCGCGTGACGCTCGGCGTGCGGGCCGAGATCGTGACGAAGCTGCGGCCCCTGGCGTTCGTGTCCGTCCACCACAACTCGTCGCCGGACGGACCCCGACCGCAGGGCCCGGGCACCGAGACGTATTTCCAGGTCCAGTCGCCGGAGTCGAAGCGGCTGGCCGGGCTCGTCTACGAGGAGGTCGTGCGGGCTCTGTCGCAGTACACGGGCGTGGCGTGGGTCGCCGACACCGACGCCGGCGCGAAGTACCGGTTGAACTCACGCGGTGGGGACTACTACGGGATCCTGCGGATGACGGCGGGCGTCCCGTCGGCGCTCGCCGAGCTGGCGTTCGTCACGAACCCGCCCGAGGCCGACCTGCTCGCCCGGCCGGAGGTGCAGGCCGTCGAGGGCCGGGCCGTCGCCCGCGGGATCGTGCGCTACCTGACGACGAAGGACCCGGGTAGCGGCTTCGTCACGCCCTACGACCGCACCGAGCCGGCCGGTCCCGGCGGCGGGTCGAGCGGCTGCACCGACCCGCCATTGGGCTGACGCACGAGATCGGGTGATTGGCACCCCTATGCGGTGCCAATCACCCAATCTCGATGCAGGTCAGGCGAGCGGGCCGGGCGCCTCGTCGGTCTCCTTGCTCATGACGAACCCGCCGTACACCATCGCGGCGGCGAGCAGCAGCCCGAACCAGGCGCCGAAACCGAGCGAGCTGGTCTCCGAGACGAGCTTGATGAACAGGATCGCGAGCGTTGCGATGGCGGCGTAGAACAGCGCGAGGTTCCACGCGATCGGGAGCTCGGGGAGGTTGGCCGTCGTGAGCCGCCGCACGATCACGACGGCGACGATCGCGATGGTGACGAGCAACGCCAGCACTCCCCAGAAGGCGTTGGGCGACTCGGTCGCCTGGCGGTTGATCGTCACGATCCCGAGGTCGACGCTGTGCCACGGGAACAAGAGCAGATCGAGGATGAGCAAGATCCCCGCCCCGCCGAGGATCTTGTCGCCGAGCGTGAGCTTGTTCAGGTCCACGCGCGAAGTGTCCCACGGAGATCCGGGCGTGGACAGGGATGCTGGTACGTTCGGCGTCAGTGGC
>DASSOZ010000062.1:0-20598 GCA_035700105.1 Acidimicrobiales bacterium
GCCATGCGCAGGTTCTCCTCGACCGTCAGCGAGGGGAACACGCCCTGCCCGCCGGGCACCTGCACGATGCCGCGAGCGGCGACCTCGTACGGCGGTGCGTAGGTCGCGTCACGGCCGTCGAAGATGATCGCCCCGTTGGTCGCCTCGACGAGGCCGCAGATCGCCTTGATCAACGTCGACTTGCCGGCGCCGTTCGTGCCGAGCAACGCGACGATCTCGCCGTCGATCAGGCGGAAGTCGACGCCGAACAGCACCTGCACCGGACCGTACGAGACGTCGACCGCGCGCGTCTCGAGCAGCGCCGGGACGCTGTCGGCGGCGGCGGCGACGTGCTCGGTCTCGACCTCGACGGTGGCGATGCTCTCCTCCACCCGCCGGTCGGCGACCAGGCTCGGCACGAGGATGCGCCGGCGGGCCGCGACCGCCCGCAGGTACCGGTCGCGAACCGACAACAGCACCTGGCCGAGACCGCCGGGGAGCGCGTACAGCACGACGAGCAGGCCGACACCGGTCAGCAGCAGCCGGATGTCGCCGAGCGCCGTGATCGTCTCGAGCCAGCGGAACAGGAGCACGCCGAGCACCGCGCCGCTCACGGAGCCGAGCCCGCCGATGACCGCGGTCGAGAAGACATCGATCGACATCACCGGGTTGAACGATCCCTGCGCCAGCGAATGGGCGATGAGCACGTACAGACCGCCACCGACACCGGCGATCGCGCCCGACAGCACGAACGCCGACAGCTTGACCGACGTCGTCGGCACCGCCGACGCGTCGGCGGCGCGCTCGTTGTCGCGCGTCGCGATCAGGACCCGTCCCGACCGCGCCTTGCGGACACCGGCGGAGACGACGATCGACAGCGCGAGGAACGCCAGGCACAGCAGGTACATCGAGTAGTTGTTCTCGAGGTCGAACCGTTCCCAGAGCATCGGACGGTCGACGCCGGTCGGCAGCAGCGAGCCGAACTTGTCGGGGTTGAAGAAGTACGCGTCGAGGGCGATGGCGAACGCCAACGTCGTCACCGCCAGGAACAGGCCGCGGATGCGGAGCGCCGGCAGCCCGACGAGGAGCGCGGCGAGCGCGCCGGCACCACCGGCGGCGACGAGCGCGAGGAAGAGGTCGGTGTCGTGCGACACCAGGTTGCCGGCGACGATCGCCCCGACACCGACGAGTGCGAACTGGCCGAGGCTGATGTGCCCGCCCCACCCGGTCAGGACGACGAGCGAGACGGCGACGATCGCCCACACGATCGCGAACGCGGCGAGCAGCTGCTGCGACGACGTCCACGTCGAGGGCAGCCAGATCGCGAGGAACGTGACGACGGCGAGCAGCGCGAACTTCGGCCAGCGGACCTCGGGCAGGTGGCGCAGCTCGGTCGGCACCGGCTTGACGACGCCGACCGACGACCACGTCGACCCGTCGCCCAGCTTCGCCCGGCTCAGCTTCCCGCGCTGGAGCAGCAGCGCGGCGAGGATGACGACGAGGTACGCGACGTTCACGAACGAGGGGGTGCCGCTCGAGTTCCAGCGCACCGTCTGCTCGACGATGCCGAGCCCGAGGCCGGCGGCGAACGCGACCGGCAGCGACTCCATGCGGGCGACGACGGCGGCGGCGAGGCCGGGCAGCAGCACCGTCGGCCCGTTGGCGACACCCGGCGTGACCCCGGCGAACGGCGCCTTCAGGACGTACGTCAGCGCGGCGAGCCCGCCGGCCACCATCCACACGATCGTCGCGAGCCGCCGCACCGGGATCCCGAGCAGCAGCGCGCGGTCGGCGTTCTCGGCCGAAGCCCGCACCGCGACACCGGCGTCCGTCCGCAGCAGGAACCACGCGAGCCCGGCGATGACGAACGGGATGATGAGGACGATCAGCAGCTCGTCGGCACCGAGCACCTTCACGCCGATGTTCAGGTGGATGTTGATCGGCGGCGTGAACCCGCCGGTCAGCGAGGTGAACCCGATCGCCTTCGAGCCGAGGAGCTCGAGGCCACCGAGCAGCTGGGCGAGGCCGATCGACGCGACGGTCAGCAGGAGCCGCGACGAGTTCGAGAACCGCCGGATGATGCCGAGCTCGATGGCTGCGCCGAGCGCGATGCCGGCGGCGACGCCGACCGGCAGCGACAGGAAGTACGGCCACCCGTGCTGCAGGTGCATGCCGATGGCGAGCACGCCGACGAGCGACCCCATGGCGCCGTAGGCGAAGTTGATGAACCGGTTCGCCCGGTAGACGAGGATCAGCCCGATCGCCAGCAGCGCGGTCACCGCGCCGGTGATGAGGCCGATGACGACGACCGCCGGCGGCATCTTCTCGTGCAGGCGGTCGCCCGCCCACGGCAACCGCAGCGCGATCAGGTAGACGGCGACGATGGCGGCGGCGACCGCCGGACCCCGCCACTTCGCCGGGATGCGCTCCCAGCGCTCCGTGAGCGACTCGGCGTTCATCGCCTCACCCCAGGATCGGCGACGAAAGCGGTGGCCAGGGCCACCACTTTCGTTTCATGCGACGAGAACGGGGGTTGGGGGCGGCGGGTCAACGGACCGGGATCTTCGGCTCGCCGGACGGGATCTTCCCGGGCAGCCACCGCGTGCCCGGCTGGGGATCGATGTACGCGCCCTTCTTCGAGTTGTAGTGCGAGATCGCGTTCGGGTCCCAGTAGATCTCACGCACGTCGTCGGCCGACGTGTGGTCCGACGGACCGAAGCTCCAGAACCCGGCGGGACCGAGGCGGCCCGGGTACCGGCTCATGCCGTCCTGGAACGCCTGCGGCGTCAGGTTCGGACCGGCCATCTGCAGGCCGATCGCCATCATCTCCATCTGGTAGTAGATGAGGTCGACCGAGAACGCCGGCTCGTCCTGGCGCACGGTCTTGTAGGCCTCGTACGCGATCGTCTGCTGCGGCTGCACCGGCTCCTGCAGCGGGCTGACGCCGAGGACGTGCTTGGCCGCCTCCTGGTTCCAGAGCTGTCCGACGATGTCCGTGTCGGTGAGTGCGGTGCCCACGACGATGAGCTCGGGGAAGTAGTTCTGGCGCGCCATCTCGCCCGTCAGGAAGACCGGCATGATCGGGTCGCAACCGCACAGGATCGTGGTGACGCCCTGGCTCTTCAGCTTCGGGATGATGTTCGCCGCCTGGTTCGACATCGTCCCGAGGTCGAGCTGGTACTCGATGTTCGGGCCCTCGGGGACGCCGGCCGCCTTGGTGTCCGCCCGCGCCGCCTGCACCGACTCCTGGTACCAGGAGTTCTCGGGTGCCATGGACGCGATGACGCGGGGCTTGTCCTTGATCGAACCGCCCGCCCACTTCGCCGGCAGCGCCTTGCCGCCCGGGCCGGACAGGCGCTTGATCGTGTACTCGGCGGCGAGCTTGGCGACCTTGGTGCCCTCGACCGCGAGGCTCCAGATGTACGGCGCGTGCTGGTTGTGCCAGTTCGTCGAGAGGTACGGGTCGCCGAAGCCCATCACCTTGCGGCGGAACAGCGCGTCGGCGTACGGCTCGGACGTCGCCGACATGTCGGCGAACGACTTCAGCTGGCTCGACACCGTCTCGGCGTCGGCCTCGGCCTTGTCACGTCCCTTGCCGAGCAGCTCGTCGGTGTTGGACCCGACGCCGTTGTAGAAGTCGATGACGATCTTGCGGCCGTAGAACTGGAACCGCTTGTTGAAGTACTCGGCGAGGGCGCTGACCGTGCGCTTGATGTCCTCGGGGCGGTCCTGGAGTGACGCGCCGGCCAGCTCGGCCAGCGTCTGCTGGAAACCCTTCTCGTTGAGCACGCGGTAGCTGACGTGGATCTCCGTCGGCGTGACGCCCTTCGAGGTCGCGCCGCCGTTGTCGCCGCTGAACGCGATGCACGGCGGCGAATACGGATCGCCCGGCACCTGCTCCTTGCGGTCGGGGCACGGCTGGATGCCCTCACCGGCCGGGGGCGCGCCCTTCTGCGCGGTTCCGCCCGTCGCGCCGCCGGCAGCGCCCGCCGTGGTGTCGCCGGTGGTCGCACCACCGCTGGTACCCCCGGCGACGGTGTCACCGGTGGCGCCGGTGGTGCTGTCGCTCGCCGCCCCGGGGCCGACATCGGACGCGGCGGCCGCTTCGACGCGCTGCTGCGGCTTCGACGGCACGAGGATCGACATGAGCAGCAACAGGACGACGAGCCCGACGAGCGGGCCGTAGCCGCGGAGCAGCCGGCTCGAGACACCGGGGGTCGACGAGGGGGACGACATCAAGCCTCCGTGGGAATGGTGCGACGACCGCGGCGCATCGCGCGGCGATCGGCTTCGGCGAGGACTGCGAGGAGTGCGAGAGCGGCGGCGGAGACGGCGGCGAGCTTCCCGCCACGCGTTCCGGACGTCGCGGCCGCGGGCGCCGCGTTCAGGCGGGCGCCGTCGCGACCCGTGCCGCCGGTCGCGCCCTGCGCGGCGTTGCCGGCCGCGCCGTTCGTCGACCCGACGGGCCCGCCGGTCGCGCCGAACGTCGCGCCGCCGGCGTCGCTGCCGAGGGCGAGATCGCCGCTCGCCGGTAGGACGGTCGGCAGGTCGGCGGCATCGGCGAAGTTGCCGAGGAGGCTCGTCGTCTTGAGGTCACCCGACGACGCCTGCACGCCGCCGAGCTCGACGGAGAACTGGCCGGCACCGGTGAGCGAGCCGACGACGACGTCGGCGACCGTGATGAACGTGCCGAACTTGCAGCTCGCCTGGAGCATCGCGTCGAAGAGGGCCTGGCGGCCCGGATAGAGCGCCTGGGTGAGTGGGTTGAGGATGCTGTCGCGGTTCTGGTTGGCGACCACGGCGATCGCCATCGGCTCGACGAACTGGATGCCGTTGTCGCTGCGGAACGCCGGCGCGCGCAGGACGATGCCGACGTTCTTCAGCACGGTGTTGATGCCGTCGAACAGCGCCTTGCTGTCGGACGGGATCGGCTGGGCCTTCCCGTTGACGAGGAACTGCCCGACCGTGAACTCGCCGGTCGGCTGCGACGTCGCACCGCTCAGGTAGCGGGCCTCCCAGTGCAACCCCTTGAGCTGCACCGCGTTGCCACCGAGCGCAACGTTGGCGATGTCCGTCGTGGCGATCGCCTCGCGCGTCTTTCCGTCGACGACGTGGGTGAGCGTGCGCGCCTTCGCTCCGTCGACGTGGAGGACGCCGGGTACGTCGATCGGCGCCGTCGTCGTGTTCGCTTCGCTCTCGGGCTTGTCGGTCGCGCGCGCAGACTTCGTGATGGCGGGCGCGTACTTCTCCTGCTCTGTCCTGCCCTGCGCCGCGCCCGGGTCGCGCGAGTCGACGAACACGCTCTGGGGCTGCTTGTCGGCGGACATCGTGGGGGCGCCGCCGTCGCAACCCTGGGCGGCGAGCGTCGTGCCGATGACGCCCAGGTCGATGGCGCGCGACTCGGCCCGGCTGACCGTGTTCGTGTAGTCGGACAGCGACAACCCGAACGTGATGCCGAGGGACAGCCCCGATGCGGTCGGGTTGACCCTGTACGACTGCGCGATCGCCGATGCGGTGCCGTTGTGGAACTCGCCCTCGGCCGCGGCGGGGCCGGCGACGGACGCGAGCAGCGCCGCTGCGCTGGCGGCCGCGATCCCAGCGGACCACCGCCCGACCCGGCGCCGCCGAACGCTGTGTCGTTGTACGGGCATCAACACTCCCAACTCGACGTCGGTGCCCCCCGGCCCTCGGACAGATGGATTCGTGTCAGGAACGAGGGGTTCCTGCCTCGCCGGGTGACGCGAGTCACTCGTACACTGACGAAATGCCCTCGGATCGTCAGCCTCATTCGATGCCGTCGTTCTCGTCCGTCGAGGAGGAGCGCCGGCATCGCAAGCAGCGGCTGGCGGCCGGGTTCCGGCTGTTCTCGAAGTGCGGCTTCGACGAGGGCGTCGCCGGCCACATCACCGCCCGTGACCCCGAGCTCACCGACCACTTCTGGGTGAACCCGTTCGCCATGCACTTCAGCCAGATCCGGGTGAAGGACCTCATCCTCGTCAACGACCGCGGCGAGGTCGTCGAGGGCAACTGGCCGGTGAACACGGCAGCGTTCGCCATCCACTCGTCGGTGCACGCGGCGCGGCCCGACGTGATCGCCGCCGCCCACTCGCACTCGACCTACGGCCGGGCGTTCTCGACGCTCGGGCGGACCCTCGACCCGATCACGCAGGACGTGTGCGCGTTCCACGGCGACCACGCCCTCTTCGACGACTACACGGGCGTCGTCCTCGACGTCGAGGAGGGCAAGCGCATCGCCCACGCCCTCGGCGACAACAAGGCGGCGATCCTCCGCAACCACGGTCTGCTCACCGTCGGTCACTCGGTCGACGAGGCGGTGTGGTGGTTCATCTCGATGGAGCGCTCGTGCCAGGTGCAGCTGCTGGCCGAGGCCGCCGGCCCGACGGTGAAGATCGACCCGGAGATGGCCGAGCTCACGGCGACGCAGACCGGCAACCACGTCGCCGGCTGGCTCGGCTTCCAGCCGCTGTACGACCGCATCGTCGCCGAACAGCCCGACCTCCTCGAGGAGTAGCGGCCGCGCATGGCGTCGATGCCCATGGACTGGCCGATGCAGTTCGGCATCTTCCTCGCGCCGTTCCATCCAGTCGGGCAGAACCCGACGCTGGCGCTCGAGCGCGACCTCGAGCTGATCCAGTGGCTCGACGAGCTCGGGTTCCACGAGGCGTGGATCGGCGAGCACCACTCCGCCGGCTATGAGCTCATCGCGTCTCCCGAGGTGTTCATCGCCACCGCCGCGGAACGCACCCGCCACATCCGCCTCGGGAGCGGCGTGTCGTCGCTCCCGTACCATCACCCGCTGCTCCTCGCCGACCGCTTCGTCCTGCTCGACCACCTGACACGCGGTCGGGCGATGCTGGGATGCGGACCCGGTCAGCTCACGTCCGACGCGCACATGCTCGGCATCGAGGCGAACGACCAGCGCCCGCGCATGGAAGAGGCGCTCGACGCGATCATGGCGCTGCTGCGCGCCGAGCCCGGCGAGTCCGTCTCGATCAAGACGGACTGGTTCGAACTGCGCGACGCGCGGCTCCAGCTGCGGCCGTACTCGTTCCCGCACTTCGACATCGCGGTCGCGGCGACGATCTCGCCGACCGGGCCGCGCGCCGCCGGCCGCCACGGCCTCGGGCTGCTGTCGATCGCGGCGACGTCCGCGGCGGGGTTCGATGCGCTCGGCCTCCACTGGGGCGTCATGGAGGAGCGGGCGGCCGAGTTCGGCCAGACGGTCGACCGGCGAAAGTGGCGCCTCGTCGGGCCGATGCACCTGGCCGAGACCGACGAGCAGGCGCGGCGGGACGTGGCGTTCGGGCTCGAGGCGTTCGGCAACTACTTCAAGCACATCCTGCCGGTGTCGCCGACGGGCGACGCCGAGACGCTCGACGACATGATCGACCAGCTCAACAACGGCGGGTTCGGTGTCATCGGCACGCCCGACCGGGCGATCGCCCGGATCCAGGAGCTCGTCGACCAGTCGGCAGGCGGGTTCGGGACGTTTCTCCTGATGGCCCACGAGTGGGCCGACCGGGAGGCGACCCGCCGCTCGTACGAGCTGTTCTCGCGTTACGTGGCGCCGGCGTTCACCGGGCAACTCGCGGCGCCGGCGGCGTCGTGCGACTGGGTGACCGGGTCGGGCAAGGAGTTCGTCAACCGGGCGGCCACCGCGATCGGCAAGGCCGTCGCCGACCACGCCGCCGAGCAGGCGGCCAAGTCCTCCAACTGAACGGCACTCCATCGCCCCGAGATCGGGTGATTGGCCGGGGTATGTGCGGCCAATCACCCAATCTCGGGCGTGGGGGCGGTACCTTCCCGCCGTGGATCTCCCCCGTCTCGAGCACGACATCCGGCAGGTCCGGGGCGTGCTGGCGTGCCAGGTGAGTGGCGGCGAAGTCGTGGTGCTCGTCGCGCCGGATGCCGACGCCGACGCGGTGTCGGGCGCCGTCGCCGCGCTGCTGACCGCCGCGGCGGCGTCGCCGATCGTCCGGGTCGTCGGCGGGCGATCGCCGATCGTGGCGATGCGGCGCCGCCACGCCCGCCGCGCCGTCGCCGCCTTCTCGGCCGGCGCCGCCGCGCTGGCCGCCGCCGGCGTGGCGGCCGCGACCAACGGCGTCTTCACACCCGACCGGCGCAACCGCCCGTCGGTGTCCTCGGAGGTGGCGGCGCCGCCCACGACGCGGGGCGGGGCCACCGCACCGTCGACGTCGCCCACAGGTGGCGTCGGCGACGACGAGGTGCGGTTCGAGCGCCGGGCGCGATCGGCATCGCCCACCACGACGCCGGCGTCGCTGCCCGGCACCGACGTGCAGCCCGACCGGCAGCTGGCCACGCTCGGCGTCGGCGCGCCCGTCGTGCTCGCCTTCGAGCTCCCGCTTCCCGGCGAGGCCGCCGCACCTCCGGTGTCGCACGGGCCGAAGAAGGACGTGCCCGTCGGTCCCACGGTGGACGCGACGAGCCGCGAGACCACCACGACCACGACCGAGCCGCCGCCCGCCACCACCACGACAACGCCGTCGACGACCACCACCACCACGACGCCGACCGTAGGCCCCGACCGGCCGAGCTCACCGTCGACGACGACGCCGGCGGTCGACCAGCACGACAACGACGGCGGCGAGCGCGGCACCGATTCGAACGGCCACGACACCAAGGGACCCCAGCGCGAGGGCTGGCAGCGTGGCGACCGAGACTGAGGGCGCGCTCGTCGTCCAAGAGGTCGCGTACGCCGGGCTCGACGCGCTGCGCGCCGCGCTGCCGCTCGACCTGTGCGCGTACCTCCACGCGATCGCGGGTGAGGGCCCGCAGCTCTACCTGCGCGCACCCGATCTGTCGTCGATGGACGCGTCGCACGCGTTCGACCTCTTCTCGTCGCTGCGCGACGCCCTCGCCGTCGAGTCGCCGGCGGTCCGATCGCTGCACATCGCCGGCTTCGACGCGCTCGCGGTGCGCAGCGAGGGCGCGACGTCACAGGGACTGTTCGTGCTCGGTCGCCGCGACGGCGGCTTCGACGCGCGCGAGCGCGACCTGATGGCCGGCGTGTGCACGGCGGCGGGGATCGCCTGTCACGCGGTCGAGGCGTCGACCGTGAAGCCGCCGGCCGTCCCTGTCCCCGTTCGGGTCTCGGCGTCAGTCGCCGATCACGTCGCCACCGCCGACGTCACGATCGCCTTCGGCGACGCACCCGCCGAGACGCGTGACGGGACGGGCGAAGGGTCGACGACGACACAGGCGGTCGCGGCGGCAACGCTCGCCGCGCTCGGCGGCGACCTGAAGGTCGGCGACGTGACCGACGGCGAGGTCGCCGGCGAGCGTGTCGTCATCGCGCTCGTCCACGACGGCGACGGCGCCTCCGCGGTCGCCGCTGCGCTCGGTGGCAACGATCCGCTCCAGGCCGCCGCCGTCGCCGTTCTCGACGCCGCCCGCCGCCTGCGCGGGTAGCCGCGCCGCTCCGGTCCAACGGGCTCAGGGGCGCTGGTCCCAGGTCGGGATCAGCTGGCGGGCGGCGCGTGCCTCGTCCACGCGGCGCACGGGTGACGTCCGCGGCGCCTCGTGGGCGTCGTCGGCGTCACCGGCGGCGATCCGCTCGAACGCCTGCGCGAGCGCCTCGAGCGTCTGCGGTGACTCGGTCTCGGTCGGCTCGATCATCAGGGCCTCGTCGACGATCAGCGGGAAGTAGACGGTGGGCGCGTGGAAGCCCTCCTCGAGCAGCCGCTTGGCGACGTCGAGGGCGCGGATGCCCTTCGTCTTCTTCAGCGTCTGCGCGGCGACGACGCACTCGTGCATGTTCGGGCGGTCGAACGGGATGTCGTACGCGTCGCGCAGGCGGTGGCGCATCCAGTTGGCGTTGAGGACCGCCGCTTCCGCGACCCGGCGCAGACCGTCACCGCCGTTGGCGAGGATGTACGTGTACGCCCGCACGAGCGCGAGCGCGTTGCCGTGCCACGCGTGCACGCGCCCGATCGAGCGCGACGGTGTCGTCCAGCCGAACGTGCCGTCGTCGAGACGGACAGGGCGCGGCCCGGGCAGGAAGTCGGCGAGGCGCTCGGACACCGCGACCGGACCGGCGCCGGGACCGCCGCCGCCGTGTGGGACCGCGAACGTCTTGTGCAGGTTCATGTGCACGATGTCGAAGCCCATGTCGCCCGGCCGGGTCACGCCGAGGATGGCGTTGAGGTTGGCGCCGTCGTAATAGAGGAGCCCGCCGACGCCGTGCACGAGCGACGCGATCTCGGTGATGTCCTCCTCGAACAGGCCGAGCGTGTTCGGGTTCGTCAACATGATCCCGGCGACGTCCTCGTCGAGTCGTTCGCGGAGCGCGGCGACGTCGACGCAGCCGCGCTCGTCGGACGGCACGGTCACCGTCGTGTAGCCGCCGAGCGTCACCGACGCTGGGTTCGTCCCGTGCGCCGAGTCCGGGATGATCACCTTGCTGCGTTGCCGGCCCTGCGCCTCGTGCCACGCCCGCATGAGCAGCAGCCCGGTCAGCTCGCCGGACGCCCCGGCCGGCGGCTGCAGCGTCGCGCTGTGCATGCCGGTGACGGCGCACAGCCGCGCCTCGAGGTCGGCGAGCAGCTCGAGCCAGCCCTGCACCGTCGACGCCGGCGCCGCCGGGTGCGCGTCGGTGAAGCCCCGCAGCGACGCGGCGTCGTCGCAGATCTTCGGGTTGTACTTCATCGTGCACGAGCCCAGCGGGTAGGCGCCGAGGTCGACGGAGTACTGGCGGTGCGTCAGGCGGGTGAAATGGGCGACGACGTCGCGCTCGCTCAGGTCGGCGAGCTCGAGCGGTCCGTCGGCGAGGTGCTCCGGGGGGACGAGCTCGTCGGCCGACCACTCGGGCACGCCGGTGGTGCGGAACGACGCGTCGCTGCGGCCCCGCACGGACAGCTCGAAGATCGTCGGCTCGTCGTGGCGACCCATGACCGGCGCGCTCCACGCCTGCCCGCCCGGCGCCGCGGTCCGTGCGTCGGTCACCGGATCACCTTCTCCATGGCGGCGACGAAGCCGTCGATCTCGTCGCGGGTGCGTCGTTCGGTGACGGCGATCAGCAGTCCGTCGCCGAACCCGTCGTCGGGCTGCAGCGGCACGCCGGCGAGGTAGCCCTCGTCGGCCATGCGGTCGACGACGACGTCGGCGGCGACGTTGCCCGTCCGCACCGCGAACTCGCGGAACGTGGGCGCGCTCGCGACCGGCTCGACACCGTCCACGGCGAGCAGCGCCTCGCGGCAGTACCGCGTGCCGCGGGCGCACCGCAGCGCGAGGTCACGCAGACCGGCGGTGCCGAGCCACGACAGCTGCACCGCGCAGGCAACGGCGATCAGCGTCTGGTTGGTGCACACGTTCGACGACGCCTTCTCGCGGCGGATGTCCTGCTCACGCGTGCGCAACGTGGTGACGTACGAGCGGCGACCGTCGACGTCGACCGTCTCGCCGACGAGGCGTCCGGGCAGCCGCCGGACGTGTTCGCTGCGGCAGGCGAACAGGCCGAGGTACGGACCGCCGAAGCTGAGCGGCGTGCCGAACGGCTGCCCCTCCCCCACGACGACGTCGGCGCCGTAGCTTCCCGGTGTCTTCAGCAGCCCGGCGGCGACCGGGTCGAACGCGACGACGAGCAACGCGCCGGCGGCGTCGGCGGCCGCTCTCGCGGCGGCGAGGTCCTCGTAGCAGCCGAGGTGGTTGGGCTGCTGGACGACGAGCGCGCCGGCGTCACCGGCGGGCCATTCGGTCGCACCGTCGACGAGGGGGGCGTCGGCGACGACGTGGCCGGTACCGGCGGCGAACGTGCGCACGACATCGCGCCAGTTCGGGTGCACGCCGCGCGACATGACGACGCGCTGGTTGCCCGTCGCCGCGACGGCGAGGTTGACGGCCTCGACGGTCGCGGTGGCACCGTCGTAGAGCGAGGCGTTGGCGACGTCGACGCCACTGATGCGCGTGAGCAGCGTCTGGTACTCAAACAGCGCCTGCAGCACGCCCTGCGCCACCTCGGGCTGGTACGGCGTGTACGCAGTGACGAACTCGCTGCGGAACGCGACGCGGCGCACGGTGGCCGGCACCTCGTGGTCGTACGCCCCGGCACCGGCGAAGCAGACGAGGTCGGCACCGACCCGGTTGCGGGCCGCGAGCCGCTCGGTCTCGTCGGCGACGTCCGGCTCGGACAGCCCATCAGGCATGTCGAGCCCGCCGGCGAGCCGCAACGCGGCCGGGATGTGGTCGAAGAGGTCGTCGAGCGACGACAGCCCGACGAACGCCAGCATGTCGGCCAGCTCGTCGTCGGTGTGCGGGACGTAGTGGCCCATCTAGCCCTTCTTCTCGACGAACGGGAGCGTGACGACGCGCCCCGGCGTCGCCCGGCCGCGCATGTCGACCTCGACCTCGGCGCCGATCTCGACGTCGGCGCGCAGGAACGCCATCGCGATGCCGGTGCCGAGCACCGGCGAGAAGTTGCCGCTCGTGACCGTGCCGAGCTCGTCGCCGCGGTGGGCGTCGCGGACCGTGTAGCCCTCGCGTGGTGGTTGGCGGCCCTCGACGACGAGGCCGCGCAGGCGTCGCGTCACGCCCTGCTCGCGCTGCCGTTCGAGCGGCGCCCGGCCGCGGAAGTCGCCCTTGTCCCAGCCGATCACCCAGCCGAGCCCCGCTTCGAGCGGCGTGATCCCGGGACCGAGCTCGTGACCGTGGAGCGGGAGGCCGGCCTCGAGCCGCAGCGTGTCGCGCGCGCCGAGACCGGCGGGCGGGATGCCGGCGTCGAGGACCGCGCGCCAGAACGAGGTCGCGACGGCGGCGGGCACCGCGCACTCGACGCCGTCCTCGCCCGTGTAGCCGGTCGCCGCGACCCAGCACCCGACGCCCTCCCACTCGAACGGGGCGAGGTGGAAGCGAGTGAGCGTGTCGGCCCCGGGGACGACGGCCTTCAGCAGCGTGCGCGCCTCGGGCCCCTGGACGGCGACGATCGCCCGTGACGCGGTGACGTCCTCGCCGCCGATCGCGTCGACGACGCGCGCCGTGTTCGACGCGTTCGGCATGACGTCGAAGACGCCGTCGCCGCGCCACCACACGATGATGTCGTCGAGGACCGAGGCGTCGCCGGCGTCGAGCAGGTGCGTGTACTGCGCCCGGCCGGGGCCCACCTTGCGGAGGTCGTTGGTGAGCTGCGCCTGCAGGCGCTCGAAGGACTCGTCGCCGGCGGGCAGGCGCACGGTGCCCAGGTGGCTGACGTCGAAGGCGACTGCCCGCTCCCGGCACGCCCGGTGCTCGGCCAGGGTGCCGTCTCCGTAGTTGAGCGGCATGTCCCAGCCGCCGAACGGGACCATCTTCGCCCCCAGCGCGCGGTGCTCGGCGTCGAGCGGCGAGGTGCGGAGGGTCACGCCCGGCGACGCTACCGGACCCGGCCCCACCGTTTTGGTACCTGGAGCGGGGCCGGAACGGCCCCGCTCCAGGTACCAGAAGCGGCGATCGCGCCCCTCACTGCCAGGGGTAGGCGGAGGGCAGCTGCGCGCCGACGGCGGCGTCGCCCTCGACGTCGCCCGGCGGACCGCCGTCGCCACGGCCGAGCAGCCATGCCAGCAGCTCCGCACCACTCGCGCGCACCGTGGCGGTCGGCTCGCGGTCGAGCGGAAGCGTGCCGGCGGCGACCGTGGTGCCGGTGAGGTTGCGCCGCACGGTGATGTCCGCCCCGCCGTCGGTGCGGACCAGCCGCCACACGGTGGGCGCGCCGATCGTCGAGGCGTGCCGGCGCAGACGAGCGACGACGCGCGCGAGCCCGAGGTCGACCGTCGTCGCCGGCCAGTCCGCGGCTGTGTAGCCGCGGCCGACGTCGACGTGGTGCACCTCGACCTCGAACAGCCGCGCCACCGGTCCGTCCTCCGCGGTCGCGTCGCCACCGAGTGGACGCGTGCGGTTCGTCCACGCCCCGTCGGGCATCGCGTCCCACGCGGCGCGCAACGCGGCGGCCGACGCGCGCAGGTCGTCGAGGTGCGCTGCGGCGGTCCGGCCCGCACCGGCGTCGATGTCCGTGGCGCGACTCGCGACACCACCCTCGTACTGGTCGAGCACCTCGCCGCGCGCCGCACCCTCGGCCATGCGCCGGATCCCGTCCGCGTTGCGGGCGATGTGCGTGAGGACGTGGCCGACCGTCCACCCCGGCAGGCGCGACGGTGCGCCGATGTCGGCGTCGGCGAGCGCGCTCGCCGTTGCCAGCAGCCGCTCGGTGGCGGCGTCGACGAGCGCGAGATCGATCAGCTGTTGACGGCGAGGTCGAGCGACTGCTGCTCGTGCGCGGCCGACGGCGCGAACTCGTGGATGGCGCTGTCGATCTGCTCCTTCACGCCGCCGAGCGGGACGATGTTGAGCACGCCCTGGCCCTGCTTGACGAGGTCGATGATCTCGCCGTCGGAACGGGCGAGCAGCGCGGTGTTGCCGCTGATCACGAGGTTCGCCGATGCGATCTCCTCACCGAGGTTCTCGCGCAGGTACTCGAGTGCCTTGCGGGCCCGCTGCAGCTCGAGGCCGGCGTCGAGCAGGCTCTTGATGACCTTCAGCTCGACGAGATCGCGGTACGAGTACCGGCGCTGCGTGCCGCTCCCCCGCGCGTCGGCGATCGAGGGACGGATGAGGTCCGTGCGCGCCCAGTAGTCGAGCTGGCGATAGGTGATCCCGACGATCTTGCAGACCTGGGGGCCGCGGAACCCGTCCTCTGGCATGGGGAAGTGCCTCCGGTGTAGTTACGGCTGTGGAAGGACCATACGATCGCCGGACCGCAGAGGTCAACGAGAGGTTCACCGAAAAGTCTCAAGTAGATGGTGAAGGTTGAGACTTCCCCGTGCCGGCCGCCGCCCGGAGGGCGTCGAGCTGGTCCGGTGTGCCGATGGCGATCACGATGTCGCCGGCGTCGAGCGACGTCTCGGGGCCCGGGTTGGGGTCGATCTTGCCCGACCGCTTGTGGACCCCGAGCACGAGCGCACCCGTGCGGTCCCGGATGTGCGTGTCCCGCACCGTCCGCCCGGCGAGCGGCGAGCCGTCCGGCACGGGGACCTCGGCCAGCCGGTAGTCGAGCGAGCGCTCGTGCATGATCACGTCGACGAACTCGGTGACCGCCGGCTCGAGCGCGAACGCCGCCATGCGCGCGCCGCCGAGCCGCTGCGGGTTGACGACCCGGTTCGCGCCCGCCTGCTCCATCTTCGCCTCGGACGACTCGGTGCGGGCGCGGGTGATGATGAAGACGTCCGGGTTGAGACCGCGGGCGGTCAGTGTGACGAACAGGTTCTCGGCGTCACCCGCCAGCGCGGCGATGAGCGTCTTCGCCCGCTCGATGCCCGCGTCGCGCAGCACCGTTTCGTCGGTGGCGTCGCCGGTGAGCACCGGGCAGCGGTCGACGAGCGCGCAGCGCGACGGGTCGCTGTCGACGACGACGACATCGGCGCCGTGCTCGCACGCCGCCCGCGTGATCTCGCGTCCGACGCGTCCGTACCCGCACACGATGAGGTGACCGGACAGCTTGGCGATGTTGCGATCCATCCGTCGCCTCCCGACGAGCTCGGCGATCTCCCCCTGCACGATCGCCTCGAACACGGCTGACAGCGTGTACAGCGCCGACCCGACACCGACGACGATCACGCCGATCGTGAACAGCTTCTCCGCGTTGGTGTCGAGCGGGCGGATCTCGCGGTAGCCGACGGTCGAGATCGTCGTGAACGTCTGGAACAGCGCGTCGACGAGCGGGAACCCGAACGCGATGTAACCGACCGTCGACGCCGCCACGACGAGCGTGAGCGCGACGAGTGCGCTGCGCAGCCGCCGTGGGATGCGCGGCGAGAAGCTGTTCAGCTCGCGAAGTCCTCGGGGTTGACGTCCTGGAGGAACGCCCGGAACTTCTCGACCTCCTCCTCCTGCTCGTCCTCTTCGCTCACCTCGATCGCCGCTTCCTCGAGCACCGCCTCGTCGGCGTAGATCGGGGTGCCCAGGCGGGCGGCGAGCGCGATCGCGTCCGACGGACGGCTCGACACGGTGACCGATTCGCCGCCGGGCTGGGTGAGCGAGAGCTCGGCGAAGAACGTGCCCTCCTTGAGCTCGGTGACGACGACGCGCTCCACCTGGACGCCGAGCTCCTGCAGCAGGTCGCGCATGAGGTCGTGCGTCATCGGTCGCTGCGTGACGACACCCTGCAGCGCGAACGCGATGGCGGTGGCCTCGACCGCGCCGATGAAGATCGGCAGGACGCGGTGGTCGCCGTCGGACTCGCGCAGGAGCACGATCGGGTTGTTCGTCGGCAGCTCCACCCGGACCCCGACGAGCGTCATCTCGACCACGTTCGCACCCTACCCTCGGCGCCTCGACGACCTACGACGGGCCTTCGAGGTACTGGCGGAGGAGCTGCCGCAGCATCGCGCCCCGCAGGCTCTGGCCGAGACGGGCGAGCTCCTCGAGCGTCTCGACCGCCTGGCGGCGGGCCTCGGGGTTGCGCTGCTTGAGCAGGGGGAGCACGACCTGCTCGGCGAACCCCGCCTCGCGCTCGGCGGCGGTGCGGTACATCCGCAGGTGCCGGGCCTGGACGCCGAAGCGGCGGAACTGGGCGGCCAGGCGGGCGACGAGCAGCGCGTCCTCGTCGTAGTAGACGACGCCGGCCACGGGACGCCCGGCGAGGAGGCCGAACTTCTCGAGCTCGGCAACGTCGGCGGCGGCGAGCTCGGTCGCGCCGCACAGCTCGTCGAGCGTCAGGCTCGCGCCCGTCTGCGCCCCGGTGAGCACGCGCCCCGCCGGTGCGGCCGGCGCGCCGGGCGCGGGCGCGCCCCTCGGTGGCTCGATCAGCGCGGCCACGTCGGCGTGACGTGCCGGTGCGGTCGCCGTCGGCTCGTCCGCGGCCTGCGGTTCCTCGTCGTCCTCGTCGTCGCCCGCGTCGTCACCGGCGTCGCCGGGTGACGCCTCGACCTTGAGGCGACCCTTGATCACCTTCAGCGGCAGGAAGTGCTCGCGCTGCTGGCGGAGGATCCAACGCAGCCGCTCGACGTCGTCCTCGTAGAACTTGCGGTACCCCGACGGTGTCCGCTCCGGGTCGAGCAGCCCCTGGCTCTCGAGGAACCGGATCTTGGAGATCGTGATGTCCGGGAACTCCTCCTTGAGGAGTGCCAGCACCTCACCGATGGACAGGTAGCCACGTTCCGCCACGTCCACTAATGACCCGAGCCGAAGGTCTGTCGCGATTTCGCCGGCCAGCGACGTCCCTGGCTGCGTTCATCGTCCTGGCGGTGGGGCAAGGCCAGCGCGGCGTCCTCGCGCCGTGCCAGATGACGCCGCTGGCTCGGTGAGATCATCAACGAACCTCCGACTCGGGTCACTCGACCTATCCCGCCTCGGCGGAGAAGAACACGAGCTTGAACTTGCCGATCTGCACCTCGTCGCCGCTCGCCAGCGGCGCCTCGTCGATGCGCTCGCGGTTCAGGTACGTGCCGTTGAGCGAGCCGACGTCGCGTACGCGGTAGTGGCCGTCGCCGGTGCGGACGACCTCGGCATGCCGGCGTGACACGGTGATGTCGTCGAGGAAGATGTCGCTGTCGGGATGGCGGCCGGCGCGCGTCACGTCCGCGTCGAGGAGGAACTTCGACCCCGCGTTCGGTCCCCGCTTCACGACCAGCAGCCCCATGCCCTCGGGCAGCTCGTCGAGCGTGACGCTGAGCTCCTCCTCGGCGACGTCGCCTGCGGCCTCGATCGGCTGGAACGTGATCGTCGTGTCCTCGCCGGCCATCGCCAGCGGCGCGCCGCACGACGAGCAGAAGTTCGACCCCGCCGGGTTGCGATGGCCGCACTGGTTGCAGAACACGTCCGCCACGATCGCCGGTTCCCCCGTTCCTCGATCAGCTCTCGATGAGCGCGCGATACGCCGCCGCGTCGAGCAGCGCGTCGAACGCCCCTGCGTCGGCCGGCTCGATCACGCAGATCCAACCCTCGCCGTACGGATCCTCGTTCAGCCGCTGCGGCGCATCACCGAGCTCGGCGTTCACCTCGACGACGACACCGGCGAGCGGCGCGTAGACGTCGGACACCGACTTCGTCGACTCGACCTCGCTGAACGACGCGCCCGCCTCGACCTGCGACCCGGGGTCGGGCAGCTGCACGAACACGACGTCACCGAGCGCGTCCTGCGCGTAGTCGGTGATGCCGATGCGCACGCGGCCGTCGTCCTCGCGGCGGATCCATTCGTGGTCAGCGGTGTACCGCAGATCGTCGGGTACGTCGCTCATGGTCGGAGTTGCACCTCGCTCATCGGTCTGACGTTATCGGGCGCGCCGCCCGGAACGACGGGGGCGACCCCAGGGCCGGGACCTCGACGTCAGCCTGACGGTTCACCGTGACCTTGACGCCCTTCGCCGCCGTGAGCGTGTCGACGACGCCGCCTGGGATGGCCAGGCCGGCGTCGAGGGTGTCGGGAGCGCCGATGGCGACGACGCGGTACGGCGTGTCCAGGCGGGCGCCGTCGAGCACCACCCGGTCGCCGTCCTCGGTGAACGCGCTCTGGACGCCGACGCGGTGGTCGTTGATGGCGATCGCCTCGGCGCCCGCGTCGCGCAGCTCCTGGACGATGTCGACGAACGTGTCGTAGCGCAGGGCGCGCGACCCGTCCTCGATGCGGACGACCACACCGGCGCCGTGCGCGCCGGACGTGCCGGCGAGCACCTCGAGGGCGGTGAGCTGCTCGCGCGCCGCCTTGACCGCGGCGGCGTCGCGCGCCGACGACGTCTGCAGCGTGAGGAGCTGGAGCTTGAGGCTGGCGATCTCTTCGCGCAGCGAGTCGGTTTCCGTGTTCAACGACGCCAGGATGCGGGCCAGGTCGCCCTCGCTCTCGGCCTCGAGCCGCTGGGTGAACCGCTCCTGCCCGCGGAACTGCGTGACGAGGAGGAACCCGACGGCGGCGGCGAGGACGGCGACCGCGGCGCGGCTCGCGACGTGCAGCCGGCTCGGCACGACCCGCTCCCCGCTCCCCCGCTACCCGCCGAACACCCGCCGCCGGAGCGCGGCGACGTTCTGGAAGATGCGGACGCCGAACACGACGACGACGGCCGTCGACAGGTCCACGCCGAGCTGGTCGCCCACCCACACGAGGAACGCGGCGACGAGCGCGTTCGACACGAACGCGATCACGAAGATGCGGTCGTTGAACGTCCGCTCGAGGTACGACCGCAACCCGCCGAACGCCGAGTCGATGGCGGCGACGACCGCCATGGCGAGATAGCGGGTCACGTCCTGCGGCACGGACGGCTGGAGGACGACGGCGAGGAGGGCGCCGACGAGGAGGCTGAACAGGGCGAGCATCGTTGGCTATGGGGTCTCGGTGGGCGTCGCCGTCCCGACTGCGACGCGACCGGTGTAGGCGGGCACCTGCAGGTCGCCAGCGTCGCGCACGCGGAAGCCCAAGTCGAACACGTCGCGCCAGCGGCTGTACAGCTTGACGACGTCGGACACGGCGAAGCGGCCGCTGTCGGCGCCGATGGCCGTGATGACATACGGCGGGCTGAGCGGGCGGAAGCTCACGACGATCGTGGCGCCCGCCGCCCGGATCGGCGACGTCGCCACCAGGCGCACGTCGTTGATGCTCATCGCCTCGGCGCCGGCGGCGAACAGCGCGTTGACGACGAGCTGCACGTCGCGGTCGTGGATGCGGTAGGCACTGGCGTCCTCGCCCTCGGGAGGTGTGCGCGACGAGTCGGACAGGCGGACCTCCACACCGGGCCCCCGCATCGGAACCGTGCCCGCTTGGCGGCCGAGCACGTCGAGCCGGTCGGACAGCGCCCGGTCGCCGGCGTTGCGCGACGCCACCGCCTTCTCCTCGCGCCCGACGCGGTCGCGCAGCTCGGTCACGGCCTTGTCCAGCTCGTCGACCTGGCTGCGCCGCTGCTGGATGAGCGCGGCGAGCTGCGTCCTCCGGGGCTGCTCCGTCCGCTTCGCCGCGGTCACCGACGACGCCGCGGTGACGACGAGGAACCCGAGGACGCCGAACAGCGCGACGAGCACCAGCGGTGGCCCGCCGTCGAGCGTCCCCCGCGCCCGGGCGAGCAGGTTCATCCCGCCAGGTGAGCGATCAACGCAGCATCTGGCGAATGCGGCGGGCGTACTCCTGCGCGAGGGCGCGGGCCTCGCCGTCGCTGGCGCCCTCGGCCCAGACGTGGGTGATCGGTTCCTCGGGGTCGGGCAGGACGAGCGCCCAGCCGTCGTCGTGGAGCACCTTGACGCCGTCGACCATGATCACCTCGCGGTCCTTGATGCGCTCGACGAGCGTCCGCATCACGGTCCCCTTCTGCTCCCACGGCGTCACGACGGTCTCGTGGACCACGTGGACGCGATCGAGTCCGTCGATGACCTTCGACAGCCGCATGCCCGTGCGGGCGAGCAGCTCGAGGACGTTGACGAACGTCGCCGTCGCGTCGTAGGCGGGCAGGAAGCGGGGGAAGATGTACCCGGCGTCCTGGGATGCGGCGAACACGACATCGGTCGACATCGCCGCCTCCATCAGGCTCGACGCCGACAGCTTCGTCCAGACGATCTCGGCGCCGGCGCTCCTGCAGATGCACTCGGCCTGGCGACTGACCGCGACCGGCAGGTAGACCCGAGCGTTCTCGCACA
>DASSOZ010000063.1:0-13529 GCA_035700105.1 Acidimicrobiales bacterium
GCGCGCGCAGCCCCGGCGTGGTCTTGCGCGTGTCCCGGATGCGGGCGTGGCCCTTGGCGGCGCGCACGTACCGGTGCGTCTCGGTGGCGACGCCCGACAGGTGACCGAGGAAGTTCAGCGCGGTGCGCTCGCCCGTGAGGATCGCGTTGAGCGGACCCTCGACGCGCCCGATCGACTCGGCCGCCGTCAGCTCGTCGCCGTCGTCCGCCACCCACGTGACGCGGATCGACGCGTCGACCTGGGCGAACGCCTCGGTGGCGCACAGCCGCCCGGCGAGGATGCCGTCGGCCCGGGGGACGATCTCGGCGACGCCGTGGATGTCGACGGCGAGCAACGACGCGGTGAGGTCGCCGAGCGGTCCGAGGTCCTCGGCAAGGGCGCGGGCAACGGCCTCGCGAACGGCCGGCATCGGCGGGTGGACGTCACTCACCGGCACACCATCGTGCCGACGTTGCGCCAGTGAGACCCGTGAGGTCCGGCTGCGCCGGACCAAGCGATGCTCATGATTCGCTCGCAAAGCTCGCTCATGCGAACACCAGTCTGATTTGGAGGGCCGGGTCGGTCTGCGGATGGTCGGTGCGGGCATGGGCCCCGCGGGTCTCGGTGCGCTCGTCGGCGGCGGCGAGCAGGGCGGCGGCGACGGTCAGGAGGTTGCGGTTCTCCTCGTCGGCGGGCTCGCCGAGCGCCTCCAGCTCCTTGCGCGTCGCCTCGAGCGACCCGGCGCTGCGCAGCACGCCCGCCCCCTCCGTCATCGCCCGCTGCAGCCGCTCCCGCTGCTCCCCCGACCGTTTTGCCAGCAGCAGCGATACCGCAATCGGTGCGCTGCTGCTGGCAAAACGCAGGGGTCGGCCGCCGTCGCCGTGCACGGCGCGCATGGCGCCGGTCGCGTCGGGGGCGTCCTTGCCGCGGTCGATGGCCTCGATCACCCGGGGGGCGAACACCATGCCCTCGAGGAGCGAGTTCGACGCGAGGCGGTTGGCGCCGTGGACGCCCGTGCACGCCGCCTCCCCGCACGCCCACAGCCCGGGCACCGAGGCGGCGCCGTCGAGGTCGGTGACGATCCCGCCCGACAGGTAGTGCGCGGCGGGGGCGACCGGCAGCCAGTCACGCGTCGGGTCGAGCCCGATCGCGCGCACACCGGCGGCGATCGTCGGGAAGCGGGCATCGAAGTCGTCGAGACCGGTGGCGTCGAGGAAGCAGTGGTCGACGGCGAGCTCGAGCATCCGGGCCGTCATCGCCCGGCTCACCTGGTCGCGCGGCAGGAGCTCGTCGACGAAGCGCTCGCCGTTGACGTCACGTAGCAGCGCGCCGTGGCCGCGCAACGCCTCCGACAGCAGCGGCCGCGGCATCAGCGGGTGGTGCAGCGCCGTCGGGTGGAACTGCATGAACTCGACGTCGGCGACGGCGACGCCGGCGCGCAGCGCCATGGCGATGCCGTCACCGGTCGCCTGCACCGGGTTCGTCGTCACCGCGAACAACTGACCGGCCCCCCCGGTCGCGACCATGGTGTGCGCCGCCCGTACTTCGCGCCGCTCGCCGGACGCGTCGAGCGCGACGACACCGCGGCACCGACCGCCCTCGACGACGAGGTCGAGCGCGAACCAGTGCTCCATCACCGCCGCGGCGGTCGCCCGCACCGCCTCGATGAGCGCCCGCTCGATCTCGGCCCCGGTCGCGGCGCCGCCGGCGTGCACGATGCGGGGCAGCGAGTGGCCGCCTTCGCGCGCGAGCAGCAACCGGCCGTCGTGGTCGGTGTCGAACACCGCACCGAGCGCGATCAGCTCGCGAACACGTTGCGGTCCCTCGTCGACGAGGACGCGCACCGCGTCCAGGTCGCACAGCCCCGCCCCGGCGCCGAGCGTGTCGGCGAAGTGGAGGTCGGTCGTGTCCTCCTCGCCCTCGGACCCGAGGACGGCGGCGACACCGCCCTGCGCCCACCGCGTCGCCGAGTCGATCAGTGCGCCCTTCGTGAGGACGCCGACGCGCATGCCGTGCTCGAGTGACGCGGCGCGCACCGCCCCCGAGAGGCCGGCGACTCCGCTGCCGAGGACGAGGAGATCGAGGTCGAGATCCAAGCTCGACCATCTAATCAGTGAGCGTGTGCAACTCCTGCTGCAACGTTGCCATCGCCACGTCGACGGCGCGGTTGCGGGAGTCGACGTGCACGACCTTCGGCGCGTAGTCGTCGAGCTCGGCGTCCTCGTACTCCGCGTACGTGATCACGATCACGCGGTCGCCTGGCTGCACGAGGCGCGCCGCGGCACCGTTGAGGCAGCAGTCGCCGGGGCCGCCGGGGATGGCGTACGTCTCGAAGCGGTTGCCGTTGTCGATGTCGAGGACGTGGACCTGCTCGTTCTCGAGGATGTCGGCGCGCCGCATCAGCTCGATGTCGAGCGTGATCGACCCGACGTAGTGCAGGTCGGCACCGGTGACGGTGGCGCGGTGGATCTTCGACTTCATCATGCGGCGACGCATCAGAGGGGAACTCCCAGGTTGTCGATGAGCCGGGCCCTTCCGACCCGGGCGGCGATCAGGAGACGCACCTCGTCGGCGAGGACGAGTGCATCCGCGTAGTCGATCTGTGCGAGCGGTTCGGCGGCGACCGTGTCGCGCATCGCGGCGCGTGCTGCGTCGAGGTCGGGAAGGCGTCCAGCGCCCGCGTGCAGCGCGCGCGACAGGACGGTCGCGGCGTCGCGTTGCGCGCCCTCGAGGTAGACGTTGCGACTCGACCGCGCGAGGCCGTCGGCCTCGCGCTCGGTCGGGCAGCCCACGACCTCGACCGGCAGTGACAGATCGGCGGCGAGGCGGCGGACGACGAGCAACTGCTGGAAGTCCTTCTCGCCGAAGTAGGCGCGGCACGGGCCGGCGATCGCGAACAGCTTGGCGACGACGGTGGCGACGCCGTCGAAGTGGCCGGGGCGCGACGCCCCCTCCATCACGTCGGTCACGCCGGGGATGTCGACGTGCACGGACGTCACCATGGGGACACCGTCGGGATACATCTCGTCGACGCTCGGGGTGAACAGCAGGTCGACGCCGGCGTCCGACGCGATCGTGCTGTCGCGCTCGAGGTCACGCGGGTAGGCGCCGAAGTCCTCGTTCGGACCGAACTGCAGCGGGTTGACGAAGATCGACGCGGCCACGGCGTCGCACTCGGCGCGCGCCCGGCGCATCAGCGCGGCGTGGCCGTCGTGCAGGAAACCCATCGTCGGGACGAAGCCCACGGTGCGGCCGGCGGCGCGCGCCGCGTCGAGCTCCTTGCGCAGCGCGGCGATCGTCTCGATCACCCGCACAGCTCGGGAACCTCCGCATCGACGAGGCGGGCCGCGGCGTGCGCCAGCGCGGTGTACGCCTCGCGCTCGGCCGGGTCGAGCGCGGCGAGATGGCGGGCGACGGTGTCCCAGTCGCCCCGGGCGACCGGACCGGTGAGCGCGTCACGCGGGCCGAGGCGCTCGACGTTGTCGACGGTCCCGCGCACGAGGTCGACGAACGCGTCGAGCGGTACACCCGCGGTCGCCGCCACGCGCTCGACCTGGCCGAGCAGCGCCACGAGGTGGTTGGACGCGATCACCGCGGCGGCGTGGTACGCGACACGGTCGCCGTCGGCGACGTCGATCGCCCGCCCGCCGACGGCGGCGACCACGTCGTGTGCCAGCCGGTCGCCGGCGACGGCGAACCACGCGCCGGCGAGCGGGGTGTCCGGCGTCGGGATGGCCCGCAGCGGGTGGACGGCGGCGGCGCGCACGTGGCCCTCGCCGGTGAGGACGTCGAGCCCCAGGGACCCGGCGAGGTGGGCCACGACACACGACGGCACGGACGCGACCGCAGCCGCCACGTCGCGGACGGCCGCGTCCGGCGTGGCGATCACCAGCAGGTCGACGTCGCCACCGGCCGCACCCGCCACGTCGTCGCCCCGTCCCAGCGACCCGGCGTCCGTCCACCCCGCGGCGACGAGGGCGCGCACGAGCGACGAGCCGGCGCGACCGCGTCCGATGGTGCGAACAGAGGGCAACTAGTGGTGCGTCCCTGGGTCAGCGGCGCGGTTGTGCCGAGGCATCGTCGTCGCTCGCAAGGCGCGAGGCCGACGCGCTGGCCTCGCCCCACCGCTGGGCCGAGCAACGCCGCGAGCGGCGGCGAGGCCCGGCAGAACAGCCCGATGATCCCGGGGTCGTACCACCAATAATCCTCCGGATCGATCCAGCCCCCGGGCGGGGTGCCGGTCGTCAGGGCTACAGATTACCCACTGACCGCACGGAACCCTCCACGTGGTGCTCCCAATCCTCCGGGACCAGCTCGGGGGCGATGTCCCGGAGGGGGGCGACGACGAAGCGCCGCTGCCACATGCGGGGATGCGGGATCGTGAGGTCGGGCTCGTCGGTCCGGACCCCGTCGTAGAGGAGGATGTCGACGTCGAGGGTCCGCGGGCCCCACCGCTCGGTGCGGACCCGCTGGGCCGCCGACTCGAGCCGGTGACAGACGCCGAGCAGCTCCCGGGGCGTCAGCTCGGTGGCGATCTCGACGACGATGTTGAGGTACGCCCCCTGCCCGCCCGGGCCGCCAACGGGGTCGGTCTCGTACAGCGGCGACACCCGAACGACGCCGGGCAGCGAGTCGACCGCCTCCCGCAGGAAGTGCTCGCGGTCGCCGAGGTTCGACCCCAGCCCGAGGAACGCCCGCGCCATCGCTCCGCTCCGGCGGGCCCCTACCGACTTTTGCGCTCGGATCCGCCCTCAGAGGGCGGATTCCGCGAAAAGTTCGGGGGGGTGGTGCGGGCGCGGGTGATCGTCACCGCCGCCGTCGCCAGATCGACCGGGACCGGCGGGCGCAGCTTGCGTACCGTGACCGCGACCGCGGTCACGCGCGTGTCGTGCGCGAGGACATCGTCGGCGATGCGCTGGGCGACGCGCTCGAGCAGCTGGTGACGCTCGGAGGCGACGACGCGCGCCACGGTCGAGGCGATCTCGCCGTAGTCGAGCGTGTCGTCGAGGTCGTCCGACGCGCCGGCGGCCGACAGGTCGCACTCGACGTCGAGGTCGACCTCGAACGGCTGGGCGCGCACCTGCTCCTCCGGGAGCGCGCCGATCGTGCCGAGCACGCGCAGGCCGCGCAGCTGGATCCGGTCGCGTGGGGCCAACGACGCCTTACTTCTCGAGCGACCCGGCGATCGCGATCAGCTCGCGTCCGGGCGGTCCCATCTGCTTCTGCGTGAGCCGCTCCATCGCCGCGATCGTCTGCGGGCCGGTGGGCAGCAGCCCGGCCCACAGCAGGTAGCCGCCGAGCACGCCCATGAGGACGTCGGCGAACTCCTCCTGGTGGATCAGCAGCTTCTCCCCCGCCGCCAGCGAGCCGCGGATCTTCGGGTACAGCTCGGCGAGCACCACCCGCTGGTCACCCGCCGGCACCATCGGCACGTGCTCCCACTGGACGCCGAGCTCGTCGTACGCGTGCAGGTTGTGGTTCGACGGCAGCAGCGACACCACCCGGTCGAAACCCTGGTTCTTGATCCAGAGGATCTCTTCCTGGCGGCGGATCTTGCGGTGGTTGCGGGCGTACCCGCCGGGCCGCTCGCACGCCGCCAGCTGGTCCTTGATGACCCACACGAAGTTGCGGGGGACGATGCCGATCGCCCACTTGCCCTTCACGCCGCCACCTCGTGACCCACGATGCGGGCTGCCTCGACGGTCGCCCGCACGTCGTGGACACGCACCATCGCCGCGCCGGCCGACATCGCCCACGTCGCGGCGGCGAGGCTGCCCTCGAGTCGGTCGACGGGATCGTCGACGCCGGTGAGGACGCCGAGGAAGCGCTTCCGGGACGCGCCGACGAGCACCGGGAAGCCGGTGCCGACGAGCGCGTCGAGGTGGGCGAGCAGCGCGAGGTTGTGGTCGACGTTCTTCCCGAACCCGATGCCGGGATCGACCCAGACCTCGCCCACCCCGGCGTCGCGTGCCGCCCGGGCCCGCTCGACGAGGACCTCGCGCACCTCGGCGACGACGTCGTCGTAGCGGGGGTCGTCCTGCATCGTCCGGGGGTCGCCCTGCATGTGCATCGCCACCCAACCGGCGCCGGCCGCGGCGGCGACGTCGAACAGGGACGCGGTGACGTCGTTCAGCAGCGTCGCGCCGGCGGCGAGCGCAGCCTCGGCCACCCCTCGCTTGCGGGTGTCGACGGACACGCGGACGTGGGGGACGAGCGCCTCCACGACGGGCACGACCCGGCGGACCTCCTCGGCCTCGTCGACCGGTTCGGCGCCGGGGCGGGTCGACTCGCCGCCGACGTCGACGACGTCGGCGCCCTCGCCGACCATCTCGAGCCCGTGCGCGATCGCCGCGTCCCGGTCGAACCACCGGCCGCCGTCGCTGAACGAGTCGGGGGTCACGTTGAGGACTCCCATGACCAGCGGCCGCATCAGGCGGAAAGGGTACCGGGGCGTTACCGGGACCCGTGGATGAAGGCCATCGCCTCGGCCCGGGTGGCCGGACTGTCCCGGAAGAGGCCCCGCACCGCCGACGTCACCGTCACCGAGCCCGGCTTCTTGATGCCCCGCATGGACATGCAGAGGTGCTCGGCCTCGATGACGACGAGCACGCCGCGGGGCTCGAGCTTGCCCATGAGTGCGTCGGCGATCTGGCTGGTGAGCCGCTCCTGGACCTGCGGGCGCTTGGCGAACCCGTCGACGAGACGGGCGAGCTTCGACAGGCCGGTGATGCGCCCGTCGTCGCCGGGGATGTACGCCACGTGCGCCTTGCCGATGAACGGCACGAGATGGTGCTCGCAGGCCGAGTGGAACGGGATGTCGCGCACCATGACCATCTCGTCGTGGTCGGCCTCGAACGTGACCGTGAGCACCTGGCTCGGGTCCTCGCCGAGCCCGGCGAAGATCTCGCCGTACATGCGGGCGACGCGCGCCGGGGTGTTCTGGAGGCCGTCGCGGTCGGGGTCCTCGCCGATCGCCTCGATGATCTCGCGGACGGCCTTCTCGATCCGTCCCTCGTCGACCGTCACTTCTTCGGCGCCGCGACCTTGCGGGCGCGGGGCTTCTTGACGGCACCGTTGCCGTTCGAGCCCGGCCACTTCGGGAGGTGGCCCATGATCCGGTCGAGGTGGTCGGTGTCGAGCGTCTCGTGCTCGACGAGCTCGGCCGCCATCGTGTCGAGGACGTCGCGGTGGACGGTGAGGATGTCGCGCGCCTCGCGGTGGGCGGACTCGACGAGGCCGCGGATCTCTTCGTCGATGCGGGCGGCGACCTCGTCGGAGTAGTTCGCCTGGTGGCCGAAGTCGCGGCCGAGGAAGACCTCGCCGGCCTGCTGACCGAGCTGCAGCGGGCCGAGCGTGTCGCTCATCCCGTACTGGGTGACCATCGCCCGCGCGATCTCCGTCGCCCGCTCGATGTCGTTCGCCGCGCCCGTCGTCGGCTCGCCGAACACGAGCTCTTCGGCCGTCCGCCCGCCCATGAGCACGCTGAGTTGGGCGCGCAGCTCGCTGCGGGTCGCGCTGAACTTGTCCTGCTCGGGGATCGACCACGTGAGCCCGAGCGCGCGGCCCCTCGGCATGATCGACACCTTGTGCACGGGGTCGGCGTCGGGGAGGACGTGACCCACGAGCGCGTGCCCGCCCTCGTGGAACGCGGTGCGTCGCTTGTCGTCCTCGGACATCACCAGCGTGCGCCGCTCGGGCCCCGCGATGACGCGGTCGATGCCCTCGTCGAGGTGCACCATCGAGATCTCTTTGGCGTTGGCGCGTGCCGCGAGCAGCGCGGCCTCGTTCATCAGGTTGGCGAGATCGGCGCCGGTGAAGCCCGGCGTGCGCCGGGCGATGACGTCGAGGTCGATCTCCTTTGCCAACGGCTTGCCCTTGGCGTGGACGTTGAGGATGGCGCGCCGCCCCTCGAGCGCGGGGCGGTCGACGACGATCTGACGGTCGAACCGGCCGGGACGCAACAGCGCGGGGTCGAGGATGTCGGGACGGTTGGTGGCGGCGATGAGGATCACGCCGGTCTTGCCGTCGAACCCGTCCATCTCGACGAGCAGCTGGTTGAGCGTCTGCTCGCGCTCGTCGTGACCGCCGCCGAGCCCGGCGCCGCGGTGGCGGCCGACGGCGTCGATCTCGTCCATGAAGATGATCGCGGGTGCCGCGTTCTTCGCCTGCTCGAACAGATCTCGCACACGTGACGCGCCGACACCGACGAACATCTCGACGAAGTCGCTGCCGCTGATGCTGAAGAACGGCACGCCCGCCTCACCGGCGACGGCCCGCGCCAGCAGCGTCTTGCCGGTGCCGGGCGGGCCGAAGAGCAGCACACCCTTGGGGATCTTCGCTCCCATCGCCTGGAAGCGCGACGGGTTCTCCAGGAACTCCTTTATCTCCTGGAGCTCCTCGACGGCCTCGTCGCTGCCGGCGACGTCGGCGAAGGTCACCTTGGGCTGGTCCTTCGACATCGTCTTCGGCTTCGCCTTGCCGAACTGCATGACCCGGTTGCCGCCGCCCTGCATCGAGTTCATCACGAAGATGAAGACGCCGATCAGCAGCACGAACGGCAGGAAGTTGAACAGCAGCGACAGCCAGACGGACTCCTTCTGGCGGTCGACGGTGACCTTGATGTTGCCCTGACCCTGCAGCTCGGTGGTGAGCTCGTCGGCGTACTCGGACGGGTAGCTCACCTTGTATTTGCGACCGGACTCGCGCAGTTCGCCCTTGACCTCGTCGTCCTTGTCGTGGATGACGGCGGTGGCGACGTTGCCGTCCTTGACCAGCGACTCGAACTCGGAGAGCGAGAGCTTCTCCGTGCTGCTGCCGCCCTTGAGGAGGCTGCTGGCGACGACCAGCACGACGAGCGCGACGACGATGTAGAACGCCGCGCTGCGGAAGATCCGGTTCACGATGATCCCAGCGTACTTAGGGGTCGGCTGTCTACGAGCCCGGTCCTTCGTAGACGCAGAGGAACGGCAGGTTGCGGTAGCGCTCGGCGACGTCGAGGCCGTAGCCGATGACGAAATCGGGCGGTATGCGGAACCCGACGTAGCGCAGGTCCGGGTCGTCGCGCTGGAGCCCCTCCTTCACCAGGAGGGCGCACACCGCGAGGCTCGCCGGCCCGCGGCTCAGGAGGTTGCGGCGCAGGTACTGCAGCGTCAGGCCGCTGTCGACGATGTCCTCGACGATGATGACGTCTCGACCGGTGAGGTCGAGGTCGAGGTCCTTGACGATGCGGACCACACCGCTCGTCTTGGTGGCGCTGCCGTACGACGAGACGGCCATGAAGTCGAACTCGACGGGCAGGTCGATCGCCCGGGCGAGGTCGGACATGAACATGAACGCGCCCTTGAGCACCCCGACGAGCAGCGGCGCCCTGCCGGCGTAGTCGGCGGTGATCTGCGCGCCGAGCTCGCTGATGCGCTCCTGCAGCGCCTTCTCGTCGATGACGGTGCGGCCGAGGTGGGGGTCGTTCTCGAACAGCGCCATCGCCGGCGCACGGTAGCGGTCGGGCGGCGGCGGGCTTCAACCCAGCGTCAGGCGCATCGCCGACCGCCGGACGGCGCGCCCGCCGCCGACGTCGGTGGCCTTCGCATCGCCCCGTGCGACGGCGAGGACGCGCTCGACGGTCGCGCCATCGGGCGGGTGCTCGCAGCCGTCGTGGAGCCACCGTCGCACCGCCCGCCGGGCGAGCGCGGGCGGGGCGGCGGCGAGCGCGCGGGCGTCGGTCGGGTCGATCGCCGCCGCGAGCCCGTCGAGCAGCGCGGCGTCGTCGGCGAGCAGCGACGCCTGGCGGGCGAGGACGGCGGCGACGTCGCGCTCGGCGATGACGTCGAGCAGTGGCATGAGGTCGTGCCGGACGCGGTTGCGGCGCAGCGACCGGTCCTCGTTCGACGGGTCGACGACGGGCACCAGCGCGAGCTCGTCGCACAGCGCGTGCGTCTCCGCACGCCGCAGCGCGAGCAGGGGCTTCGTCGGGCCGGGGCGCATGCCGGCGAGGCCGTCGACGCCCGCCCCACGCAGCAGGTTCAGCAGCACGGTCTCCGCCTGGTCGTCGGCGGTGTGTCCCGTCAGCGCGCCGCGAGGGAGCACCGCGTAGCGGGCGGCGCGAGCGCGCGCCTCGACGTTCGGGCCGGGCGCGACGTCCACGCGCTCGGCGACGAACGACGCGCCGAACCGGGCGGCGGCGTCACGTACGACGTCCGCCTCGGCCGCCGAACCCGGACGCAACCCGTGGTCGACGTGGACGGCGGTGACGCCGAGCCCGGCGGCGCACGCCAGCACGAGCAGCGCGAGCGAGTCGGCTCCGCCGGACACGGCGCAGGCGACCGGCGTCCCCGCCGCGGGGAACGTCGCCCGAGGAGCGAGCCGACCGACACCGCCACACATCTCGCCGGCCAGCTTCGCCTCTCGCGACGCTGTCGGAGCTAGCGGTGGGGCAAGGCCAGCGCGTCGCTCCTGCCGCCTTGCGAGAGGCGAACCGTGGCTCGGCGATCTCCGCACCGGTCGGTCGGCTCGCTCCTCACTCAGCAGCCGAGGAATCGACGGTGAGGTCACCGGCGCGCACCAACGCGAGCAGTTCGGGGACCGACCGTGTGCCCAGCTTGCGCCCGATGCGGCGGAGGCTGGCGTAGACGTTGGAGCGGCTGACCTCGAGGCGGGCGGCGGCCTCACTCACGGAGCGGCTCTCCCGCAGCACGTACAACAGCTCCTTCTGCTTCGGCGACAGTGCCGCCGCCTTCTGACGCGCTTCGCGCACCTCGAGCGACTCGACCCTGGCCTCGGGTGCGTGCTCGAGCCTCGTCAGCTTCGGGCGGGGCGCGGTGGCGGTCGGCGGGCCGCTCGTGCCGCCCTTCTCCAGCCGGGCGAGCTGCTCGAGCGACTCGCGCTGGACCTTGCGCCGCTTCATCGGCTCGGGATCGCCCACGAGTGCGTCGCGCACCTCGTCACGCAGGTCGGACGGACTGAAGGGCTTCGTGAGGTAGCGGATCGCTCCCTCGATGCCACCCTTGATGCGGTCCTCCTGCGCGGTGCGGGCGGTGACCATCAGCACCGGGATCTGGTTGATGTCGATGTCCGTCTCGGACTTGATGCGGCCGAGGACCGTCCACCCGTCGACGCCCGGCATCATCACGTCGAGGAGGATCAGGTCGGGGTGCACGTCGCGGACGCGGTCGAGCGCTTCCTCACCACCGAGCGCGGTGACGACACGGTGCCCGTCGAGCTCGAGGTTGACCTTGATGAGCTCGAGGATGTCGGCTTCGTCGTCGACGACCAGGACGTTCGCCATATCTCCCTCAGGCGCCGGATGGCTGGCGTCGTTCAGGCTACTTGGCAGCGCGTTCCAGCGTGTCGACACGCTCGATCCACGTGCCGGGGTCGCGGATCTCCTCCAGCGTCGGCAGCCACTCCGGCCCACGCCACGCGCGATCGAGCAGGTCGGTGCCGCCGACCGCTTCGACGGCGGCGATGAAGTCCTCGCCCTGCTGGTACTGCTTGAGCTTGGCCTCGAGGCCGATGAGCTTCTGCAGCTGGCGGGCGACGGGCGAGCCCTGCTGTCGGCGCTGGCGAAGGACGCGCTGGAACCGCTCGGCGCTCGGGATCTCGTCGGCGCCGGCGCGGTCCATCGTGACGTCGCCGTGGCCCTCGAGCAGGCTCATCAGACCCTGCACCTTCTGGAGCAGCTCGCGCTGTTCGTCGTTGGCGAGGAGGGCGACGAGCCCGCCCTCGTCGAGCGGGTTGCGGCCGGCCTTCATCTCCTCGACGGCGCGGCGGAGCGCCTCGAGGAAGCGCTTGGGGTCGGGGTCGACGGCCGCCAGGCTGCCCTCGACGAGGCCGAGGAAGTGCTCGTGCATCCACGGGATGCCGGTGAACTGCGCCCGGTGCGTCACCTCGTGCAGCGCCAGCCAGAGGCGGAACTCGCGCGGCGGGAACGAGAACTTCTTCTCGAGGGCGAGCACGTTCGTGCCCACGTAGTAGACGACGTCACCCTCGTTGCCGTCGGGTCCGGTGTCGGCCTCCGCCTCGACGAGGAGCAGGTCGTACTGGCCGAGGACCCGCGTCGACATCCAGCCGAGCATCGTGCCGAGCTCGGCGCCGGCGACGGTGCGGCCGATGGGCGCGAGCGGGCCGCTGGACATCTTCGACCCGAGCCGCTCGGTCAGCGGTCGGAGGAGCCGCTGGAACGACGCGACGTTGGCTCGCACCCAGCCCTGACGGTCGACGACGCGGGCCCGAGCGGGGCCGGCGAGCGAGCGGAGACCGGTGGCCTGGGCGACGAGCTCCTCGGCCTCGGCAGTGAGCTCGTCGAAGTCGGGCGTCAACGAGTCCCAGTGGTACGACTCGGCGAACGGCTCGCGCCCGGCGACCCGGACGGCGATCTTCTCGGCGACGTCCCACGCGACCGGGTCGGCGGCCGTCATGGCATCGCTGCCGGGCTGGTCACTGCTGCTTCGGGTAGCGGGCGGACGTCACCTTCACGAGATACCCGACGATGGTGCCGAGGATCGCGAGCACCACGACGCCCACGAGGGCGAACGACACCCAGTAGTGCCAGACCTTGGCGGCGAGGACCATGCGCGGAGGTTATTCGGCGGCCTGTCGCGGCCAGGAATCAGGCGACTCCAGCCGCGTGGGTCGGCGCCCCGGCCGGTGGCCGGCACCGTTGACTCGAGCCGAACGGTTTCCGTTCAGCTTGAAGATCACGCGATCTTCCGGCCTCGCGTTCGCGGCGTGACCATCGGCTCGTGCTGGTAGCAGTACTTGCCCTTGTTGTAGATCGACAGGACGGTCCCGCAGCCGTCGTGGCGGCACACCCGGTTGGTCTTGTACGCCCTCGACGCTCGGGACGCGACCGTGCCGACCGCGGTTCCGGTCACTGCACGCTCGGTCATGACCGCGGCAACGGCCTACCGCCCGGGGGTATTCCCCTCGCTCGTGCCCTGCTGGATGGCGGCGGCGATGCGAGCGCGGAGGTCGGCAGGGACCTCGTCGCGGCACTTGCGGGCGATCACCTGGCGCAGCTCGTACTCGAACTCGTAGCCCTCGAAGCACGGCGGGCACGACTCGAGGTGCGCCTGGATGAGGACGCGCCGTTCCTCGGTGAGCTCGCCGTCGAGGTACTCGTACAGGACGTGGACGGCGTCGTCGCAGTCGAGGCGGGCGCCGCGTTCGTCGTGTCCAGACCCAGACGTCATCCCAACTCACTCTTCGACATCGAGGCTCGCTCAGCCTCCGGCATTCGTTCCCCCCGACGGTTCAGCGACCAGCCCACGAGAGCGGCCGAACTCGTACAACCGCTTCTGCAGCGCTCTTCTTCCGCGGTGCAGGCGACTCATCACCGTGCCGATCGGGATGTCGAGGATCTCGGCGATCTCCTTGTAGGAGAAGCCCTCGACATCGGCCAGGAGCACGGCCATCCGGAACTGCTCGGGCAGCGCCTCGATCGCGTCCTTGATCTCGCCCTCGGTGAGCGTGTCGAGCACCTCTTCCTCGGCGCTGCGCCCGGTCCGGGCGGCCTCGAGCCCGCCGAGGCGGCGGTACAGGTAGAGGTCCTCGAC
>DASSOZ010000064.1:0-40694 GCA_035700105.1 Acidimicrobiales bacterium
CAACCTCTCGTGTTGGTTGAGAGAGTAAGAGGTGGCCCGCAACGGCGTCAAGGCTCGCCGCTCCTCAGCCGCGCGTGATCACCGGCGCGCTCGGCACGCGCACGTCGAGCACCGCGAGGTCGCGCAGGTCGACGTGATCGAGCACGGTGAAGACGGCGAGCAGCTTCTCGCGGATCTGGTCGGGCGGCCCGAAGCGCACCACTCCCCCGCTCACGCCCGGTCTGTCGCCGGCCAGCCGCAGCTCCAGTTGGTCACCGTCGACGACGGCGACGACGGGGATCTGCGGCACCCGATCGGGTCCGATCGCGCGCGCGACGGCGAGCGCACCCTTCCCGGTGGCGTCGATCGTCGCGCCCGGTGTGTCGCCGAACGGGCCGCCCTCGATCGCCGGCAGCCCCTCCTGCGCGTGCGACTGGCGCGCCAGCAACCTGCCGTCGGCGTCGACGAGAAGCCACGTCTCGTGGGTCGCCGAGCGGCTCGGGCCGCGTGCGGCGGCGATGGCGCGCCGCTCGGTGACGTCGACGGTGACCGTCCCCGGCCACTCGCGGCGCACGGTCGCCGTGTCGACCCACGGCAGCGCCCGGACGCGCGCCGCGACGCTGCCGTCGTCGATGTCGAGCATCGCGTCGCCGTGGCGCACGCCGGTGGCGCGAGTGACCGCCGTCGCCGTCGTGTGGCGGGCGCCGACGACGCGGATCGTGTCGACGTCGAGCAGCGGTGACCGGGTCGCCAGCCAACCCAGCAGACCGACGGCGACCACCGAGCCGCCGATGACGAGCAGGCGCAGGCGGCGGCGTCCCTCGTCGCGCCGCACCGCGATCCGCCGCTCGCGGATGCGGGGGTCGATCGGGACCGGGACGGGTCCGCTCGGGCCGGTGGCGTCGGTCGTACTCACGTCGTCGTCATGTCTCGTCGAACCCGACCATCCGCAGCTCGGGCACGAGGCGGATGCCGAACCGCTCCTCTACAGCTTGCTGCACGTCGGCGATCAGGTCGCGGACGTCCGCAGCGAGGCCACCGTCGTCGGCCTGGATGAAGTTGGCGTGCTTCGGCGACACGAACGCCGTCCCCCTCCGGTGGCCCTTGAGGCCGGCGGCGTCCACGAGTCGCCCGGCGGAGTCGCCATCCGGGTTGGTGAAGACCGACCCGCAGTTCTGCCCGCCCGGCTGGTTCTCGCGCCGCCACCGCACGATCTCCGAGATCTGCGACTCGGACGCCGCGCCGTCGCCGGGCGCCAGCTCGTACTCGGCCCAGACGACGACCTGGGCCGGGGTGACGTTCGAGTGGCGGTACGCGAGGTCGAGCGCGCCGGCGTCGACCACGTCGTCGGCACCGGTCCGGAGGTCGACGCGCCGGATGCGACGCAACGTCTCGCGCGTCTCGGCCCCGTGACCACCGGCGTTCATCCGCACGGCACCGCCGACCGAGCCCGGCACGCCGACGGCCCACTCGAGCCCGGTGAGCGACGCGGCCGCGGTGCGGCGGGCGAGCACGGGGAGGCTCACCGCTCCCCCGGCGCGCACGGTCGCGCCCTCGATGTCGATGGACGAGAACGCGTCGCCGAGGCGCACGGCGACGCCGTGGAACCCCGAGTCGGCCACGAGGAGGTTCGACCCGCGGCCGACGACGAGGACAGGCGCGCCCGTGGACGACACGGCGCGAGCGACGCCCAGCAGGTCGTCCTCGGATGCGACGTCGACGAACACGTCGGCGGCGCCGCCGACGCGGTACGTCGTCATCGGACCGATGGGGACGTCGCGCTGCGCGAGGTCGCCGAGGAGCTCGCCGGCGCGCGCGGCCGCGTCCGCGCCGGCCGTCGTCGATCGGCCGCCGCTCATGCGGGTACGTCCAGCAGCGCGTCGGGCAGGGAGGTGAGGTCGCCGGCCCCGAGCGTCAGGCAGATGTCGCCGGGCCGGAGCCGCGCCCGCAGGTACGCGAGCTGGTCGTCGCGCTTCGGCAGGTAGGCGACCCACGCCTTGGGGTGCGCGTCGAGCACCGCCTGCACGATCAGCCGGCCGGTGACGCCCGGCCGCGGCGCCTCACCCGACGGGTAGACGTCGGTCACGACGAGCAGGTCGGCGTCGACGAACGCGTCGGCGAAGTCGCGCCACAGGTCGCCCGTGCGCGAGTACCGGTGCGGCTGGAACACGCACACGACGCGTTTCCACCCGCCGTCTCGCGCGGTGGCCAGCGCCGCCTTCACCTCGGTCGGCAGGTGGGCGTAGTCGTCGACGAACGTGACGCCGTCGCGCTCGCCGCGGAACTGAAAGCGGCGGGCGACGCCGCCGTAGCGACCGAGCGCGGCCGCGGCGTCGGCCGGTGTGGCGCCGAGGAGCACGCCGGCGACGAGCGCGCCGGTCGCGTTCCTCGCGTTGTGGAGCCCGGGCACCGGGAGCTGCACCTCGACGAGCGGCTCGTCGTGCTTCCTGACCTCGAAGCGGGTGCCGACGCGGCCGGACTCGTGCACGACGATGCGGTACTCGGCGTCGGGCGACGTGCCGTAGGTCGTCGCGCCGTGTTGCTTCGCCAGTCGGAGGGCCACGTCGTCGTCGGCGCACACGACGCGCGGGCCGCTGGCCTCGGCGAGGAAGCGGTCGAAGCTGCCGACGAGCGCGTCGAACGACCCGTAGTGGCCGAGGTGGTCGGGCTCGACGTTGGTGACGACGACGGCCTCGGCGCCGAGCTCGAGGAACGTGCCGTCGCTCTCGTCGGCCTCGACCACGAACCACTCGCCGCCGTTCCACGCCGCGCCGGTGCCGATCTCGTTGACGTCGCCGCCGATGATGAAGCTGGGGTCGCGTCCGGCGCCGAGCAGCACGACGGCGAGCATCGACGACGTCGTCGTCTTGCCGTGCGTGCCGGCGACGGCGATCGTGCGCCGGGTCGCGGCGATCGCGGCCAGGATCTCCGCTCGGCGCAGGACGGGGATGCCGCGTTGCTGCGCGGCCTGCACCTCGGGGTTGGTCGGCGGCACGGCGGTGGAGATGGCGACGGCGTCGGTGCCGGGCGGGACGTTGGCGGCGTCATGGCCGATGTCGACGTGGACACCGAGCGCCTGGAGTCGGGCGAGCCCGGTCGACGGCTTGAGGTCGCTGCCCGTGACGGTGTGGCCCATGCGGGCGAGGACCGTGGCGATCGCGCTCATGCCCGCGCCGCCGACGCCGACGACGTGGACGCGCTGCGGCGTGCCGAGGTCGATGAGGGTCACGGGCGGGCGTGATCCTCGACGAGGGCGGCGACCCGGTCCGCCGCATCGGGGCGACCGAGCGCTCGGGCCGCGGCCGACATCGCCGCCAACCGGTCCGGATGGCCGACGAGGGCGTCGAGCTCCTTGGCGAGCCGCTCGGCGGTGAGGTCGGCGTCGGGCACGAGCACGCCACCGCCGGCGTCGGCCACGGCGCGGGCGTTGGCGGTCTGGTGGTCTCCCGTCGCGGCCGGGAACGGGACGTAGATCGCGGGCACGCCGGCGACCGTCAGCTCGGCGATCGTCGACGCGCCCGCCCGGCACACGGCGACGTCGGCGGCGGTCAGCGCGACGTCCATGCGGTCCTCGAACTCGACTCGCTGGTAGACGAGGTCGCCGCTCGGCGGCGCGGTGCGCGAGACGTCGTCCCAGTCGCGCGAGCCGACGACGTGGCGCACGGCGACGTCGGACCGTGTGGCCCAGGCGTCGGCCAGCCCGGCGACCGCGGTGTTGATGCGCCGGGCGCCGAGCGAGCCGCCGAACGCGAGGACGACGGCGCGGTCGGGCGGGAGACCGAGGGTGTGGCGGGCGGCGTCACGCGACGGCGACGATCGGTCGATCGCCAGGATCTCGGCACGGACGGGGTTTCCCGTGACCACCGCGTGCGGCAGCGGCGTCCCCTCGAAGGTGACCGCGCACGACCGGGCGAAGCGGGCGACGAGTCGATGGGCGGCGCCCGGGTGCGCGTTCTGCTCGGCGAGCACCAGCGGCACGCGGAAGACGACGGCGGCGATCGAGCACGGTGCGCTCGCGTACCCACCCACCGACACGACGACATGCGGGCGCCGGCGGGCGACGAGCCACGCCGCGGCGACCAACGCCCGCACCAGCCCGACGACCGCGCCGACGTTCTCGAGCGTCAGCCGGCGCTGGATGCCGCGCCCCGGCAGCAGCGTCACCGAGAACCCGGCGGCGGGGACGAGGCGCGCCTCGATGCCGCGCCGCGAGCCGACGAAGTGGACCGTCGACGGGTCGTGACCGCGCTCGACGAGCGCACGTCCGATGGCGATGGCGGGTGTGACGTGGCCCCCGGTGCCGCCGCCGGCGATGATCGCCCACGGGCGATCGCTCGCCTGTGAGGCGCTCACGATGTTCGCGGCACCCGCTCCTGGCGGGCGATGTTGAGCAGGATCCCGACGACGCCCATCAGCAGGACGAGCGACGAGCCGCCGAACGACACGAACGGCAGCGGCACGCCGGTGATCGGGAGGATGCCGATCACCGCGCCGATGTTGATGAACGCCTGCACCGTCACCCACGTGGTTATCCCGGCGGCGAGCAACGCGCCGAAGCGGTCGGGCGCGCGCAGCGCGGCCCGCACGCCGAAGACGGCGAAGGCCACGAACAGCGCGACGACGCCGACGGTGCCGGCGAGGCCGACCTCGTCGCCGATGATGGCGAAGATGAAGTCGGTGTGGGCGTTCGGCAGGAACCCCCACTTCGCGCGGCTGGCGCCGAGGCCGACGCCGGCGAGGCGACCCTCGGCGAGCGCGATGCGACCCTGGATCGTCTGGTAGCCGATCCCCATCGGGTCCTTCCACGGATGGAGGAACCCGAGGAAGCGGTCGCGCCGGTAGGGCTCGACGATGCCGAGGACCAGCGACCCACCCGCCGCCCACCCGACGAGCTTCGCCATCTTCAGGCCGGGGACGCCGGCGACGAACAGGAGCGCGAGCACGATGGCGCCCGTCACGAGCGTCGTGCCCATGTCCGGCTGCAGCATGACGAGCAGGAAGATCGGCACCGCGACGGCGGTCACGGGGCGGATGGACCGGCGCGGGTCGTCGACGTCGTCGGGATGGCGGGTGAGGATCACCGCCGTCGTCACCAGCAGCGCGAACTTGGCGAGCTCGGACGGCTGGATGCGCCACTGACCGACGCCGAGCCAGCGCGTCGATCCGTTCACGCTGATGCCGAACCCGGGGACGAGCACGAGGAACAGGAGCACGCCCGTTCCGGCGAGCAGCGGGACGGCCAGCCGCTTCCAGATGCGGTAGTCGAGCCGCGTGCACACGGCCATGGCGATGCCGCCGAGCCCGACCCACATCATCTGGCGCTCGAAGTAGTACCAGGCGCTCCCGTTCACCCGCAGCGCCTGCACCGACGACGACGACAGCACCATCACGAGCCCGACGACGAGCAGCACGACGATCACCGCGAGCAACCCGTAGAACGACGGCGACGCGGCCCCCGTCGTGGTCGCCGCCGCCGGCATCCTCCAACGGAATCGCGTTCTCGCGCTCGATCCGGACGACGAAACGCGGGTTTGTTGGAGGATGCGCGTCGAGGTCACGACGCGCCTACGAGCTGGTGGACGGCGCGGGCGAAGTCGTCGCCGCGTTCGGCGTAGTTCGCGTACCAGTCGAACGACGCGCAGCCCGGCGACAACAGCACGGCGTCGCCGGGACGGGCGAAGCGCGAGGCGAGGTGCACCGCCGCGTCCATCGTGGCGGCGCTCTGCACCGGCGTGCCGACACCCTCGAACGCCCGCACGACGTCGGGCGCGGCGTCGCCGATGGCGACGACGGCGCGGATGCGGTCGCGCGCCTCGGTCAGCGCGCCGAGGTCGAGGCCCTTGTTGCGACCGCCGGCGAGCAGCACGACCGACTCGAACCCGCGGATCGCGGCAAGCGCCGCGTGCGGGTTCGTCGCCTTCGAGTCGTCGTACCACCGCACCCCACCAGCATCCACGACCAGGCTCACCCTGTGGGGGAGGCTCACGAAGCCGGTCAGTGCCAGGCGCGCCCCGTCGGCCGACGCGCCGGCCGCGTCGCCGGCGGCGACCGCGGCGAGCGCGTTGGCCACGTCGTGCGGCAGTGACCGCGGGAGGAGGTCGACGTCGAGCAGCTCGCTGCCGTCGGGGCGCCGCAGCGCGCCGCCGGCGAGGTGCCAGTCCGGCGTGGGGTCGTCGCCGAGCCCGAACGTGATCACGTTCGCCGGCGCCGACCTCGCCGCCTCGACCACGATCGCATCGTCGGCGTTGACGACGGCGACGTCGCCGTCGCGCTGGTTCGCCCAGATGCGCGCCTTGGCCGCGACGTAGGCCTCGAACGAGCCGTGCGCGTCGAGGTGGTCGTCGGCGACGTTGAGCCAGACGGCGACGCGCGGCCGGAACGTCGACGTCAGCGCGAGCTGGAACGACGACACCTCGACCACCAGGACGTCGGCCTCGCCCTCGACCGCCTCCGCCAGCGGGCGCCCGATGTTGCCCGCGCTCACGGCGTTCAGGCCGGACTGGTCGAGGATCTCGCGGATGAGCGTCGTGACCGTCGTCTTGCCGTTCGTGCCCGTCACGGCGACGATCGGGACCGACGTCCAGCGCGACGCGAGCTCGACTTCGCCGAGGACCTCGGTGCCGGCGTCGCGGGCGAGCGCGAAGACCGCGTGGTGCGCTGGCACGCCGGGGCTGGGGACCACGACGTCGACGTCGCGCACGAGCGCGGCGAGCGCGTCGGGCGACGGCGACTCGACGACGCGCAGGCCGTCCCCCCGCGCCCGCGTCGCGTCCGTCGGCGCCTCCTCCACGACGACGACGTCGCCGCCACGGGCGAGGAGCGCACGGGCGATGGCGTCGCCGCTGACACCGAGCCCGACGACGAGGTGACGCACACCGGCGTCCGGGCTCAACCCGTGATCCCCGCGCTGATCGAGTCGGCGTAGAACACCGCGAGCGCGAGCGCGGTGCACAGTCCGGCCAGGATCCAGAAGCGGATGATGACGGTCGTCTCCGGCCACCCGAGCAGTTCGAAGTGGTGGTGCACCGGTGCCATCCGGAAGATGCGGCGGTGGAAGACGCGGAAGGAGACGACCTGGACCACGACCGACACCGTTTCGAGGACGAACAGCCCGCCGATGACGGGGAGCAGCAGGTGCGTGTTCGTCAGCAGCGCGAGCGCGGCAAGCCCTGCGCCGATGCCGAGCGAGCCCGTGTCGCCCATGAAGATCCGCGCTGGTGCCGCGTTCCACCACAGGAAGCCGGCGCACGCGCCGACCATCGCCGACGACACGAGCGCGAGGTCGAGCGCCTGCGGGACCGAGTACACGGTCGAGTGGCGGAACTGCCAGAACCCGATGACGACGAACGCCGCGAACGCGAACGCGCTCGACCCGGCGGCGAGGCCGTCCAGGCCGTCGGTGAGGTTCACCGCGTTCGACATGGCGAGGATGACGAACACCGCGAACACGATCCAGCCGACGTCGTGCAGGTCGATCGTCGTCGAGTCGAACCGCGTGAAGGACAGGTCGGTCTTGGCGTGCGCCCAGTGCAGCGCCAGCCACGCGAACGCGACGGCGATGACGAGCTGCCCGATGATCTTCCCGCGCTTGTTGAGGCCGAGGCTCTGCTGCCGTGACACCTTGAGGTAGTCGTCGAGCAGGCCGACCGCGCCCGTGCCGACGATCGCCATCATCACCAGCAGCCCGCCGCGCGAGTAGTAGGTGCCCGGGCGCAGGTGGGCGACGAGGTACCCGAGCGCGCCGGCGCCGACGATCATCATCCCGCCCATCGTCGGGGTGCCCGCCTTGGAGATGTGGCCCTGCGGTCCCTCCTCGCGGATCTGCTGACCGATGCCCCGCGCGTGCAACCAGCCGATCAGCAGGGGCGTGCCGATCAGCGCGACGAGCAGGGCGATGCCCCCGGCGAGGAAGACCGCGACCATCTACGGCTTCTCGATCCCGGTCAGCGCGGCAGCGACGCGCTCGAGGCCGGCGACTCGGCTCCCCTTGACGAGGACGGCGTCGCCGGTCGCGAGTCGCAGCTCGGCGAGGGCGTCGAGGGCGGCGTCGACGTCGGCGACGTCTTTGTCGACGCCGTACGCGGGTGCGTCCACCGCGATGACGTCGACGCCCAGCTCGCCGGCGAGCTTGCCGATGCGGGCGTGCTCGTCGTCGGACTCGGGCCCGAGCTCGGCCATGACGCCGAGGACGGCGACGCGGCGCCGGGCGTCGAGGGTCGCGAGGGACTCCAGCGCGGCGGCGACGGACGTCGGGTTGGCGTTGTACGCGTCGTTGAGCACCAGCGCGCCTGACGGTGTGCGGGAGAGCTCCATCCGCCAGCGCGACAGCTGCGCCGACGCGAGCCCCAACGCCACCGCGTCGAGCGGCACGTCGCACGCCAGTCCCGCGGCCGCGGCGGCGAGGGCGTTGGCGACCTGGTGCGCGCCGCGGATCGACATGTCGACGGCGGTCGAACCCCACGGCGTCACGAGGGTGAACGACGGGCGCAGCTCGTCGTCGAGCGCGAGACCGTCGGCGCGCACGTCGGCGCGGTCGCCGCCGAACGTGAGGACGCGGCCGGCGCAGTGGTCGGCCATCGCCAGGACACGCTCGTCGAGGGCGTTCAGCACGGCGGTGCCCGACGGCGGCAGCGCCTCGACGAGCTCGCGCTTGGCGACGGCGACGTCGTCGATCGTCCCGAACAGCTCGGTGTGCACGGCGGCGACGGCGGTGACGACCCCCACCGCCGGCCGGGCAACCTCGCACAGCGACGCGATGTGCCCCCGACCGCGCGCGCCCATCTCCACGACGAGCGCCTCGCACCGCTCGGGCGCGTTGACGAGCGTGAGCGGCACGCCGAGCTCGTTGTTGAACGACTGCGGGCTCGCCCCGGTGACCCAGCGCTGCGACAGCACCGACGCGAGCAGGTCCTTCGTCGACGTCTTCCCCACCGAGCCGGTGATACCGACGACACGATCGGGCAGCCGGTCGCGGGCGGCCGCGCCGAGGCGGGTGAAGGCGGCTGCGGTGTCGTCGACCACGATCGCGGTGCCGCCGTCGTCCGCGCGCCGGGACGTGAGGTACGCGGCCGCGCCCGCGGCGAGTGCGGCGGCGATGAAGTCGTGACCGTCGCGCCCGGCGACGATCGGCACGAACAGCTCGCCGCCCCCGATGTCACGTGAGTCGATGGACGCGCCCGAGACCGTGAGGTCGGGGCCGACGACGCTGCCGCCCACCGCGTCGGCGATCTGCACGGCCGAAAACCTCATTGTTGCACCACCGCGTCGGTGGCACACCAATGAGAACCGTGACGTCCGGCTGCGCCGGACCAAGCGTTGTTCATCGGCTCGCTCGCCTTCGGCTCGCTCACGAGCCCAGCCCCGTCAGCACCTCGCGGGCGACGACGCGGTCGTCGAACGGGAGCGTCACCTCACCGACGATCTGACCGGTCTCGTGGCCCTTGCCGGCGATGACGACGACGTCCCCGGCGCGCGCGTCACGGACCGCAGACGCGATCGCGGCGCGCCGGTCGGGCTCGACGACGAGCCGGTCCCGATCCGCGTCCCGCACACCGGTGAGGACCTCGTCGATGATCGCCATCGGGTCCTCGCTGCGCGGGTTGTCGCTGGTGAGCCACGCCCGGTCGGCGAGGCGGACGGCGACGTCGCCCATCACCGGGCGCTTCGAGCGGTCACGATCGCCGCCGCAACCGAACACGACGAGCACCCGCCCGCCGTCGCCCGGCGCCACGGCACCCCGGGCGGCGCGCAGTACCTGCTCGAGCCCGTCCGGCGTGTGCGCGTAGTCGACGACCACCGGGAACGCCTGCCCCGCGTCGACGGCCTCGAACCGTCCCGGCACTGCCGGCGCCGACGCGAGCCCGGCGGCGATGGTGGCGGCGTCGACGCCGAGCTCACGAGCCACCGCGGCGGCGGCGAGCGCGTTCGACACGTTGAACGTGCCGCCGAGACGCAGCTCGACGTGCTCGCCCGCCCACGTGAACGTCGACCCGGCCGCACCCACCGACACGTCGGACGCGTCGTCGAGCGAGTACGCGACCGTCGGCACGCGAGCCGCGTCGAGCAGCAGCCGGCCGTGGGCGTCGTCGCGGTTCACGACGGCGCGTCCGCACCGCTCGGGCTCGAACAGCCGCGCCTTTGCTCGGAAGTACGCCTCCTCCGTCCCGTGGAAGTCGAGGTGGTCGCGCCCGAGGTTCGTGAAGACGGCGACCGAGAACCACGTCGCGTCGACGCGGTGCAGCTCGAGCGCGTGTGACGACACCTCCATCGCGACGGCGTCGACGCCGTCGTCGCGGAACGCGGCCAGCTGCGCCTGCAGCTCGGTCGACTCCGGTGTCGTACGCGCGCCGGTGAGCGTGCCGATCACCTCGCACCGGCGACCGGCGGCGGAAAGCACGGACTGGAGCAGCGCGGTCACGGTCGTCTTGCCGTTCGTGCCCGTCACGCCGACGACCGACATCGCTCGCGACGGCGCGCCCCAGAACGCCGCCGCCACGGACGCCATGGTCGATCGCACGTCGCCGACGACGACCTGCACGGCGCGCCCGTCGACGCCCAGGCGACGCTCGACGAGCAGCGCGACGGCGCCGGCGTCGACGGCCGCGACGCCGAAGTCGTGTCCGTCGACCACCGAGCCGGGCACGCAGCAGAAGAGCGCGCCGGGGACGACCGCACGCGAGTCGTGGGTCACGGCGGTGACGTCGACGGTCGCGGGGTCACCGCTCACGTCGAGGACCTCCACGCCGTCGAGGAGGTGGCGGAGCTGCACGGCTGCTACCGGGGAGGGGTCGAGGTGGTGGTGGGACGAGCAGTGGTCGCGGTCGATGCGGTCGAGGGCGGCGCGACGTCGGCGGTCTTGGCGGCGTCCGGGTCGGTGATCTTCGTGTCGGCCGGGGTGGACTGCGGGCGTGGCGGCGGAATACGGAACAGCCGCAGACCGTACTGCGCGACCTTGGCGAACACCGGCGCCGACACCAGGCCGCCGTACATCTGGGCGGGCTCGTCGAGCACGACGATGGCCGACAGGCGCGGGTTCTCGGCCGGGACGAACCCGGCGAACGTGGCGAGGTAGGCACCTTGCTTGTAGCCGCCCTTGTACGGTTTGCGGGCGGTGCCGGTCTTGCCGGCCACGGTGTAGCCGTCGATGGCGGCCTCGGTGCCCGTGCCGACCTTCACGACCTCGGTCAGCATGTGCTTGACCTGGTCGGCGGTCTTCTCCGACACGACTCGCCGGCGTGGCGACGCCGGCGTCGGCGCCTGCGTCCCTTCTCCGTCGACGGTCGCCTTGACGAGCTTCGGCGTGACGAGGACGCCGCCGTTGGCGACCGTGTTGTACGCGTCGAGCATCTGCAGCGCGGTGACGGCGAGTCCCTGTCCGATCGGGACGGTGCCGATCGACGTGCCCGACCACTTCTTCGGGTCGAGCAGCAGGCCGCGCGGTTCGCCCGGGAACCCGAGCCCGGTCTTCGAGCCGAGCCCGAACTTGCGGAGGTACGCGTCGAGGCGGGTCTTGCCGAGCTGCTTGCCGATCATGATCGTCCCGATGTTGGACGACGTCGCCATGATGTCGGTCACCGTCCACTGCTTGAGCGGGTGCGGGTCGTGGTCGCTGAACACGTGGTCGGCGACGCGCAGGTGGTCGGGAACCGCGAGCGTCGTGTCGGGCGCGACGAGGCCCTCCTCGAGCGCGGCGGCGATCGTGATGACCTTGTTGACCGAGCCTGGCTCGTACACGCTCGTGACGGCCGTGTTGTTGATCGACGGGTACGGCGCCTTGCCGCTGTCGGCGCCGTCGTAGGTGAGGTTCGCCATGGACAGGATCTCGCCGGTCTTCGGGTCCATGACGATCGCGGTGCCGCCCTTGGAGTTCGACTTCACGATCTCCTCGGACAGCGCCTTCTCGGTCTCGTACTGCAGTGAGCGGTCGATCGTGAGGACGAGATCGTCACCCGGTTGCGCCGGCGTGAACGACCGGTCACCGCTGGCGATCTCGTTGCCGTACGGGTCGCGCTCGACACGCAGCTCACCGGGCGTGCCCTTGAGCTTCTTCTCGAACTGCAACTCGAGCCCGGACAGGCCCTCGTTGTCGGTGCCGACGACACCGAGGAGCGGCCCGGCGAGGTCGCCCGCGGGATTGAACCGCTTCGGCTCGTCCAGGAAGAAGACGCCGCTCAGGTGGAGCTTCTCGACCTGGGCCACGACCTTGTCGTCGACCTTGCGGGCGAGGTACACGAAGCCGGCGTCGCGACTGAGGCGGTCACCGAGGACGGCCTCGTCGACGTGCAGCACCGGGCTCAGCGCCTTCGCGGCGGCGAGCGGATCGGTGACGAGGTGCGGGTTCGCCCACACCGTCTTCTGCGGGATCGTGAGCGCGAGATCCCGTCCGTTGCGGTCGAACATCGCGCCACGCCCGGCGGGGAGGACGACGTCTCGGAGTCGCTGCGACTCGCCGACGGCGACGTACTTGTCGGGCGAGACACCTTGGATCATCACGAGCCGGCCGACCACGACCGTGAAGAGGACGCCGAGCACGGCGAGCAGCGCGACCAGCCGCCGCCGGACGTCGGGCGTGCGACGGCGGACCTGTGGCTGCGGACGCCGGGTTCGTGAGCGGGGCGCCATCCGGACCGCTCGGCCCGGGGCTTCCCTTCCGGTCACCGCGAGCCCGCGAGGTGTGCCTTCACGGCCGGCCACGACGTCGACGTCGGGTCGGTGTCGTCGTCGGCGGTCGCCGTGTGCTCGTCGCCACCGCGGGTCTCGACCTTGATCCCGGTCGGCGACAGGTACGTCACGTCGGGCGGCGGCACCATGCCGAGCCTCTCCTGCGCGACCTTGACGATGCGCTCGGGCGACTCGAGCTCGGCGACGAGCAGCCGGTTGCGGTCGTAGAGCGCCTGCTGCGCGTCGGCCGTGTCGTGGAGCTGGTCGAGCTGCAGCTGTCCCTGCGTGAGCACGACGTGGAAGGCGACGACGCCGAACAGCCCCGCGCACAGCACCACGGACACCCCGAACGCGACGAGGCGGTTGCGCCGCCGGCGGGCCCGCGGTGAGAGCTCGCCCGCGCGCACGAGCCGCAGCCGGCGCTCCTGGACCTCGGGGAGCGGGAGCGGGATCTGCTCCGGCACGGGCAGGTGCCCGGCCACGTGCCGGGGGCGGTACGGCGCTCGCGTCGTTGCCGTCACGCCGCACCGCCCCGGGTTCCACGGCCGAACTCGGCGCGGAAAGTTGCGGCATGCGCAACGTTCCGCGCCGAGTTCGGAGGGGTGGCCGGCCTCATGCGACCACCTCGAGCTTCTCGACGGCGCGCAGCCGGGCCGACTCGGCGCGCGGGTTCGCCGCGACCTCGGCCGGCGACGGCTTGCGGGCGCCCCGTCGCAGCTCGCGAACCGTCGGCGTCGCGCCGCACACGCAGGGCAGGCCGGGCGGGCAGACGCACCCGCCGGTCGCCGCGGTGCGGAACACGTCCTTCACGATGCGGTCCTCGCCGGAGTGGTACGCGAGCACCGCGCACCGTCCGCCGGGCACGAGGACGTCGAGCGCGGCATCGAGGCCCGGGCGCAACACGTCGAGCTCGGCGTTGACGGCGATGCGCAGCGCCTGGAACGTCCGCCGCGCGGGGTGGCCGTGCTGGCGACGGCGCGCCGGTGCCGGCACCGCGGCGTCGATCACCGCCACGAGGTCACCCGTCGTGCGCAGCGGGCGGGCAGCGACGATGCCGCGCGCGATGCGAGCGGCGAAGCGCTCGTCGCCGAGGTCTCGCAGGAGCGTCGCCAGCTCGCGCTCGGGAAGCGAGTTGACGAGATCGCGAGCGGAGGTCGGTTGCGCACGATCCATGCGCATGTCCAGAGGAGCGTCAGCGCGGTAGCTGAAGCCCCGACCGGGGTCGTCGAGCTGGGGAGAGCTGACCCCCAGGTCGAACAACGCTCCCGAAACCGTCTCATGTCCCGTCTCCCGCAGCATCGCCGTCAGTTGGTCGAACCGGGCCCGGCGCACGGTCGCCCGCTCGCCGAACCGTTGGAGTGCATGTGTTGCTGCCTCGACGGCCGCCTCGTCACGATCGAGGCCGACCACCTGCAGGTGCGGGTGCGCCTCGAGCAGCGCACTCGCATGGCCGCCGCCGCCGACGGTGGCGTCGACCACGACACCCGGAGGAACGGGGCCGAACAGCTCGACGATCTCGCCGACCATCACGGGGACGTGATGGAACGGCGTGGCCGTGTTCACCGCCGTGCCCTGCTCATCCGCAACCCCCCGATCGGATGGCGCCGTCGGGATTTCTCCCCGAATCGACTGTGGATGGAAGCGGGCGGAGTAGGGGTCTTCCATCTGTTCCGGTCGGGGGGCTGCGCATGCGCAGAGCTCGTGCTGGTCGTTCGGTCGTGCTCCCTTGTCAATCGGTCAATCGCCGCCGGCGGCCAGCGTGCGGTCGCCCCTGGCCCGTTGGTCCTGCCACCTCGCCGCGTCCCAGATCTCGATGCGGTCGAACTGCCCCGTGATGACGACCTTGTCGGAGAGGCCGGCGAGCTCGCGCAGGTTCATCGGGATGGCGACCCGGCCCTGACGGTCCGGCGGCGCCTCGACCGTGCGAGCGAAGAACGCACGTGCGACCTGCCGGTCGGCTGCGTCTCCCCTCGAACGTTCTCGCATCTCTCTCGCCCTCACCTCGAAGTCCTCGGGGCCCCACACGGCGAGGCACCCGTCGATCTCGGACGTGATGAACGCGCCGTCGGCGAGCTGATCGCGGAACTTCGCCGGGAGGATGACCCTCCCCTTGGCGTCCAGGGAGTGCTGGAACTCCCCGAAGAACATCCGCTGATCCCCTCGCTCCCGTCGGCCACCACGTCACGCCACTTCTGCTGGTCTGTGGCGCCCCAGTCCTCCCCGGTGCTCCACTTCGCGCCACCATACGCCCCACCGAACCACCTTGCAACCACCTTCCACCACGTCGCGGCGAGAAGGGCCGCGCGGCCCACGCGTCGTAGTGGTGTGGATGCGAGCCCTCGGCGCGGCGGTCGCGCTCGCCCTCGCGCTGGGCGCGTGCAGCGCCCGTGCCGGCAGCAAGCCGCTGCAGGTCGGCGTCCCCGACGGCGCGACGACGACCCCCGGCGCCGGGCCCGTGATCGTGCCGGGCCCCGACGACGGCGGTGCGGCCGGCGGCCGCGGCGGACGGGGCATCGGCGACGGTCCCGGCGTCCCCCTCGGCGGGCCCCGTCCCGAGACGCACGAGCGTGCCGGGCTCGTGCCGCCCGACGGGGAGCCGTGGCGCCCGGCGATCGCGTTCCGCAGCACGACGTCGGTGCCGGACCAGCTGACGTTCGTCCTCGTGATCGGATCGGACGCGCGGCCCGGCGAGAACGTCGCCCGCTCGCGCGCCGACAGCATCCACCTGCTCGCGCTCAACCCGTCGACGCGCCAGGGCACGGTGCTCGGGTTCCCCCGCGACAGCTGGGTCGAGATCCCCGGCCACGGTCGCGACAAGATCAACACGGCGCTCGTCGACGGCGGCCCCGACCTGCTCGCCGCCACCGTGCGCCATCTGACGGGGCTGCCGGTCGACTACTGGGTGCTGACCGGGTTCGCGGGTGTCCAGCGCATGGTCGACGACCTCGGTGGCGTCGACGTCCCGGTGAACCGCCGCATGAACGACCCGTACTCGGGTGCACGCTTCGAGCGCGGCTGGCACCACTTCAGCGGCGCCGAGGCGCTGGCCTTCGGGCGCGACCGGCACGACGTCGCGTACGGCGACTTCAGCCGCAGCGAGAACCAGGGCCTGCTGCTGCTGTCCGGGCTGGCGAAGCTGCGCGCCGAGGTCGCCGACGACGGCGGCATCCGCGGCTGGCTGCGCGTCCTCACTCGCTGGGCGTCGCTCGACGTCCCGATGGACCGGTTGCCACGGCTGGCGACACTGGCGCGCCGCATCGATCCGTCGCGGCTGACCAACCTCGTGACGCCGGGGCGAGTCGGCACCGCGGGGCGGGCGTCGGTCGTGTACCTGGGTGACGACGCGGCGCGGCTGTTCGAAGACCTGCGCGACGACGCCGTCGTCGGCGAGCCGTCGCCCGAACCGACCACGACGACGTCGACGCCCCCGTCCGGCTCCACGCCGACGTTCACGCCGTCGCCGTCGTCGACGCTGGTGAAGCCGCTACTGCCCTGACTGACCGCTCCGCCAGGACATGACGTAGTCGGCGACGTCGAGGTCGGCGGCGGCGGCGCCGAGCTGGAGCGGGCGACGGGCGTCGAGCATCACGGCGTACTCCTCGGTCGTCCGCCGCGCGCCGCTCGCCGCCGCCTCGCGGTCGCGGGCGACTGCGGACGGCTGCGGGCCGTGGTGCAGGCCGTGGGGGTGGAACGTGATCATTCCCTCGCCGATGCCGGCGCGCGAGAAGAACTGACCCGAGTGGTAGAAGATCACCTCGTCGTAGTCGATGTTGCGGTGGAAGAACGGCAGCCGCAGCGCCTCGGGGTCCTCCTCCATCGGCCGCGGCGCGAATGTGCACACGACGAAGCCATCGCCGACGAACGTCGTGTGCGCGGACGGCGGCAGGTGGTAGCGCGGCGACACGACCGGGCGGAAGTCGGCGACGTTCACCCGCATCGGCGCGACGTCGCCCTTCCACCCGACGACGTCGCACGGGTGGAACGGGTACGTGACGCGCGTGTCGTGGCCCTCACGCTTGACGACGACGACGAACTCGCCCTCCTCGTCGATCGCCTCCGGCTCGGGCACCTCGATGAGCGCCGGGTCGAACAGCGCGTGCCGGCCGAGCAGTCCCTTGTCCGGTAGCGCCATCGACGAGTCGTACGCCTCGATGACGAGCGTGTCGGTCGGCGACGACGGCTCGAACCGGTACGTCGTCCCCCGCGGCACGAGGACGTAGTCGCCCGGTCGGTACGCGAGCGGCCCGTACTCGGTTCGCAGCACCCCCTCGCCGGCGTGGACGAAGTGGAGCTCGTCGCCATCGGCGTTGCGCAGGAACTCCGCCCGCCCGTTGACGCGGCGGTGGTAGGCGAGGTTCACGTCGGCGTTGCCGAGCAGCAGGACGGGCCAGAGCTCGTCGTCGTTGCTCGGCAGCCGGTTCGTGTCGAGCGCGTGATGCGCCGCCGGCCCCTCGACCTTCGTCCACCCCGTCGGTGGGTGCAGCCGGTAGAGGTGGGACGCGGCGCCGAAGAACCCGCTGCGCCCGTGCTCCTCCTCGACGGTCCCGTCGGGCAGGCCGACGTGCGCCTGCCGCGACGTCAGCCCCTTCACCCACTGCGGCACGCCCTGCATGGGTCCTCCTTCGCTTCTGCCAGCAGCAGCGGTACCGAAACCGTCCCGCTGCTGCTGTCAAAACGGCTGGGTCACAGGTTGCCGCGGCGGGCCTGCTCGCGCTCGATGGCCTCGAACAGCGCCTTGAAGTTGCCCTCGCCGAAACCCTGCGCGCCCCGGCGCTCGATGATCTCGAAGAACACGGTGGGCCGGTCGGTGACGTTCTCGGTGAACAGCTGCAGCAGGTACCCGTCGTGATCGCGGTCCACGAGGATGCCGAGCTCGGCGAGATCGGCCCACGGCAGCGCGTCGCCGCCGGCGACACCGGCCATGCGACGGATCGCGTCGTCGTAGTACGACGGCGGCACGGTGAGGAACCGCACGCCGCGCTCGCGCAGGGCACGGACCGACGAGACGATGTCGCTGGTGTGCATCGCCACGTGCTGCACGCCGGCCGAGCGGTAGTAGTCGAGGTACTCCTCGATCTGGCTCTTGCGCCGTCCGTCGGCGGGCTCGTTGATCGGCAGCTTCACGCGGCCGCTCCCCGCTCCCCGCCGCTCGGGCGCGCCGTCCCAGACGACCGTCGACCTCAGCGCCGAGTACTCGGTCGAGATCTGGGCGTCGTCGAAGTGCGTGAGCTGCGCCATGTCGAGGACACGCTCGTAGAACGACACCCACTTGCCGAGCAGCCCGCGCTCGACGTTGGCGACCACGTGGTCGATGCGCTCGAGGCCCACCCGCGCGCCCACCGTCGACGCGCGCACGGGGGACGCGTCGAACCCGGGCATGAAGAGACCGCTGTACGCCGACCGCTCGACGAACGTGTGCAGCGTGTCGCCGTACGTCGTGATCGACGCGGTGACGACCTTGCCGTGGTCGTCTTCGATCGCGGTCGGCGGGCGCACACCGGTGGCGCCGCGTCGCAGCGCCTCGTCGTACGCGTGGTGCGCGCTGCTGACGAGCAGCGCGACGTCGCGCACGCCGTCACCGTGGAGGCGGTGATGCGCGGCGACCATCGTGTCGGGCGACAGCGCGCCGGTGACGACGAAGCGCACGCCGTGATGTCCGCCCTGCTCGAGCACGTACGACACGTGGTCGGCGGTGCCGGTCTCGGGTCCGGCGTAGGCGACGATGTCGAACCCGAACGCCGCGCTCAGGAACCCGGCGCACTGGCGGGCGTTGCCGACCCACCACTCGAGATGGTCGATGCCGAGCAGGCCGAGCGCGTTCACCGCCCCACCCCCTGACGAACTCGGCGTAGATCCGTACCGTGGAGGTTCAGATCTACGCCGAGTTCGGGTGTGCGGGCGAGGTGGTCACGCCACAGGCCGTCCCAGAAGACCTTGACGCCGTCGAGCATCTCCGACGCGCCGCGCAGGAATCGGTCCTGGTCGAAGCCGGGCAGCCGTAGCGCCTCCTCGAGCTCCTCCTCGGTGTGCGCCGCGTGCTGGTCCTCGACGCGGTCGTGCCAGATCCAGAAGCCGAGGTGGAGGTCGGGGCACTCGCGCGCCTTGAACGCCCGCAGCCCGCTGATGAGCTCCTTCCAGAATCCGGCCGCGGCCCAGTGCTCGACCGCGTACGACGCGCCCTCAGCGGTGGACGGGTCGTCGCTGCCGTACACCCGGAGCAGCTCGTCGCAGAAGTGCAGCGTCGACGGGCGGCCGTGGCGGCGTTTGCCCATGTCGTCGAAACCGATGCCGAGGGGGGAGGCGAACCGCACGAGCCACTCGAAGTGGGCGGCGTTGAAGCGGAAGCGGCTGCCGTCGACGCTTCCCTCGGTCGCGACGCCGTCGCTGTCGGCCCGGCCGTCGAACACCACGCCGAGCTCGTTCATCAGGATCTCCTTGCCGGCCCGGTACGTGTCGAGGTCGGCGGCGTTGATGACCTTGCGCAGCTGCGCCTCGACGAACAGGTGGCTGAAGACGCTGAACTGGATCGTCAGGTGGCGGACGTCGTCGCGGTCTGCGTCCCCCTTGGCGAACCAGCGGGTGTACTCGTTGTGCACGACGACCGGGTGGTGCTCGACGACGTCTCGCACCCTGTTGCGGAACTGCTCGAGCTCCATCGGCAGGTCCCCCCTCGGAGCAGGCGATTCGATGGATCCATCCTGTGACCACCGTCACGAATGGTCAACAACTGCCCGATCAGCTGTGCAGATAGACGAGCTATCTCGGCAGATGGTGTACGAATCGGTCAAAGAGCATGTCGCCGGCGTCGGACACCGGTGCGGCCGCACGCTCGAGGTCGGCGAACGCGTCGACGGGCAGGCCGAGGCGCTCGGCGAGCGGACCAGGGCGCCAGGCGAGGAGCGCCGCGCACTGGAACAGCGCGCCGTCGCGCGTCCGGCGCTGGGACATGCCGACGACCTTGCGGTCGCCGACGGTGACCTCGCCGGGACCGAGGCCGGCGAAGCACACGGCTCGCGACCAGCGCGTCGTGACGAGCGGCCCGCGGTGGGCGACGGCACGCCGGCCGGCGATCGCCGCGGCCCAGGCATCGCCGAGCCAGTGGAACGCGCGGCCGACGTCGTCGTCCCACAGCGCGTCGCCGCGAGGCACCACCACGTCGACCCACAGGACGTCGCCGGGCTCGACGAGGACCGCTCCCCCGCCGCTGCGCCGGCGCACCACCGGCACCGCACCCGCGGGCGACGGCAACGGCGGCGGCTCGGGCTGCGTGCTCCCGAGGACGACCGCGGACGACGTCGCCTCGCACCGCCGCACCAGCCGCCGCACCGGCGAGGGCAGCCCGAGCGAGTGGATCTCGGCAGGCGATCCCGCGACGCGCTCGACCGACCACGCCGTCAACGCGACGTCACGCGCCGGCGATGGCGACCGTCGGGCGCAGGTACGGCTCCCAGTCGGGCCGCACACCGCCGACGGCGATGATGATCCACGACAGCTCGCGCGGTGCGACCGGGCGACGGCGCAGCCTCATGCGCGTCTCGTGGAGCAGCCGGTCCTCCTTGCGGGAGTTGCACGGCCGGCACGACGCCACGACGTTCTCCCACACGTGCAGCCCGCCGCGCGACCGGGGAACGACGTGGTCGATGTTCTCGGCGGTGGCGCCGCAGTACTGGCACGTGTTGGCGTCGCGCAGGAACACGGCGCGCCGGCTGAGCGCGGCACGCGCCCGGTACGGCACCTTCACGAAGTACCGCAGGCGGATGACCGACGGCTCGGGGACGTCGACCGTCGCCGAGTGCAGCGCCCGGTCGGTCGTGTGGATGACCTCGGCCTTCTCCTTCAGCACGAGCACGACGGCCCGCCGCGTGGGCACGACGCAGAGCGGCTCGAAGCTGGCATTCAGCACGAGCGCCCTACTCATGGTTGCGAAAGTTACCGCCTGACGGCCCGGAACCGCCGACACCATTCCAGGTAGGTGACGAGGTCGTCGGTCTCGGGCGCGTGCGTCGCGTCGCCGTACATCGTCACCATGCGGAAGCGCAGGTACGCCGGATCGGGCAGCGGCAGGTGCGGCGAGCGGCGCCACCAGCCCCGCGGCGCCAGCCGCAACGCGACGCGCCACAGCGTCGGCCGGCGCACGACGGCCCACACCGTGCTTCTCGTCACCGGCACGGTCACGGTGTCGCCGCCGGCGTGACGAGAACGCGATGGCCGAGGCCTCGGAAGCCGACGGCGGCGGCGCCGACGAGCGGTCCGGCGTCACCGAGCCCGGCGGGGACGATGCCGGCGCCGCGGCAGAACTCGAGTCGGGCGCGGGCGTCGAGCTCGCGTTGCGCGGCGGCGAAGAAGGGCGCGCCGAAGCCGAGGGCGACGGAACCGGCGACGACGGCGAGTGGGAGGTCGAGCAGGGCGACGACCGACGCGACGGCCCGCCCGACGAGCGTGCCGGTGCGCTCGACGACGTCCGCGTCCGCTTCCGCCGGGGCCCGCCCGGTGATGGCGGCGATCGCCGTCCCCGACGCCTCCGCTTCGAGGCAGCCGCGCGCCCCGCATCCGCACACGCGCCCGTCGGGCTCGACGATCACGTGGCCGACGTGGCCGGCGTTGCCCGCCTCGCCGTCGAGCAGCCGGCCGTCGAGGACGATGCCGCCGCCGACGCCCGTGGACACGACCATGGCGAGGAAGTTCGCGTGAGCGCGGGCGGCGCCGACCCACCCCTCGCCGAGCGCGAGCGCCTTGGCGTCGTTGTCGACGTGCACGCGGAGCCCGGTCAGCGCGGCGAGGCGCGCCCGCAGCGGGAACGACCGCCACGCCGGGATGTTGAGCGGCGACACGAGCTCGCCGCCCGCGGACATCGGTCCACCGCAGCCGACACCGCAGACGCCGACGTCGCCGTTGCCGCCGAGGGAGTCGACGATGGCGGCGAGCGCCGCGAACAGCGCGTCGGCGTCGTCGGTGCGCGGCGTGGGTGTCTGCGCCCGGGCGGCGACCTCGCCCGACGACGTCACGAGCCCGGCGGCGAGCTTCGTCCCCCCGACGTCGATCGCGAGCGCGAGATCCTCCACGGCGGGGAACCGTACGGCGCCCCCGCTCGTAGAAGGAGGACGTGGGTACGCTCGGGACCGTGGCGAGGGAAGGGGTGGCCGCCAATCGGGCCGCGGCGGCGTTCGCCGAGCGGTTCGAGACCATCGTCGGCAACGTCGAGCAGGTCATCCAGGGCAAGGCGGACGTCGTCGAGCTCGCCCTGATCTGCATGGTCGCCGAGGGCCACCTCCTCATCGAGGACGTGCCCGGCGTCGGCAAGACGAGCCTGGCGAAGGCGCTGGCGGCGTCGATCGACTGCACATGGCACCGCATCCAGTTCACGCCCGACCTGCTGCCGTCGGACGTGACCGGTGTGAGCGTGTGGAACCGGGCGACGAACACGTTCGAGTTCCGACAGGGCGGCGTGTTCGCCAACATCGTGCTCGGCGACGAGATCAACCGTGCGTCACCGAAGACGCAGTCGGCGCTGCTCGAGGCGATGGAGGAGCGCCAGGTCACGAACGACGCGACGACGTATCGCCTGTCGCCACCGTTCATGGTGATCGCCACGCAGAACCCGGTCGAGCACGAGGGGACGTATCCGCTCCCCGAGAGCCAGCTGGACCGCTTCCTCATGCGGATCCGCATGGGCTATCCCGATCGCGACGCCGAGCTCACGATGCTCGAGCTGCACGGCGCCGAGAAGATCGACGCCGACGAGCTCGACCCGGTCGCGACCGGCGTCGAGGTCGAGGAGATGATCGCGGTTGCGCAGGCGATCCACGTCGCGCCGTCGCTGCGCGGCTACGTCGTCGACCTCGCGCACGCGACGCGCCGTCATCCGCAGCTCGCGCTCGGCATGTCGCCGCGCGCCGCGCTCGCCGTGCAGCGAGCGGCGAGAGCGCGCGCCGCGTCGACGGGGCGCGAGTACGTCATCCCCGACGACCTCAAGGCTGTCGCCGGGCCCGTGCTGGAGCACCGGCTCGTGCTCACGCCCGAGGCGCAGCTCCAGGGGTTGAGCCAGCACGACGTCCTGACCGACGTCCTGGCGTCGGTTCCCGTGCCGACCGGCCGCCAGCCGAACTGACGTGCTGACCCGGCGCGGCTGGGGCGTCCTCGCCGCCGCGTTCCTGCTCGCGTTCGCCGGGCGCCTGCTCGGCATCCAGGAGCTGTATGTGTTGGCGGCGGCGGCGTTCGTGCTCGTCGTCGTCGCGCTGTGGACCGTCCGGGTGTCGCCGGTGCGCCTCGCGGCGGCTCGCGAGCTGCACCCGGCGAAGGTGCACGCCGGGACCGACAGCCGCGTCGAGCTCGCGGTCGTCAACCGTGCGTCGCGACGGACGCCCGTCCTGCTCGTGCGCGACCCGTTCGACGGCGGACGGCGCCAGGCGCGCTTCCTGTTGGCGCCGCTCGTGCCCGGCGAGGTGGCCCGCGCCGCGTACCGGTTGCCGACGAACCAGCGCGGCGTCTTCTCGCTCGGCCCGCTCGAGGTCTCGCGCACCGACGCGTTCGGGCTGGCGGTGATGAACGAGACGGTGGCGTCGGCGACGGAGCTGACGGTCTATCCGCGCGTCGACGTGATCGCGCCCCTCCCCCACACGATCGGGCACGACCCGTACGCCGGCGCCGACCACCCGAACGCCATCGGCCTCATGGGCGAGGACTTCTACGCGCTCCGCAACTACGAGGTCGGTGACGACCTGCGCCGCGTGCACTGGCCGTCGACGGCCCGCACCGGCGACCTCATGATCCGCCAGGACGAGATGCCGTGGCAGGGCCGCGTCACCGTCGTGCTCGACGCCCGCCGGCGGGCGCACACACCGGAGTCGCTGGAGCTGGCGATCTCGGCGGCGGCGTCGATCCTGTCCGCGTCGTGGACGCGGCGCTCGCTCGTGCGCCTCGTGACGAGCGACGGGTTCGACTCGGGGTGGGCCGCGGGTGCCGCACACGCGGAGGCGTTGATGGAGCACCTCGCCGCGCTGCAGTCGTCCAAGCGCGACCGCATGGCCGACGTGCTCGCCGGGTTGCGGCGATCGGGCAACGGCGGCGCGATCGCGCTCGTCACCGCGGGCGCGTCCGGCGACGACCTCGACGCCGCCGCCCGCCTCCGCACCCGCTTCGGGTCCGTCCACCTGGTCGTGTTCGAGCCGTCGTCATGGGATCCGCAGCTCGCGTCCCGGCGCGCGTTCGCGCCGGAACCGTCGACGGTCGCGGCGGCCGGGCGGCGCGGCGGCGTCATCCGCGTCACCTCGGACGCGCCGTTCGCGCAGCGGTGGAACGAGGCGATGGCGCGCTCGCCGCGAGCGTCGTCGACCGGGGCGGCGGTGCCGTCGTGAGCGACCGTCGGCCTACGGCGCGGGCGACCTGGTGGCTCGGCCCGCTGCCCGAGGTCTCGCTCGCGCTCGTCACGATCGCTGCGGTCCTCGGGCTCGACCGCATCTTCGCCGACCGGTCGTACTTCGGCCCGGTCGTGCTGGCCGCGATCACGTCGCACGCGCTGGCGTGGACGCTTCGCCGGCGCGGCGTGAACGCCGGGTTGTCCGCGGTGATCTCGTTGGCCGCGGCCGTCCTGTTCTGCGCGTGGGTGATCGAACCATCGACGACCGCGTACGGCGTGCCCGGCGGCGGCTTCTGGCACGCGGCCGTCGACGACCTGCGCCATGCGTGGGCGCAGTACGACAAGGTGAGCGCGCCGGTCGTCCCCGAGCGCGGCTTCGTGCTCGCCAGCGCGATCGGCGCGTGGTGGACGGCGTTCGTCGCCGACTGGGCGGCGTTCCGGCTCAACGCCGCGTTCGAGTCGCTCGTCCCGGGCTTCACCCTGTTCACGTTCGCCGCCGCGCTCGGGTCCGGCGAGGGACGGATCACCGCGAGCGCGCTGTTCCTCGGTGCCGTCCTCTTCTTCCTGCTCGTACACGGCGCGACGCAGCGGTCTGGACGGACGGCGTGGTTCGCGTCCCGCATCCACGGTGGGCCCGAGGCGATCATCCGCAGCGGCGCGCTCATCGGTGCGGCGACGGTGATCGTCGCGCTCGTCGTCGGGCCGGCGATCCCGGGCGCGTCCGACGAGGCGATGATCGCGTGGCGCAAGCGCGACCGGAACCCGAACCCTTCCCGGGTCACGGTCAGCCCGCTCGTCGACGTGCGCGGCCGCCTGGTCCAGCAGTCCGACGTCGAGGTGTTCACCGTCGAGAGCAAGGTCCGCTCGTACTGGCGCCTCACCTCGCTCGACACGTTCGACGGCTCGGTGTGGGGGTCGCGCGGGTCCTACAAGAAGGCGGGCGACCACCTGAAGCAGGTCGACAGGGTCCAGGCCGACGTGACCGAGGGCGTGCAGCGGTTCACCATCGAGGCGCTCGACACGCCGTGGCTGCCCGCGGCGTTCCGCGCCGACCGCTACTCGGGTCCGGTCGGTGTCACCTACGACGCCGAGTCGTCGAGCCTGCTCACCGAGGCCGACACGGGCGCCGGGCTCGTGTACGACGTGCAGTCGGCGCTGCCGAAGTTCACGCCGCAGGAGCTGTCGGCCGCACCCACGGCCGTGCCGAACGACGTCGAGTCGCGCTACACCGAGCTGCCGGCGAACTTCCCCGCCTCCGTGGGGCGCCTCGCGCAGCAGGTCACGGGCGGCGCCCGCACGACGTACGACCGCGCGCTCGCACTGCAGGAGTGGTTCCGCACCAACTTCACGTACACGCTGGACGTGCCACGCGGCCACGACGACAACGCGATGCTGCGCTTCCTGTTCCAGGACCGGCGCGGCTACTGCGAGCAGTTCGCGGGCTCGTTCGCGGCGATGGCCCGGACGCTCGGGATCCCCGCGCGCGTCGCCGTCGGGTTCACGCCGGGCGAGGTGCAGGACGACGGTCTGTACCACGTGACCGGACGGCAGGCACACGCCTGGCCCGAGGTGTACGTGCCGAACTACGGGTGGGTCGCGTTCGAGCCGACGCCGGGCCGCGGCATCCCCGGCGGTGAGAGCTACACGCGGGTCCCGGACCAGCAGGACCTGTCGACGGGCCCCGTCGTGCTGCCCGATCCGAGCGCGGAGACGACGATCCCGAACGCCGCCGCGACACCGAACACGACCCCCAACCCGAACCTGCGCGACCCCGGGGACGACAGTGTGCTGTCGGGCACGCCGTTCGGCGACGCGTCACACGGCTCGCCGTGGCCCCGCCGGCTGCTCGTCCTCGCGATCGCGCTCGGCGCGCTGGCCGTGCTGTGGCTGGTCGCCGTGCCGATCGCCGGGATCTGGCTGCGGCGCCGTCGCCGTGCACGCGCGGTGACGCCGTCGGCCCGGACGCTCGTCGCGTGGGAGGAGGCGGCGGACACGCTGGCGCTCGTCGGCGCGGCTCGCGTCGCCTCCGAGACGAACGACGAGTTCGCCCGGCGCGCCGTCACCGTGGCCGACGTCGAACCGTCGCTGGTCGACCCGCTCGCGCAGGTCGCGACGATCGCGGCGTTCGCACCCCAGGGGGTCGGCGACGACGACGCCGACCAGGCGGTCGCGCTCTCCGGCGAGCTGCAGACGGCGGTGCGGGAGCATGCGGGCACGATGCGGCGTCTCCGGTGGGTGCTCGACCCCAGGACGCTGCGCCGCCGCTGAGGCCGCGCACGAACGCGGCAGTCCTGGCTACTCCTCGCGCTTGCGGAAGCGGTCGCGCATGCGGGTGCGGGCGTCACCCAGTGCGGTCTTGAGGTTGCCGCCGGGCATCGAGCGGCTGACCGACTTCCAGCCGGCCTTGCCCATCCGCCGCAGGTTGCGCTCGAACCAGACGGCGCTGGCGAGCATGATGCCGAACCCGACGACGCCGAGGAGCAGCGAGGACGCGAACGACACCACCATGACTGCGAGACCGGCGACGAACGCCACCGTCGCCCACTTCAGGTTCCGCCGGGCGTGCGAGTAGACGGTGGTCTTGCCGACCTGACGGGCGAACGCGGGGTCGTTCTCGTAGAACGACTTCTCGATCTCCGAGAGGATCCGCTGTTCGTCCTCAGAAAGCGGCACGCTCCGTCCCCTTACACCGCCGACATCCCTCTGAGCTACCCATTCTCGCGCGCCAGCCCACCGTCAACAACGCGTTGCTCATGGCCTCGCTCTGCGTCGCTGCGCTCCTTGCCGCTCGGCTGGCGCTCGTCGCTGGCGCTTCCCTCGCGCCGCTCATGGCCTCGCTCTGCGTCGCTGCGCTCCTTGCCGCTCGGCTGGCGCTCGTCGCTGGCGCTTCCCTCGCGAGGTTGCACGGCTGTAGGCGTCGGCCACGAGGCGGTGCGCGACGAGACCCTCGCCCAGCCCGGGGTCGGGCGGCGCGCCGGACGCGAGCGCGTCGAGGAACCCGCGGTCGGCGGTGGCGTAGTGCTTGACCGGCAGGAACACGTCCGCCTCGAGCCCCGGGAGCTCGTGGACCCACGGGGCGAAGTCGACGTCGATCGTGCGGGCGCCGTCGCTCGTCTCGACGTGGACGGGCCCGGCGAAGTCGTCGTCGAGCCACACGAAGCCGTCCCGGCACAGCACCTCGACGCGGCGGGTCGACGGCCGTGACAGCACGGCGTGCCAGACGCTGGTGAGCGTGCCGACGGCGCCGCCCGCGAACCGGAGCAGGACCGTCGCCACGTCCTCGATGCCCTCGTGGCCGGCGAAGCCCGCGGTCGCGGCGGCCACGACGTCGTCGATCTCGTCGACGCACCACCGCAGGGCGTCGACGTCGTGGATCGAGTGCTCCAGCAGCGTGCCCGCGCCGGCGACGGCGGCGTCGGCACGCCACGTCGACCCGTAGTGGCCCTGGATCGGGAAGAACTGGTCATCACGGAACACCACGGACATCACCGGCCCGAACCGGCGGTCCGCCAGCAGGTCGCGCAGCGCGACGAACGGCGGCGACGTGCGCAGCACGAGCCCGACCTGCGCGGGAACGCCGGCGGCGGCGACGGCGGCGCACATCGCCTCGGCGTCGGCGAGCGTCGGCGCCAGCGGCTTCTCGCAGAACACGGCGACGCCGCGCGCGGCGGCCCGCTCGACGATGTCGCGGTGCGACGACGTCGGCGTGCACACCCACACCGCGTCGACGGCGTCGAGCAGGTCGTCGACCGTCGTCGCTGCGGTCGCGCCCTCGTGCGCCCTCGCGAACGCGTCGGCGCGGCCCCGGTCGACGTCGTGGGTGGCGACGACGGCGGCGTCGGCGTGGCCGGCCCGGATGATCGCCTTCAGCGCGAGCGAGTGGGCAAGGCCGATCGTCCCGCAGCCGACGAGTCCGACGCGGATCACGTCGCCGTGCCGCCGTCGCGACCGGGACCCCACTGCTGCTCGCCGCGGCGCTTGACGCGCAGCCGCCCCGCGGCGTCGACGAGCGCCGCCGGCCCGACCGCGGCATCACCGAAACGCTCACGGATGTCGTCGACGGCGGCAGTGGCACGACCCCAACCGGTGTCGTCGAGCGTCAGCTGCGCGGCGCCCTCCTGGAGGTTCGACACGCTCACGCCGAAGAGGCGCACGCCGGACGACGGATCCACCTGCTCGAGCAGCGCCGACGCGACCTGTGCGATCGCGTGGCCGGTGTCGACGGGCGCGGCGAGCGTGTGCGAGCGGGTGATCGTCTGGAAGTCGTGGAAGCGGACCTTTATCGTCACCGTCCGCCCGGCCACCCCGTGCTTGCGCAGGCGCGAGGCGACGGCGTCGCCCATTCGCACGGCCTCACGGGCGAGGTCGGCTCGCTCGTGCTTGTCCTCGGCGTAGGTCTCCTCGTGGCCGATCGACTTCGCCCGCTGCTCGCTCACGACGACGCGCTCGTCGCGCGCCCACGCCAGCGCGTGGAGGTGCCGGCCGTGCGAGTCACCGACGGCGCCGACGAGCGTCTCGACGCTGAGGGCGGCGAGGTCGCCGACGGTGCGCAACCCGTAGCGCTCGAGCTTGGCGAGCGTCGCCGGTCCGACGCCCCACAGCGCCTGCACGGGCAGCGGGTGCAGGAACGCCAGCTCGTCCCCGGGCTCGACGATCTTCACGCCGAGCCCGGGCACCGGCCCGGAGAACGACGCCGACGGCTTCGCCGCTTCCGACGCCAGCTTGGCGATGAACTTCGTCGTCGACCCGCCGACCGAGCACGTGAGCCCGGTCTCGTCGAACACGCGGCGGCGGATCTCGCCGGCGATGTCGTGCGGCGTGCCGAACAGCCGGCGGGCACCGGCGACGTCGAGGAACGCCTCGTCGAGCGAGATGCCCTCGACGAGGGGCGTGAACGAACGGAACACGTCGAAGATGCGCCCGCTCACCTCGGCGTAGGCGTCGTAGCGGCCGTGGACGAACACCGCGTGCGGGCACAGGCGGCGGGCGCGCACGGACGGCATCGCCGATCGGATCCCGTACGCCCGCGCCTCGTACGTGCACGACGCGACGACGCCGCGGTTCCCGGTCCCGCCGACGACGACCGGCTTGCCCTTCAGCGACGGATCGTGGAGCACCTCCACCGACGCGAAGAACGCGTCCATGTCGACGTGGAGGATCGACGGTTCGTCGCGCATGCCGATCGGCGGCGCTAGATGCGGGTGATCGTCATGCCCGCCCGCGACGCGCCGGCGATGGTGTATCGGTACGCGGGCCGGTCACCCGTCGCCCACCGCTCACTGAGCCACGCGAGCAACGGCTCGTGCGTCGGGATCCACGTCGACGCCAGGCACGTCTCGCACTCGTCGAGCGGCACGAACCGGGCGTCGATGACGATGCCGTCGGGATCGTCGGGCTCGAGCTCCCCCGTCCACTCGAGCGCCCGGTGGACCTCGACCCGCAGGTGCCAGCCCATGTCCGGCGCGAACGCTTCGACCTCCCACACCGGGCCCTCCCACGCACCGACGCGGATGCCGGTCTCCTCCTCGACCTCTCGGGTGAGGCCGTCGACGACCGTCTCGCCGTCGGCGACCTCGACGACGCCGCCGGGCGGTGACCAGTCGAGCGCGCCGTCGCGGCGGCGGTTCTGCACGAGGAGGACGCCGCCGGGGCCCTCGACGATGCCGCTCGCCACGAGCCACTCGTGCATGGCTCCTAGTCTGCCGCGCCGTGCACGCCAACACGCGCCGTGTGGTCGAGGCCGGCGGGGCCCTCGGTGTCACCGTCGAACCCCGCGAGTTCCCCGAGGGGACGCGCACCGCCGCCGACGCGGCAGCGGCGATCGGGTGCGCGCTCGGGCAGATCGTGAAGTCGCTGCTGTTCACGGTCGACGGTGAGACGGTGGTCGCGCTGGTGAGCGGTGAGAACCAGCTCGACGTCGTGAAGCTCGGGGCGGCGGCGGGGTCGACGACGAAAGCGGCGCGGGCCGATGCCGACGCCGTGCGCGCCGCGACCGGCTTCCCGATCGGGGGTGTGCCGCCGTTCGGTCACGCGACGGACCTGCGCGTCTTCGTCGACACCGACCTGTTGCAGTACGACGTGGTATGGGCAGCGGCGGGGACACCGCACACCGTGTTCGCTGTCACGCCGGACGCGCTCGTCGCCGCGACGCACGGCACGGTCACGGACGTAGCCTCGGCGAGATGATCGTCATCGATCCCCTGCTCGGACGCGCCGGCGCCGACGCGATGGTCGACCTGTGGCACCGGTTCGGGTCGTACGGGCTCTACAGCAACGAGGGGTTCGACACCGCGTTCGCACCGACGCTGGCGCAGCGCTACGACGCCGCCGCCAACTTCGTCCGCACGGGTGGCCGCTTCGGTCGCAACGACGAGCCGACGTCGATGCTGGCGGCGCGGACGAACTACTTCCGCGAGACCTACGCGTACGGCGACGACGTGAACGCCCCCGGCATCGAGCCGTTTCTGCACCACGACGCGCTGCTCGACGCCGCCCGCCGCTTGCACGGCCGCGACGTCGTCGTCCCCGCCATCGTCTACGCCAACCTGCTGCTGCCCGGCCAGGAGCTGGCGGTGCACACCGACGTCCCCGAGTTCCGCGGCGCCAACCGCAAGCTGGTGCCGCAATGGCTGTGCGTCGTGATGCTGCACTCCGGCCTGTTCGACGCGTGGCGGATGCCGATCGCGACCGGCATCGCGTACTTCGGCGGCGGCCGCGGCGGCGAGCTCGCGTACTACCCCGACGGCGCGGCCGGCGCGCCGGCGACGTACGCGCCCGCGCACGACACCGCGGTGATGCTCGACACCGACACCGTGTTCCACGGCGTGGACCGCGTTCTCGGCGACGAGCGCGCACTGGCCGACCTGCGCCCCGGGATGCGCCTCGTCCACGACGGCGACCGCCGGTGGTCCGTGCGGGACACCGACGCCGGTCGCGTCGTCGCCACCTACGACACCGACGAGCTGCGCTACTCGGTGTCGTGGAAGGCGTACTGCTTCGCCGACGACGCCGAGCGCGACGCGTGGGCGACGCACGCCGACGACCTGACCCTCGAGACGATCCTCGCCCGCCTCGTCGACGACCTCGTCGACCGCGGGCGGCTGTCCGGCGCGGCCGAGCGGGACGGTCTCGCCGATGCCGAGCTGGGCCGGCTCCTCATCGACGAGTACGTCCGGTTCCCGGCCGCGGCCGACCCCTCCCCCTCGTGAAGGTCGGGTGCTACCGTTTTCTGCAACCGCGCATCGGGGGCACGCAGGTGCGCGGCGGTTGCCTGGCGTCACTCCGTAGTGAACCACGCAAGCTTTGTAGGGCGTGCGTTTGAAAGGAGTCGCCGTGGCGACTGGCACGGTGAAGTGGTTCAACAACGACAAGGGCTACGGCTTCATCACGCCCAGCGATGGCAGTGCCGACGTGTTCGTGCACTACTCGGCCATCGACGGGCGTGGGTACCGCAGCCTGGAGGAGGGCCAGGCGGTGGAGTTCGAGACGCAGCAGGGGCCCAAGGGCCTCCAGGCGTCGTCCGTCCGGGCCATCTGAGTCACCCACTTCTCACGTACCACGAGCGTGCGACCCTCGCCTCCGGGCGGGGGTCGTTTCGCGCCCGGGCCGCTACGACGGCGGCTCGGTGCGGATCGTGCTCCGCAGCGCGCCGACACCCTCGATGTCGACGACGACCTCGTCGCCGTCCGACAGGAACCGGGGCGGCTTCATGCCGGCACCCACGCCCGGCGGCGTTCCCGTCGAGATCACGTCGCCCGGCTCCAGCGTCACCATCGACGACACGAACTCGATCAGCTCGGCGACCGGGAAGATCATCTGCGCGGTCGTCGACGACTGCCGGACCTCGCCGTTGACCGTGCACGTGATGGCGAGCTGCTGCGGGTCGGGGATCTCGTCGGCGGTGACGAGGTGCGGACCGAGCGGGAGGAACGTGTCGACCGCCTTGCCCATCGTCCACTGGGTCGTCTCGTACTGGCGTTGGCGCGACGACACGTCGTTCGCGCAGCAGTAGCCGGCGACGTGGTCGAGCGCGTCGCCGCGTGCGACCCGTGACGCGCGGCGGCCGATGACGACGGCGAGCTCGGCCTCGTAGTCGACGAGGTCGACGCCGGGCGGGACGAGGACGTCGTCCTCCGGCCCGATCACCGCGTTGGCCCACTTGGCGAACACGGTCGGCACCGACGGGAGGTCGACGCGTCCCATCTCCGCGGCGTGCTCGCGGTAGTTGACGCCGATGCACACGACCTTCTGCGGGCGCGCGACGGGCGCGGTCAGTCGCACGTCGTCGCGCGCGATCGGTGCGCCGTCGTCAGCGTCGCCCGTCGTCAGCCACTCGACCAGCGACGCGCCCATCGGGACGACGGACGCGCCGTCGTCGCTCAGCCGTCCGAACCCGCCGTCCCACGAGACGAGTCTCATACCGCTGCCGCCACCGAACTCGGCGTAGATCGTTGCGCCATGCGCAACTTTCTACGCCGAGTTCGCCGGAGGGACTCAGTCGCTCCAGCGCAGGATCGCGCCGACGCGGCCGTCGAGCTGGCGCGAGTCGGGGACGATGCGGATCCCGGCACCCGAGCCGAGCGCGGCGCGCAGGAGCACGTCGACCAGGCGGCCCTCGCATGGCGCGTCGACACCCATCGCCTCGACGACGTCGCGGCGGGCGCCGACGTGCAGCGGATCGGGACCGAACCACGCCGTGCGGTTGTCGTCCGGGTCGTCGTGCACGAGGAGCACCTCGACCTGCCCGCGCGCGAGCGCCTCGAGCACGGGGCCGGGACCGTCGGCGGCGCGGTCGTGCTGTCCCAACTCCTCGCGGAACTTGGCGAGCAGTGTCGCCGTCTCGCTGGCAACGACCGTCGCGACGGCACGCACGGTGTCCTCGGCGACCGCGTCCTCGGAACCGTCGGCGTGACGGCTCCCGTCGATCACGGTGACGAGCTCGTCGACGCGCGACGGCAGCGACTTGCGGAGCAGCTCGACGGCGCGCACGTCGCCGGCGACGACCACGAGCTTGGCGTCGATGCGGGCGCACGTCTCCTCGACGACGCGAGCCACGTCGGCGGCGTTCTCGGACCAGCTGCTCTCGGCGCGCGTCTGGTAGCGCTTCTGCGACCAGCCGCCCGGCGCGTTCTTCTCGATCGGCGCGCTGTCGCCCTGGACGTCCTCGTGCACCGCTTCGGTCTCGCCGACCACGCCGAACACGTCGGCGCCGCTGCGGTCGATCAGGACGACCACGTGCGGGAGTTCGGCCTGACGCCACTCGACGAGCGGGCCGAGGCGTGGGAGCGGCGCCCATGCGACGACATCGCGCTTCGGCGGGTTCGGGAGCTCGGACACGAGGCGGCGGCCCGACTCGTCGGCGAGCACGGCGAGCGTCGCGCCACCGCGGTGGTCGTCGCGCTCGACGACCTCGGCGATGGCCTCGATGACGGCCGCCGGTGCACCCTGGCGCTCCAGGTCCTGGCGGGCTTCGCGCCAGCGGACGTCGAGCCGGTGCGCGGCGTCGACCGCGTCGGGCGACACGCCGAGGTACACAGAGGCGAACGGGCCGTCGGAACGGGCGATGCGGGCGAGGCCGGCGAGCTGGTCCTGAGCCCTGAGCGCGCCGGGCGGGGTGGTTCCGGACCTCTCCATACGTTTCGGCCTTCCCGGGACGCAGGCCCGCTACACGCTCGCTACCGCCCTGCAAGCGCCGCACGCACGTCGTCGTCCGACGTCTCGCGGAAGTCGTCGTACCAGTAGCCAACGGCGAGGAACGACGCCGGCGTCACGACGCAGACGACGTCGTCGACGCCGTCGGTGGTGCGCAGGTCGGCACACGTGGACGGTGCGCCGACGGGGACAGCGACGACGATGCGCGCCGGGTCCTGCGTGCGCAGCGCGGCGACGGCGGCGCGCATGGACGCGCCGGTCGCCAGGCCGTCGTCGACGACGATCACGGTCCTGCCCGTGACGTCGGGTGGCGGACGATCGTCGCGGTACGTGCGAGCGCGTTCGTCGAGAAGGCGCTGCTGCGACTCGACGGCGCGGGCGACGGCGTCGTCGCTGACGCGTGACGTCGCGACGACGTCGTCGTTGAGGACGCGGATACCGCCGGCGGCGATCGCGCCCATCGCCAGCTCCTCGTGCCCCGGGACGCCGAGCTTGCGCACGAGCAGCACGTCGAGCGGCGCAGCCAGTCGGGCGGCGACGCGCGCCGCGACGGGCACGCCTCCGCGCGGGAGACCGAGGACGATCGTGTCGCCGTCGCTGCCGTCGTAGCCCGCGGCGACGAGCGCGCCGGCGAGCTCGTCGCCGGCCGCCCGTCGGTCGCGGAAACGAGTCAGGGGGCGACCATCGGCTCAGTTGTTCGTCGGCGCGGCGCTGATGTCGTCGAGCGCCTTCTCGCCCGAGCCTTCGATCGCCAGGTCGCCGAGCGACACCATGCCCGTCAGCTTCCCACCGTCCATGACGGCGACGCGGCGGATGGCCTTGTCGCGCATGATGCCGACGGCCTTGTCGAGCGAGTCGCCGGGCGCGACCGACACGAGCTGGTGCGAACACACGTCGTCGAGCGTGCACTCCGCCGGGTTGCGGCCGTCGGCGACGGCCTTCACGACGATGTCGCGATCGGTGACGATGCCGCAGGGCTCGTCGCCGTTCGTGACGACGACGTTGCCGATGCCTTCGTCGCGCATCTTCTTGGCGGCGTCGACGAGGGTGGCGGTGTGCGGGCAGGTGGTCGGGTTCGACGTCATGACGTCCTGGATCTTCTGTGCCATGACTCGCGGCCTACCCACCGCTGCGGTCAGAACACCCGGCGGTACTCGCTGCAGCCGCGGCAGACCTCGGGCGGGCTGCTACTCGGCGTTGGCAGCCAGCGAGCGCAGGCGGGCCAGGATGCGCGCCAATCGACGCGAGATCTGCACCTGGCTCACGTCGAGACGCCGCGCGATCTCCGCCTGCGACAGACCGTGCAGGTAGTACAGACCGATGACGAGGCGGTCGTCGTCGGCGAGCTTCTCGAGAAGCGGCGCGAGAACCTGACGGCGGTGCAAGCGGTCCTCGAACGCGGCCATGGCCCGGTCGGGCTCCCCCACCTGGAGGTACTGCTCGCCGTCGCCGCTCGACGCGCTTCGGCCGTGGCGCACGGGTGCGTCGAGGCTCGCGAGCCGGTACGCCGACGCGACGTCCATCGCCTGCAGGACGTCCTCGTCGCTGAGGCCGAGGTGGCTGGCGATCTCGTCGATCGTCGGCGAGCGGTCGAGCGCACCCCGGAGCTCTTCGACGGCGCCGCGCACTCGCAGATAGCGCTCCTGCAGCGGGCGGGGCACACGCACCGCCCACGTGCGGTCGCGGAAATGACGCTTCAGCTCTCCGGAGATGACGCGAGCCGCGTACGTCGAGAACTTGACCTCGCGGTCGGGATCGAACCGGTCGAGCGCCTTGACGAGCGCGAGCAGCGCGACCTGGTCGAGGTCGTCGAGCGGTTCGCCGCGGTTCGCGTAGCGGCGGGCGAAGTGATGCGCGAGCGGCTTGTAGTGCAACAGCAGCTCCTCGCGCAGCGCGGGTTCGCCGGTGGCGCGGTAGCGAGCGTGGAGTTCGTCGACCGACGCCGCCGACGTGGCCGTCAGCCCTTCAGCCGGTCGCGGAAGAACGTGAGCACCTGGTCGAGCGCGTCGCGCGTCGGCTGGCCGGGCTCGTCGACGAGGTGCTCGGTGAGGACGGAGTGCGCGCTCTTCGGGTGGCCCCACGGGTTGCCGGGCGACGAGTCGATCTCGACGCCGATGAACGCGTCGCCAAGCTCGTCGCGCAGTCGCTGGAAGCGCTCGGCGGGCACCGCCTTGTCGCCGGTGAAGCGCAGGCCGAGCACGCACACGCCGTCGTCGACGGCGCGCTGCTTGACGCGGGCGAGGTCCGCGGGTGACAGGTTGACGTCGCGGCGGTGCTTCTTCGTGACCGGGAACGGCAGGGACGGCTGGCTCAGGACCGGGGCCATCACACTGTCGTCGACCATCATCGCCAGCGCGAACCCGCCGGTGAAGCACATGCCGACCGCGCCGACACCGGGGCCGCCGCACCTGGCGTGCTCGTCGCGTGCGAGGGCGCGCAACCACTCGGTGATCGGGCTGGTCTTGTTCGTCGCCCACACCGCGAACTCGCGTGACACGCACGCCGGCGCGATCGAGCTGATCGAGTACCCCACCGACGACGGCCGGCCCGGCTCACCGAACAGGTGGGGCATGACGGCGGTGAGTCCCTGGTCGACGACCTTGCGGGCGAAGTCGGCGACCTTCGGGGTGATGCCAGGGATCTCGGCCATGACGATCACGGCCGGGCCGGTCCCCTTGCGGAAGACGGTGCGCGTCCTGCCGTTGGCGGTGAACGACGTCCGCTCGAAGTCGGCGAGCTCGTCTCTCGCGTCGGTCACGGCCTGCGCCCCCTTCTCAGCACGCGGTCGCGGATCGCCCACCACGTTACGAGGACGAGCGCCTCGACGACGATCCGCGACGACATCTTCGATGTGCCCCGGATGCGGTCCTTGAACGTGATCGGGATCTCCTCGATCGTCCCGCCGTTGCGCCGGACGGCGTACGCCATCTCGATCTGGAACCCGTAGCCGTCGGCATGGATGTCGTCGAGATCGATCTTGTCGAGCGCGTTCGCCGCGTACGCGCGGTAGCCGGCGGTGGCGTCCTTGACGGGGAGCCCGAGCACCACGGACGCGTACCGGTTGCCCCAGCGCGACAGCGCCCGGCGGTGCCACTTCCAGTTGGGGATCTCGCCGCCGGGGACGTACCTCGACCCGATGGCGAGGTCGGCGTGGTCGCGCTCGACCGCGGCGAGCAGCTGCGGGAGCGCGGCCGGGTCGTGGGACAGGTCGGCGTCCATCTCGACGAGGATCTCGTAGCCGTCCTTCAGCCCGCGCCGGAAGCCGGCGCGGTACGCGCTGCCGAGACCCGACTTGCGCTCCCGGCGCAGCACCTGGACGACGCCGCCCACCTCGTCGTTCGCCGCTTCCGCGAGCTCGGCGGTGCCGTCGGGACTGCCGTCGTCGACGACGAGGACGTGCGCGCCGGGCACCGCGGCGTGGAGGCGCCGGAGGACGTCGACGATGTTCGCCGCCTCCTCGTACGTCGGGAGCACGACGAGGGTTCGCACGGGGGCCGAGCCTACGATCGCGGGGCGATGGCGCCCGAGCATCCCCCCGCCGCCCCGTTGACCGCCCTGCCGCCGGTGCGGGCGCGGGTGCTCGCGTTCGTCGCCATCGTCGTCGCCGGCGCCCTCGGCGGGCTGATCGGGTGGGGCATCGTCGACCTCCAGGGCGGTGGCTCGACGGCGTCGGGCGTCGGCGCCGTGGTGGGCGCGGTCGTCGCCGCCGGCGGCGTCGCCGTCGTCGCCGTCCTCGTGCTCCGGGCCATGGGCGAGTGGCGCCGGATCGAGCACGAGCGCCGCATCGGCCAACGGCCGTAAGGCGTTCTTGTCACGTCGGACCACAACTGATGTGGTCAGGCGTGACAAGAAGCGCAGGGGGTCAGGGCTTGCCGACGAAGAACGTGCCGATCGCCAGGATCGTGTAGAGCCCGAGCAGCTGTGAGCCCTCGAGCCAGTTGGAGCGGCCGTCGAGCGCGATGATCGCCACGACGAGGATGGCGACGATCATCGCCGCCAGCTCGACGACGCTGAACGCCAGCGTCAGGTCGTGGCCGAATGCCAGTCCCGCGAACACGAGCAGCGGGGCGACGAGCAGCGCGACCTGCGACGACGAGCCGACGGCGATGTCGAGGGCGAGGTCGGCCTTGCCCTTGCGGGCGACGAGCACCGCGGTCGAGTGCTCGGCGGCGTTGCCGATGATCGGCACGAGGATCAGCCCGACCCAGATCGGCGACAGGTCGAAGCGCTCGACGGTGTGCTCGAGCGCGCCGACGAGCAGCTCGGACTCGAGCGCGACCAGCACGGCGACGCCGACGAGGACCGTCACCGCGAAGCGGGCCGACCACTCGGCCACCTCGTCCGCCTCGCTCGCCGACGACGACTCCCGCAGCGGGTCGTTGTGCGTGACGAGCGCGAACACGAGCGACGCCGCGTACATGGTGATGAGCACGACGGCGACGCCCACGGAGATCGACTCGATGCGGAAGTGGTTCGACGTCGTCGAGTGCTCGATGACCGTCGGCATCATCACGCCGGCGACGGCGAGCGTGAGCGACACGACGTGCGTCGACGCCGACTGCGGCGAGAACCGGAGCTCCTTCGACTTCAACCCGCCGGCGAGGAACGCCGCGCCCAGGACGAGCAGCAGGTTCCCGAGGATCGACCCCGTGATCGACGCCCGCACGACGGCGATCTCGCCGCGCGCCACCAACAGCACCCCGATGATCAGCTCGGCCGCGTTTCCCATCGTCGCGTTCAACAGCCCGCCGACCCGCGGACCTGCGTGGATCGCCAGCTCCTCGGTCGCCTGACCGAGCAGACCGGCGAGGGGCACTACGGCGGCACCCGACAGGACGAACGTCGCGACCTCGGCGCCGGCGACCTTGGCGACGATCGACGCGGGGATGAGGACGAGCGCGGCGATCGTCCGACCTCGCGGAAGACCGAGCATCACGGCGATCTCATGCGAGCGCGACCCTCCGGAAGCCCTCGGCGTAGCGCACGCCCGCGGCCCGCCCCGCGTCCTCGGCCCGCTCGCGCAGGAAGCCGCGGAAGTACTCGCTGGTGTCCGACAGCTGGCTGCGGTGGCAGAACAGCGCGTCGATCTTCCGCTCGATGGCGTCGCTCACGTCGATCCACACGTTCGGGTCGAGCGTCCCCGACAGGTACACATCGCGCACCTGGTGCGGATCGCCGCCCGCGCCCGGGAAGTAGTGCGGGTTCGCGGCGGCGGGTGCGACGGCGTCGAGCGTCGCCGTCCCCGCGGCGCGATGGTCGCGGTGGTTCCAGTAGCGGTCACCGAACAGCAGCGCGGTCGGATCGGGACACACCACGACGTCCGGACGCACGCGGCGGACGACCTCGACGATGCGGCCGCACGTCTCGTTGTCGGCGACGAGGTCGCCGTCGGGGACGCCGAGCCGGTGCGTCGCGGCGACACCGAGCACGGCGGCGGCGGCTTCGCTCTCCTCGCGCCGGCGCGACGCGAGGTCGCCGCCGTCGACGTCGGGATCCGTCGATCCCTTGTCCCCGAGCGTGCACACGAGCACGTGGACCTCGCTGCCGGCCCCCGCCCACGTGGCCAGCGTGCCGCCGCACGAGATCTCCGCATCGTCCGGATGGGCGTAGACGGCGAGGGCGCGAGCGGGCACGGCGTCGACCAACTCGGCCATGCACGGGGACGGTACCCGGTCCCCCGTGTGACGCACGGCACCGAGGTCCGGCGCACGATCGGGTCGTACTGTCTGCGACGTGACCTGCGCGCACGGCCCGCGGGCGACGGCGTTCCACGAGCACAAGCGCGTGTTCGTGCAGCTGTTCGGACGGATGTGCGCGGCGCACTTCCTCGGTGCCGTTGCCGTGTTCTTGTATCTCGGCATCTCGCTCGGGCCCGGCGCCGCCCCGGGGCAGACGCAGGACATCGGTCTCGAGCTGGCGGTGTTCGCCACCGTCATCGTCGCCACGTTCGCGCTGGTGTTCGTGCTGTCGGACCGGTCGTGTCGCGCCGCGACCGACTGGTGGGTGAAGGGACGCGAGCCGACCGAGCACGAGCGCGTGCTCACACTCAACGAGCCGTGGCGCCAGGCGCTGATCCCGTTCGTGGGGTGGGCGGTCGCCGCGGTCGTCTACGCGACGTTGTCGATCGTCGGCGGCGACGCTGCGCTGCACACGCTGCGAATGTTCGACGGCATCATCCTCGGCGGCCTGACCACGTGCGCGCTCGGCTACCTGCTCGTCGAGCGGTCGTTCCGGCCCCTGTTCGCCGTCGCGCTGGCGGGCGAGCCGCCGGACCGTCCCCGCACGCTCGGCGTGCGACCGCGTCTCCTGCTGTCGTGGGCCGTGAGCTCGGGGGTGCCGCTGCTGGCGATCGCGCTCGCACCGTTCACGCACGAGCCGGGCGCCCGCTTCGGACTGGGCACGTCGGTCGCGGTGCTCGCCGTCATCGGTCTGAAGACCGGGATCCTCGCGACGTGGCTGGCGGCGACCTCGATCGCGGAGCCCGTCGACGACGTGCGCGACGCGATGTGGCGGGTCGCCGGTGGCGATCTCGCGGCAGAGGTGAAGCTGGACGACGGCGGCGAGATCGGCATGTTGCAGAGCGGGTTCAACCGCATGGTCACCGGTCTGCGTGAGCGCGAACGGCTGCGCGACCTCTTCGGGCGCCACGTCGGTGACGAGGTCGCCCGCCACGCCATGGAGGCTCCGACGGGGCTCGGCGGCGAGCAGCGCGACGTGTCCGTGCTGTTCGTCGATCTCATCGGGTCGACGGCGCTGGCCGAGGTGCTGGCGCCCGAGGAGGTCGTCGAGACGCTCAACTCGTTCTTCGCGGCCGTCGTCGATGCGGTCTCCGCGGAGGGTGGTTGGGTCAACAAGTTCGAGGGCGACGGGGCGCTCTGCATCTTCGGTGCGCCCGCGGTGCAGCCCGATCACGCCGCCCGGGCGCTGCGGGCGGCGTGCGCCGTGCGCGACGGCGTCGTGCGCCTGCGCTCGACGCATCCGGGGCTCGACGCCGGAGTCGGCGTGTCGTCGGGTGCGGTCGTCGCCGGCAACGTCGGGACCGAGCAGC
>DASSOZ010000065.1:0-7866 GCA_035700105.1 Acidimicrobiales bacterium
CGTCAAGCCGCACCACGCCGTCGAGCGCCACGGCCGACACGTCCCGACCGGCGCGGGCGAGCGCCCGCGCCGACGTCACCTGGCGCCCGACGACCGGCAGCAGCCGGATCGGGGCGAGTACCGGCGACGACAGGTTGTCCGCGGCGCGTCCGAACCGCCGCTCCGCCGACCGCAACGACGGTGCGACCGCCGCCGCCGTCGCGTCGGCCGTCAGCCGGGCCCGCGCGTCGTCGAGACGGCGCTTCGCCGTCCGCCCGTCGCGGGCAGCGAAGACGACGAGCGCGATCGCGACGGCGGCCCACGCGACGACGAGGACGATGGCGGCCCGACGCGCCTGGCGCACCGCTACCCGACGGGCTCGTCGAGGCGGAACGCGCCGTGCAACGCGACGACGGCGTCCTCGACCTGCGGCGCGGCGACGACGCAGCTGATGCGGATGGCCGACGTCGAGATCATCTCGATGTTGATGCCGGCGCCGGCGAGCACCTCGAAGACGGTGGCGGCCACGCCCGGGTTCGACTTCATCCCGGCGCCGACGACGGAGACACGGCCGATGTTCTCGTCGGCCTCGACGCCGGCGGCGCCGATCTCGGCACCGAGGGACTCGCAGCGGGCGCGGGCGGACGCGAGGTCGGCGATGGGGACGGTGAACGAGATGTCGGTGTGGCCGCCGGTCGACACGTTCTGCACGATCATGTCGACGTTGACGCCGTCGTCGGCGAGGGCACGGAACACCCGGGCGGCGATGCCGGGCCGGTCGGGCACGCCGTGGATCGTGAGCTTCGCCTCGGACGTGTCGTGCGTGACCGCCGAGATGACCGCCTGCTCCATCGTGTCGTCCTCCTCCTCGATCCACGTGCCCGGCTCCCACGTGAACGCCGACCGCACGTGCAGGCGCACGCCGTGGCGCCGGGCGAACTCGACCGAGCGCATGGCCGGCTTCGGGCAGCCGGTGGCCGTCATCTCGAGCATCTCGTCGAACGAGATGCGCGTCATCCTGCGGGCGTCGGGGACGACGCGCGGGTCGGCGGTGAACACGCCCGACACGTCCGTGTAGAGCTCGCACGCATCGGCGTCGAGGGCGTGCGCGAGCGCGACGGCCGTCGTGTCCGAACCGCCCCGGCCGAGGAACGTCACGTCCCGGGTCTCGCCGGCGACGCCCTGCGCGCCACCGACGACGGGTACCGCGCCCCGGTCCAACGCGTCGCGCAGGCGCTCGGCGCGGACCTCCACGATCTTCGCGTTCTGGTGGTCGGCGTCGGTGATGAAGCCGGCCTGCGATCCGGTGAACGACACCGCCGGCACGCCGAGGTCCTGGATGGCCATCGACACGAGCGCCGTGGCCTTGCGCTCGCCGGCGGTGATGAGCATGTCCATCTCGCGACCGGCCTTCGACGTCGACACCTCGTCGGCGAGGCGGAGCAGGTCGTCGGTCTCCTTGCCCATGGCGGACACGACGAGGACGACCTGCGTCCCGCGCTTCACGGTCCGCGCGACGTAGTCCGCGACCTCGCGGATCCGGTCGGCGTCGGCGACGGACGTCCCGCCGAACTTCTGCACCACGAGCGCCGTCATTCGACGGGGGCTGCGCCCCCGGGCCCCATCGGTGCCCGGCTCCCTGGCGGTCGCGCGGCCACCATGCGCTCGCTCCGCTCGCTCATCGGACGGACGACGCTATCGGGGCGCGACGGTTACGACGTAGCCAGTTCGGCGGTCGCCGCGGCGGACGGCGACGGCGACGGCGAGACGGGAGACGGCGACGTCAGGTCGATGACCCGGTCGACGTCGCGGTGCAGCACGCCCCACTGCTCGAGTCGTTCGAACAGCTCGTCCTCGCGCAGGTCCATCACCGTGCCGAGCACACGGAGGTCGTCGCGGCGCAACGACAGGACCCGACCGTTGAAGTCGCCCCGCTCGACGGCGATCGCGTTCGCGTAGCGGGCGATCGGCGCCGCGTCGGCCACCTCGTGCAGCGCCGCCAGATCGAGCACGACCCGGTCGGCGCTGGCCGGCGCCGCCGACGCCTCGATGGAACCGGCGGGCTGGTGATGGTTGTGCTCGGCCTCGCCGACGAGCACCGAGATCGGCACGTTGTAGAACTCGGCGAGCTCACGCAGCCGGCCGAGCGAGAGCGTGCGGTAGCCGCGCTCGTACGCGCCGATCGCCGACGCGCTCCACCGCCCGTTCGAGCGCTCCTCCACCTCCTCGAGCGACAGGCGCTGTTGTCGGCGGATCGCGCGCAGGCGCCGACCCACCTCCTCGACGAAGGTCCCCGGCAGCCCCTCCTCCACGGACGTAGTGAAGCACACACCCTCCGTCCTGACCACAGGCCGCAGGCGGGCGGCGAATAGGTTGGGACGCCGTGCCTTCCGAGAAGCGCCAGCGAAAGCGGCAGAACGCTCAGCTCCGACACCAGACCATCCAGCAGGAGCGGCGTCGCGCCGACTTCAAGCGCCGCGCGATCACAGCGGTCGTCGTCGTCGGCCTGTTCGCCGGTGTGGTCGCGCTGATCACCGCGGCGAACTCGAACAACGACGACAAGAGCGACGTGGCGTCGACGGCCACCACCGTGGAGGGCGCGGACACGACGAGCACCACGGCGGCGCGCGAACCGGCGGTCGACCCGACGTGCCCGCCCGCCGACGGGTCCGCCGAGAAGCACCAGAACTTCGCCAAGGCATTCGACATGTGCATCGACCCGGCGAAGACGTACACCGCGGATGTCGAGACCGACGCCGGCACGTTCACGATCACGTTCGACGCGACGAAGGCACCGAAGACCGTCAACAACTTCGTGAGCCTCGCCCGCTACCACTACTACGACGGCACCGTCTTCCACCGCGTCATCCCGGGCTTCGTCGTCCAGGGCGGCGACCCGACCGGCACCGGAAGCGGCGATCCGGGCTACAAGTTCGCCGACGAGCTGCCCAAGGCCGGCGAGTACGAGGTCGGTTCGGTGGCGATGGCCAACAGCGGCCCCGACACCAACGGCAGCCAGTTCTTCGTCGTGACCGGTTCGCAGGGCACGTCGCTCCCGCCGAGCTACTCGCTGTTCGGCAAGGTCACGGCGGGCATGGATGTCGTGAAGAAGATCGAGACCGACGGCACGCCGAGCGGCGCGCCGAAGGTCACCCACAAGATCGTCCGCGTGACGGTCAAGGAGGCCTAGCGCCCATGCCCGACTGCCCGAACGCCGACGGCTCGAGCCCGCAGCAGCGGAAGTTCGACGGCCCGCCCCCGATGTGCATCGACGCCGACAAGACGTACACCGCCGAGATGGTGACGTCGCACGGGTCGATCACGATCTCGCTCGACCCGGTGCAGGCGCCGAAGACCGTCAACAACTTCGTGTTCCTCGCCCGGTACCACTACTTCGACGGGCTGAACTTCCACCGCGTGGTGCCCGGCTTCGTCCTGCAGGGCGGGTGCCCCGAGGGTTCCGGGCGCGGCGGGCCGGGCTACCGGTTCGAGGACGAGCTGCCGAAGCCGGGTCGCTACGAGCTCGGCTCGCTGGCGATGGCGAACGCCGGGCCGAACACCAACGGCAGCCAGTTCTTCATCATCTCGGGGCCGTCGGGCGTGCGCCTGCCGCCGCAGTACTCGCTGTTCGGCAAGGTCGTGAAGGGCATGGAGACGGTCGAGGCGATCGACAAGCTCGGCAAGGGCGACGGCCCGCCGTCCGAGAAGGTGACGATCGAGTCGGTGACGATCACCGAGAGCTAGCCCGCCGGCTTCTTGTCACCCCTGACCACGTCATGTGTGGTCAAGCGCGACAAGAACGCTCAGGGCAGCCCGTCGAGGCCGACCTCCACCCCGTCGCGGAAGACCGTCACGCCGCCGGCGCCGGACACCGTCCAGGTGCCGGCGGCGTCGCGCAGGAGCGCGGTGCGCTCCTCGATGCCGGCGATGCACAGACCGGAGGGCGCGAGGTCGAGCGTGCGCTTCTCCTTGTCGTGCGACCACGTGTCGTGGTGCGGGATGACCGCGACCTGCGAGACGAGACCCAGGCCGATGGTGAACGCGCCGCCGCGGGGGTCGACCATCGGGTCGCACAACACCATCGCGCCGGCCGACGAGCCGGCGACGACGCAACCGTCGTTCCACGCTTCGACGAGCGCGTCCCACAGCGGCGAGTCCTTCAGCACCGACCGCAGGTGCATCGGCGACCCACCCGACAGGTAGACGAACCGCGCCGCCCGCACGGCGTCGACGTTGGCGGCGTCCTCGGCGTCGGGCCGTGTGAGGACGTGCAGCCCGCGGGCCTTCGCGCCGAGCGACGCGAACCACGACTCTGCGATCGAGACCGCGCGATCGGGGTGTTCGTACGCCGCCGCCGTCGGCAGCACCAGCACCTCGTCGGTACCCGACGCGGCGAGCAGGTCGGCGTCGAACGAGCAGCCATCGCGCCACTCGCCGCCACCGACGAGCGCGAGCAATCCGGTGCTCACTGCGCGACCCCTGCCACACACGGGCGGACGAGGAACGGGGCGTTGGGCATCGAGAAGCGCTCCAGGTCGTCGATCGAGAAGCCGGCGGCCTCGACGGCGCGCACCGTGTCGCGCGACGGGTGGCAGCCGGCTGCGAGGTGTCGCCACAGCGGGTCGGCGGCGCGCTGGACGCCGGACGTCCACCCCGTCCCCCGCACGTGCTCGAGGAACAACAGCGTCCCGTCGGGCCGCAGCACGCGGCGGATCTCGCGCAGCGTCTCGGTCTGATCGGGCACGGTGCACAGCACGAGCGTCATGACCACGGTGTCGAACGACGCGTCGGCGAACGCCCCCGGCAACGCCTCGCCGTGCACTTCGACCGGCACCGACGCGCGCGGCAGCTTGTCGAGCATCCGGCGCCGCATCGCACCGTCCGGCTCGAGCGCGACGACCGACGTGACCGCCGGCGGGTAGAGCGCGAGGTTGGCTCCCGTCCCCGCGCCGAGCTCGAGGACGCGCCCCGACGCGCGCGACAGGAGGCGGCGGCGCCGGTCGCGCAGACCGCCGCGCTCGACGCCGGCCATGGCGCGGTCGTACACCGCCGCGAAGACGGGGTGGTCCGCCATCGCCGGGACAACCTACGCGCTCGGTGTCGCTTCCCCCGATCCGACGGAGTGGAGCGGCCCGGCTACCCGTCGGTAACGTCCGCCGCCATGACTATCAAGCGGGTCGGCATCGTCGGTTCCGGGATCATGGGTTCGGGCATCACGGAGTGCGCCGCTCGCAACGGCTTCGAGGTCGTCCTGCGGTCCCGCCGGCAGGAGACGGCCGACGCCACCGTCGCCGGGCTCGAGAAGTCGCTGAACAAGCAGGTCGAGCGCGAGAAGATCAGCGCCGAGGAGCGCGACGCCGCCCTGTCGCTCGTCACGGCGACGTCCGACCTCGGCGAGCTCGCGAACTGCGACCTCGTCATCGAGTCGGTCGTCGAGGACCTCGAGACGAAGAAGCACCTCTTCATCGAGCTCGACCGCATCTGCGCCGAGTCGGCGATCCTGGCCACGAACACGTCGACGCTGCCGGTCATCGAGATGGCGATGTCGACGGGCCGGCCCGAGAAGGTCTGCGGCGTGCACTTCTTCAACCCGGCGCCGGCGATGTCGCTCGTCGAGATCGTGCGTCCTCTCACCGCGTCCGACGAGACGATCGCCGAGGCGACCGAGTTCGCCACCGCCGTCGGCAAGCACCCGGTCGAGGTGAAGGACCAGGCCGGGTTCATCGTCAACGCGCTGCTGTTCCCGTACCTCAACAACGCGGTGCGCCTGCTCGAGCAGGGGGTGGCGTCGCGCGACGACATCGACGAGGCGATGAAGCGCGGCTGCAACTTCCCGATGGGGCCGCTCGCGCTGCTCGACCTCGTCGGTCTCGACACGTCGCTTGCGATCCTCGACGCGCTGTACGCCGAGTTCCGCGACCCGAACTACGCCGCCGTCCCGCTGCTCCGCCGGATGGTCTCGGCGGAGCAGCTCGGGCGGAAGTCAGGCCAAGGGTTCTTCGACTACCACAAGAAGTAGCCGCTACTGCTGCTCGCTCAGCGCCTGGGCGAGCTCGTCCTTGTTCATCTTCGACCGGCCGGGGATGTCGGCTTCCTTGGCCTTGTCGTAGAGCTCCTGCTTCGTCGCGTCGGTGAGGTCCGACGTCGCCTCGCCGCGCACCGACGCCTTCTCGGCCTGCTTCGTCGCCTGCTTGTGCTCCTGCCACTTCCGGCCGAGCTCGGCGCGGCGGTCCTCCGACGTGTACGTGCGGAACGGCGGAAGGATCTCGGACTCCTCCTCCTGCACGTGATGCTGCACCGCAGCCTGGAGGTCGAGGAGCGTGGACTCGAACGCCGGGTCGTCGACGTCGAGTTGCTCGAGCTGCGCGATCAGCTTCTCCGCCTCGTCGTGCTCCTTGATCCCCTCGTCGATCTTCTGATCGCCGCTCGGCACCGCCTTGCGCATCGCGGGGTAGGCGACCTGCTCCTCGACCTCGGTGTGGACCTTGAGCTCGGTGCAGAGCTGCGTGGCGAGGGTGGCCCGGTCGGGCGCCTCGCCGCCGAGCAGTTGCTGGAACAGGCGCTCGGCCTCCCGGTGGTCCTTCTCGATCAGCTCGGTGATGTCGTTCGTGTCGGCCATGGCCGCCGCTGTACCCCTAACTTCGGCAGTCGTGCCCCTGTTCGCCGCGGCCGCCGTCTCCGTGGCGTGCCACCTCACGGACCCGGCGATCGCCGAGTCGAGCGGGGCGGCCCGGGCTCCCGAGCCGGCGTGGATCTACACCCACAACGACAGCGGCGACGGGGCGCGCTTCTTCGCCGTCGACCGGACATGTCGGACGATCGGGACGTGGCGGCTGCGCAGCGTGGCGGCGGTCGACTGGGAGGACATGGCGACCGGCCCGGGCGCGACGCTGTGGTTCGGCGACATCGGCGACAACCGTTCGTCGCGTGACCACGTGTCGCTGTACCGGGTCGACGGCGCGTCGCTGCCCGCGAGCGGCGCGACGGTGGCGTCGACGAGGGTCGACCTGCGCTACGACGACGGCCCGCACGACGCCGAGACGCTGCTCGTCCACCCGACGGACGGGCGGGTGTGGGTCGTCACGAAGTCGCTCGACGGCGAGGCCGGCGTGTACGCCGCCGACCTCGGCGCCGGCACGCTCCACCGCGTCGCCGCCCTCGACCTCGACCTCGGCGGCGCGACCGGCGGCGACATCTCCCCCGACGGCGGCAAGGTCGTGATCCGGACGTACCTCGCGGCGTACGAGTGGCGCGTCACCGGCGGCGACGTCGTCGGCGCGCTGACGTCGGGCCGGTCGGCGTCGACGGCGCTCGTCACCAGCGAACAGGGCGAGGGCATCGCCTACGTCGACGACGACTCGCTCGTGACCACCGCCGAGGGCGACGGGGCGGCGGTGCGGACGTTCGCGTCACAGGTGGTCGACGATCCGTCGACGACGGCGAGCCTGGCGCCGTCGCCGGGCGCGACGCGTCCGCCGAGCGACGGCGGCGGCGACGACCCGCCGTGGTGGGTGCTGGGTGCCGGCGGTGCGGCGCTCGCCGTCGTCGTCGGCGCATTGGTCGCTCGGGCGCGCCGCCGGGGAGAATGACCCGCATGGATCGCCCGTGGGTGATGCGCACGTACTCCGGTCACTCGAGCGCGACGAAGTCGAACGAGCTGTACCGCACCAACCTCGCCAAGGGGCAGACCGGCCTGTCGATCGCGTTCGACCTGCCGACGCAGCTCGGCTACGACCCGGACGCGCCCGCCGCGCGCGGCGAGGTCGGCAAGGTCGGCGTGCCGGTGTACCACCTCGGTCACATGCGCCAGCTGCTCGACGGCATCCCCGTCGGCGAGATGAACACGTCGATGACGATCAACGCGACGGCGGCGTGGCTGCTCGGTCT
>DASSOZ010000066.1:0-8154 GCA_035700105.1 Acidimicrobiales bacterium
TTTGCAGTGGTCGGGACCGGCGTCGATCCGGTGACCTCGCGCTTTTCAGGCGCGCGCTCTACCAACTGAGCTACCCGACCGTGAGCGGTCCCGACGGGATTTGAACCCGCGACCTCCGGCTTGACAGGCCGGCGTGCACTCCAAACTGCACCACGGGACCACGATGCTTCAGAACTGCAAGGAACGCACCCCCAACGGGATTCGAACCCGTGCCGCCACCTTGAAAGGGTGGTGTCCTAGGCCGCTAGACGATGGGGGCTCGACCCCTGTTGGGAACTCGATGACGATAGCAGCCCGCCCATCCGATCAGTACTCGGTCAGTACTCGGGATCGAGCGCGGCGACGACCTGCTCCTGGAGCCACCCGAGGTACGAGTAGAGCGCGAACGCGGGCGCCTCGGGCGAGTCGTCGGCCGGCGCGTCGGCGGGGTCCTCGGTGACGTCGAGGCGGGTCCCGAGCACCAGTCGGAGGTCGTTGAGCGCCCCCATCCAGGCGACGAGCTCCTCCTCGGAGAGCCGGTTCGAGTCGACCGTCGACTCGACCACCTCCGCCGCCGCCAGCTTCGACGCGACCAGGTCGTCGCGCATCAGGCGCTGGTACTCGGCGTTGCGTTCGGCGTCGTCCCAGTAGGCGGGCGGGAACAGCCGGCCGCGCGCCGGGTCGTCGTCGGCGGCCGACGGGTCCTCGAGCAGCGCGCGCAGCTGGGCGGGAAGCGTCCGCAGGATCGACCGCTCGTCGTCGGGCAGCCGCAGCTCGAACTCGTGGGGGCCGACGCGACGTACGCGCCGGCGCATGCCGAACAGCGACAACGTGCTACTCGTCGTGCTGCATCGTCGCCCACAGGCCGTGCTCGTGCAGCCGGAACACGTCCATCTCGGCCTGCTCGCGCGGCCCGTTCGACACGACCGCCCGGCCCTCGTGGTGCACCTGCAGCATCAGCTTCGTGGCCTTGTCACGGCTGTAACCGAAGAGCTTCTGCAGCACGAACGTGACGTACGACATGAGGTTGATCGGGTCGTTCCAGACGATGACGACCCAGGGCACGTCCCGGTCGGTGACGTCTTCGTCGACGGGCTCGCGGATCTCGGTCGGGACGACCGTCATCGCCGGTTCGAGGCAGCCCATCGCCTCCCAGTCTCTCAGGTGAGGGCGGGAACCGGTTCCGCCGACCTCACCGTCGCCGACGCCGGCGCCGACATCCCGAGCGAGAACCGCAGCACCGCCACCCACACGGCGACGGCGCCCGCCACGTGCACGGCGACCAGCAGCGCGGGCACGCCGAGGAAGTACTGGGCGTAGCCGACCCCCGCCTGCGCCACGAGGACGGCGAGCAGCCACTCGGACCGGCGGCGAACGCGGCCCGGCGCGCCGGCGCGGACGAGGCGGGCGATCGTCCACAGCACGAGCGCGAGGAACACCATCACGAGGGCGCCGTGGATCCGGGCCACGTCGTGCAGCGAGAACGGCAGCCGGTCGACGAGCTGGTCGCCGCTCGAACCGGGGTGCGGGCCCGTGCCCGTCACGACGGTCCCCATGACCACGACCACGGCGGCGGCGGCGACGAGCACCCGGCCGAGGCGCCACGTCGTCCCGTCGACGACGGCGACCCGGCCGCGCCCCGCTGTTGCGTCCGGTTCACCGGCGCGGTGGTGCAGCACGACCGCACACCACAGGATCAGCATCGACAGCAGGAAGTGCGACATCACGAACGGCGGCCACAGGTGCGACAGCACCGTCACGCCGCCGAGCACGATCTGGCCGACGACGCCGGCGACCAACCCGAGCGACAGCCGCACGAGGTCCCGCCGCCGCGGTCCGACGCGCAGCAGCGACCCGAGCACGGCGAGGACGACGACGATCGAGACCGCGCCTGTCACCAGCCGGTTCCCGAACTCGATCATCGGGTGGTACTCCAGCGGCGCGACCACGCGGCCTGCCTCGCACGTCGGCCAGTCCGTGCACCCGAGGCCGGAGCCGGTGAGCCGCACCGCCGCGCCGGTCACGATGATGAACGCGAGGAGGAACTGCGCCGCGAGCGTGACGCGCCGGTACGCGACAGCAGACACGCGAGGCAGTCGACGCGGCATGACCGCGACCGAGGCTACGGGCCGAGCGGCGCGATTCCCCAGTCGCGAGGGCCCACCCGTAAGCTCGCCGACGGTGTTCACCCCGGCCCGCACGAGCCCGGTGACCCGGCTGAAGGGCTACGTCGCTCTCACCAAGCCGCGCATCATCGAGCTCCTCCTCGTGACGACGGTCCCGACGATGATCGTCGCCGACCGGGGCATGCCGTCGATCTGGCTCGTCGTGGCGACGCTCGTCGGCGGGACGCTCGCGGCCGGCGGCGCCAACGCCATCAACATGTACGTCGACCGCGACATCGACACCGTCATGGGCCGGACGAAGAACCGCCCGCTCGTCACCGGCGTCGTCCAACCGACGAACGCCCTCGTGTTCGCCATCGCCCTCGAGGTCGTCGCGTTCGTCGAGCTGTGGGTGTTCGTCAACCTGCTCAGCGCGGTCCTCGCCGTGAGCGCCACGCTCTTCTACGTCTTCGTCTACACGCTGTGGCTCAAGCGGACGAGCAGCAACAACATCGTCATCGGCGGCGCCGCCGGCGCCGTCCCGGTGCTCGTCGGGTGGTCGGCGGTGACCGGCAGCCTCGGGCTCGCACCCTGGGTCCTGTTCGCGGTCATCTTCTTCTGGACGCCGCCGCACTTCTGGGCGCTCGCCATCCGCTACCGCGACGACTACGCCGCCGCCGACGTCCCGATGCTGCCGGTCGTCCGCAGCCTCGCCGAGACGGCCCGCCAGATCGTCCTCTACACCGTCGTGCTGTGGGCGATCACCGTCGCGTTCTCGCCGATCGCCGGCATGGGCGACCTCTACCTCGCGGCGTCGATCCTCCTCGGCGGCCTCTTCACCTACAAGGCGTACGGCCTCGTGCGCGACGCGACGCCGCAGCGAGCGATCCGCCTGTTCGCCTACTCGATCTCCTACCTGACGCTCCTGTTCGCGGCGATGGCCGCCGATCAGCTGCTGCGCTGACGGCGACGCATCCGGTCGCTTTCGGTGACTTCGGGGTGCCAGAGCAGGCCGAACTCACCGAAAGCCGCCGAGAGGGGCCGACTTTCTTCTCGATGAAGGGCCGTCGCTAGAGTCCACGCCCGTGTCAGTCGTAGAGACGCGGCCCGACGACGCGCCGCCCGCCCGCCGCCCCGCCGCCGCCGACTGGTTCACGTCCGCCGACCACAAGCGCGTCGGTGTCGCGATGCTGTGGACGAGCCTGGCGTTCGCCGCCGTCACCGCCGTCGCCGCGGTCGCGCTCGGCATCGAGAGCGTCGGCAAGGGCATCGACTTCCTCGACGGCGGCAGGGACCTCCAGTACCAGACGCTCCTGCTGAGCTCGGTCTTCTACCTCTTCTTGCTCCCGGCGTTCCTCGGCCTCGCCGTCTACCTCGTCCCGCTGCAGATCGGCGCCCGTCGCAGCGCGTTCCCGCGGCTCCACCAGTTCGCGTACTGGCTCTACCTCGGCGGCGGTGTCGTCGTCGTGGCCAGCTACCTCACGAGCGGCGGCCCGTACGGCGCGCAGGCGCTCCTCGGCCCGCCGGCCGCGGCGCAGGGCGGACAGGCGAGCGCGCTGTGGATCCTCGGCATGGGCGCCGTCGTCCTCGCCCTCGTCGTGACCGCCGCCGGCATCGTCGCCACCGTCACCACGCTGCGGGCGCCGGGCATGACGCTCGACCGGGCACCGGTGTTCACGTGGTCGGCGTTCGTCGGCTCGATCGTCCTCGCCCTCTCCCTGCCGGTCTTCGGCGCCGGCCTGCTGCTGCACGGCGTCAACCTCGCCAGTGGCGGCGACCTGTGGACGTCGAACGCCATGCAGAACGTGTGGCAGCACACGCTGTCCATCTGGATGCGGCCGGAGATCCTGGCGCTCCTCGTGTTCACCGCCGGCGCCGTGTCCGAGGTCGTCACCGGCTTCGGCCGGAAGCGGCTCCTCGCGTACGTCCCGGCGCTCGGGCTCATCGGCGCGATCGGCGCGCTCACGTTCGTCGTGTGGGCCAGCGAGAAGGTCCGGCCCGACGCGCCGCTGGCGCCGACGCAGACGGTCCAGGCCGTGCTCGTCTTCGCCCCGCTCGGCCTGCTGCTGTTGATGTGGCTCGGGACGCTCGCCTCCGGCCGGCCCCGCCCGTCCGCCGCGCTCGTGCTCGCCGCCGGCGCCGTGGTGATGCTCGCCGTCGGGCTCGCGGGTGGCGTCTCGGGGCTCATCGTCGACGTCACCGGCGGCACCGCGTGGGCGCAGGGTCACGGCGAGGTCCTCTACGTCGCCGTGCCGGTGTTCGCCCTGTCGGCGGCGGCGTTCTACTGGGCCCCGAAGATCTGGGGTCGCTTCCTCAACGAGCCGCTCGGCTACCTCCAGTTCCTGGCGCTCATCGGCGGGTTCCTCCTGTCGACGGTGCCCGCGTACACCGGGCTGCGCGACGCCAAGCGCTACGCCGTCGACTTCACGGGCGACGAGCTGACGTTCGCCCGTCTCGCCGCCGCCGGGACGATCCTCGTCGTCGTCGGCCTCGTGCTGTTCGCCGTGAACCTCGTCGGCGCGGCGATGGGACGCGGCAAGGTCGCGGCCGCCGACGCGTGGGAGGACGGCGCCACGCTCGAGTGGCTCGCGCCGTCGCCGCCGCCGCCCTGGAACTTCACCGACGACCAGATCCCGCCGATCCGCTCGGAGCAACCCGTGGCCGACCTCCGCACGACGGAGGTGAGCGCCTAGATGGCGTCCACCGCCGTTGCGACCCGCCCCGCCGCCCCGCCGCCCGCCGCCAAAGCCGGTGCGGGCACCCGCACGCTGCCGGCCGTCGCGCCGCAGGTGCAGAAGTGGGGCCCGATCACGATGGCGACCGCGGTCGTCGTCGCCGCCGAGACGCTGCTGTTCGCCACGCTGACCGCCGCCTGGCTGATGTCGCGGTCGGCGGCCGGCACCGGCTGGATCCCGAAGGACACCGACATCGACCTGTACCGCGGGTCGACGATCGCGCTGACGATGCTGCTGACGGCACTGATGTCGCAGTGGGCGGTGAGCGCCGCCCGACGCGACGACGGTGCCAACACCATCGTCGCGACGGCCTTCGCGACGCTGCTCGGCGCCGCTGCCACGGTGCTCGCCTGGTTCACGATGGTGAGCGTCCACTTCGGCGTCGGGTCATCGCTGTACACGATGCTCTGGTACGCGCTCCTCGGGACGTTCGTCGCCGTCGCCGCCCTCACGGTCGCGGCGCAGGCGGTGACGATCGCGTGGGGCCTGGCCGGTCACTACAGCGACACCGACCACCAGCCCATGACCGCGGTCGCGGTCCAGTGGTGGCTGCTGACGCTGGTGTTCGCCGTGTACTGGCTCGCGATCTGGGTCCTCCAGTAGGGACTGGACGAACGATGTTCACGACTGACTCCAAGCTCGTCCTCGGCCTCGCGGTCGCGCTGGGCCTGGCCGCCGCCGCGTACAGCGCCGTCACCGGCGACCGCGTGGGCGGCATCGTCCTCGCCGCGGGTGCCGCCGCCGCCATCTTCGTGGGCGCCATGCTCACGGGCCGTGTCGTGCCCGCCGGCGCCGACGTGACGGTGCCGGCGCCGAACCGCGACTCGCAGCCGCTCGCGCCGACGATCTGGCCGATGCTCGCGGCCGCCGCGGTGGTCCTGTTCGTGGTCGGGATCACGATCGACGTGCAGACGTTGTTCCTCGGCCTCGTCGCCGTCGCCGTCGCCGGCGCCGGGTGGTTCTGGCAGGCGTTCCGCGAGCGCCGTCCGCAGAGCGACCCCGCCGCCGTCTACGCAGGGGAGCGCATCCTCGAGCCGACCGGTCTGCCGCTGCTGGCGCTCGTCGGCATCGCCGTCGTCGTCGTCAGCATGTCGCGCATCCTGCTGGCGGTCTCGAAGGACGCGTCGGTCGCCGTCGCCATCGCCGCCGCTGCGGGCGTGTTCGTCGTCGCCATGGTCATCTCGTCGCGCCGTGCGGTCTCCGGTCGCGCCCTCGGCTGGCTGCTGGCCCTCGCCGCGGTGCTCTTGGGGGCCGGCGCCGTCGTCGCCGCCTCGAACGGCGAACGCACGATCACCCCGGAGCACGGCAACCCCGTCGCCACCGAGACGGCCAAGGGCACCGCGTTCACGAAGAAGACGCTCACGGTGTCGACGCAGACCGACCGCGTCGTCGTGCACTTCCGCAACGAGGACGCCGACGTCATCCACAACATGGCCTTCTACAAGGACGACTCGGCCAAGGACGAGATCTACTTCGGCCGCGACCTGCTGACCGTCGGCGAGACGACGTACGTGTTCAAGGTCCCCGGACCGGGCGAGTACTTCTACCGCTGCGAGTTCCACCCGACGCAGATGACCGGCACGCTGAAGGTCGAGGAGCCCGCGCACGAGAGCTAGGCACCGCCTGGTTGCGGCGCTCTTCGCCACCCTGGCGGTGCTCGCCGTCGGCTGTTCGAGCGGCGGCGGCAACGACAAGGCGGCGCCGGCGTTCGACCTCGAGGCCCTGGGGCAGCACGGCGAGCGGGTGACGCTCGCCGAGCACCGCGGGACGCCCGTCGTCCTGAACTTCTGGGCGTCGTGGTGCGCGCCGTGCGTGAAGGAGATGCCGCTACTCGAGCGCACGCACCAGCGGCTCGGCGACGACGTGCAGTTCCTCGGCATCGACGGCAACGACAGCCGCCGCCTCGCTGTCGACCTCATGGCGAAGACCAAGGTGACGTACCCCTCGGGGTACGACCCGAAGGACGCCGTGTTCCGGCAGTACCGCCTGCGCGGACGGCCGACGACGGTGTTCATCGACGCCGACGGGACCATCAAGGGCATCCACGCCGGCGAGCTGAAGGAGGCCGATCTGCACGACCTCCTGCGCCGCTATCTCGGGATCGACGCGACGTGAGCGAGGGGGTGAACGGGCCGTTCCACGCCGAGAGCGGGTCGATTCCTGCTCGCCGGAAGCCGCCCACTACGCTCCCCGCGACCAGCCGAGACGACTCCACGGAGGTCGCAAGGGTGCACCAGAAGGTTCGAGGCACACGCACGCGCGCGTGGCTGATCGCCGCGATCGTCGGGCTCGGCCTCGTGCTCGGCGGCTGCGCCGAGAACGCACCCCAGACGACGCTGAAGCCCGAGGGCAAGTGGGCGAACCGCATCGACGAGCTGTGGCGCTGGCCCTACTGGATCTCGGTCGTCGTCTTCTTCATCGTCGAGGGACTCATCCTCTACGCGTTCTGGCGTTTCCGCCGTCGCGGCGACCACGACGCGCCGAAGCAGATCCACGGCAACTTCAAGCTCGAGGTCGGCCTCACCGCGCTGCCGCTCATCATCCTCCTCGGCCTCGCCGTCCCGACCGTCGGCACGCTCCTCGACCTGGCGAAGAAGCCGACCGGCAACGAGGTCACGATCGAGGTCATCGGCCACCAGTGGTGGTGGGAGTACCGGTACGACAACGGCGTGCGCACCGCCAACGAGCTCGTCTTCCCCGTCGGCACCGACGTCGAGCTCGAGCTGCACTCGGCCGACGTCATCCACTCGTACTGGATCCCCAAGCTCAACGGGAAGCGCGACGTCATCCCCGGGCGCCTGCAGCTCCTGAAGATCCGGACCGAGAAGGAGGGCTACTTCTTCGGCCAGTGCGTCGAGTTCTGCGGCGACTCGCACGCGTACATGCGCAACCGCGCCCGCGCGGTGTCGAAAGCCGACTTCGCCAAGTGGCTCGACGACCAGCAGCAGGCGGCGCCCGTCCCGTCGGACGACACGTCGCCGGCGGGCATCGGGCACGGCCTCTTCACGACGAAGGGCTGCTCGGGCTGCCACACGATCAAGGGCGTGTCGCAGGGCCGCATCGGCCCCGACCTCACCCACCTGCAGTCGCGCGACACGTTCGCCGGCTCGATCTTCAAGATGAACGAAGTGAACCTCGCGGCGTGGCTGCGCGACCCGCCCGGTGAGAAGCCCGGGTCGAAGATGCCCAACCTGAAGCTCAGCGAGGACGAGATCCACAACCTCGTCGCCTACCTGGAGACCCTCAAGTAATGGCCATCGTCGAACGCGAACCGGATCTCCCCGCGGTCGTCGTCGAGGACGAGCACCCCGTCGTCGCCCCGGTCAGCCCCGTCC
>DASSOZ010000067.1:0-24847 GCA_035700105.1 Acidimicrobiales bacterium
GGCGAGCATGCCCTTCACCATCCCGCGGTCGACGGCGCAGATGACCGGGTGCTGGATGGCCGCGTCGCCGAACGGACACTGCTCGGCGATGATCCGCAGCGACCCGGGCCGGCCCTCGGCGTGGGCCGCGAACCCGTGGGCCGTGAGCGCGTCGGCGACCGCGTGCAGCGCGGCCTGGAACGACCGGTGCTGCGTGTCGCCGGGCGACATCTGACGGGCGAGCGAGCGGCCGTAGTCGAGACCGACGTCCTCGGCGACGCGCTCGACGTCGTCGCGGGGGACGACGGCGAGCAGCCGGCCGAGCAGGGTGACGAGCAGGTCGTCGCGGCGGACCGGGAACTGCAGGTCCACGTCGCCGGCGACGCGGTAGTGCTTCGACGGCCGCCCCGCGCCGCCCGACGCCGGGCGGTCGAGCGTGACGTCGAGGTAGCCGCCGGCGGCGAGCTTCTCGAGATGGTGGCGGGCGACGTTGGCGTGGAGCTCGAACCGCTCCGCGACCTCCGCGGCCGTGACGCCCGCATCGGCGCGCTCGCGGGCGAACAGGTAGATGTCGCGCCGGGTCGGATCGCCGAACGCCGTGGTGACCGCGGTGACCGCCGCCGAGAACTGCTCGGGGCTGAGTTGCGCGGGCACCCCGGTATTGTACCTATGTACGTAGTGGAAATGTCGCCGGGCGAAGCCCGTTGCCAGAAGCGAGTCCCCGCATGTCAGTGACCGAAGCCCAGGTGATCGAGGCGCTGCAGCCCGTGCAGGACCCCGAGCTGCACAAGTCGATCGTCGAGTTGGACATGGTCCGGGCCGTCACGATCACCGGCGGCGAGGTCACCGTGCAGGTCGCGCTCACCGTCGCCGGCTGCCCGCTGCGCACCGAGATCACCCGGCGCGTCACCGACGCGGTCACCGCGCTCGACGGCGTCGACGCCGTCCACGTCGATCTCACGGTGATGACCGAGGAGCAGCTCAGCGCGTTGCGGGCCAAGCTCGGCGGCGGCGGTCACGGCCACGGCGGGCAGGCGGGGCACGCCGGGCACGGCCACGGCCCGGCGAAGGACCTGCCGTTCGCCGAGGGGTCGAAGACGCGCGTGCTCGGCATCTCGTCGGGCAAGGGCGGTGTGGGCAAGTCGTCCGTCACCGTCAACCTCGCCATCGCGCTCGCGAAGCGCGGCGTCGAGGTGGCCGTGCTCGACGCCGACGTCTACGGCTTCAGCGTCCCGAAGATGCTCGGCCTCGACCAGCGGCCGGTCGTGCTCGACGACATGATCGTCCCGCCCGTCGCCCACGGGGTGCGCTGCATCTCGATGGGGTTCTTCGCCGGCGAGGACCAGCCCGTCATCTGGCGCGGGCCGATGCTGCACAAGGCGCTCGAGCAGTTCCTCACCGACGTGTACTGGGGCGAGCCCGACTTCCTGCTCGTCGACATGCCCCCCGGCACCGGCGACGTGGCCCTGTCGATGGCGCAGTTCCTCCCGCGCGCCGAGGTGTTCGTCGTCACGACGCCGCAGCCGGCTGCGCAGCGCGTCGCCCAGCGCAGCGCGCTGATGGCGGAGAAGGTGCACCTGTCGGTCGCCGGCGTCATCGAGAACATGAGCTGGTTCACCGGTGACGACGGGAAGCGCTACGAGATCTTCGGCCGCGGTGGCGGCGACGTGCTGGCCGAGAAGCTCGGCGTCCCGCTCGTGGGCCGCGTACCGCTGGTGAGCGAACTGCGCGAGGGTGGCGACGTGGGTGCCCCGATCACGGTCACCGAGCCGGACAGCGAAGCCAGCCGCGCGTTCGACGCCATCGCCGAGACCGTCGCCGTCGACCTCGCCCCGAAACGGATCTACCGCAAAGAGTTGACCATCCGTTAAGCACTCCGCGCCGTACCGTTCAGGTATGGACGGCGCACCCGTCGGCCGGCGCGTGTTCCTCGGGATGCTGGGTCTCGGCGCGGCCGGGATCCTGTGGGGCCGCCGGGCCCAGGACGGCCTCGAGCACGTCTTCGCCGGCAACCCGGTGACGCAGCTGCTGCCCACGGGCGGGCGGTTCCGCTACTACACCGTGACGGGCGGGTTCCCGTCGAAGCCGGCGGAGAAGTGGCGCATGACCGTCGACGGGCTCGTCGACCGGCCGTTCGCGCTCACGTTCGACGAGCTCGCGGCGATGCCGCCCACGGCGCTGACGAAGGACTTCCAGTGCGTCACCGGCTGGCGCGTCCACGACGTGAAGTGGCGCGGGGTGCGCCTCGCCGACCTCCTCGACCGCGCCGGCGTGCAGCCGCGGGGCACGGCCATCGTCTTCGGGTCCTTCGACGGCGCGTACACCGAGTCGCTCACCCTCGAACAAGCGCGCCGCGACGACGTCATCGTCGCCTACCAGCTCGACGGCAAGCCGATCTCGTCGCTGCACGGTGGTCCCGTGCGGCTCTACGTCGCGCCGATGTACGGCTACAAGTCGTGCAAGTGGCTGGAGTCGATCGAGGTCGTCGACAAGTTGGTCCCGGGCTACTGGGAGGTCCGCGGCTACGACCAGGACGCGTGGATCGGCCGCTCCAACGGGCGCGACGATGCCCCCGTCTGACGCCGCTGCCAACTCCAACCGTTCTGGTACCTACAGCGGGGCCGAGATGGCCCCGCTGCAGGTACCAGAAGAACCGTTCGTGCCGCGATTCGACGGCGTGGAACGCGCACTGCACTGGGCGAACGCGACGCTGGTACTGACGCTGCTGGCGACGGGCGCGTCGCTCTACTTCGGTCCGCTGTCGGAGATCGTCGGCCGGCGGGCGCTGGTCAAGAACGTGCACGTGATCAGCGGGCTGCTCCTGCCGATCCCGTTCGTGCTGACGCTGCCGTGGCCGTTCGCCCGCTCGCTGCGGCGCGACATCGGTCGGCTCAACCGCTGGGGCGACCCGAAGTTCAACAAGGGCCAGCAGCTGAACGCCGCGTTCGTCGCCGGCGCGCTCGTGCTGATGTTCGTCACCGGGCTGATGCTCCGCTGGCCCGACCGGTTCGCCGACGACCTCCGCACCGGCGCGACGTTCGTCCACGACTGGGTCTTCATCGGCCTGCTCGTGACGGTCGCCGGTCACATCTGGCTGGCCATCTCGTACCGGGAGACGCTCCGGGGGATGTGGCGCGGACGCGTCTCTCGCGACTGGGCGCGCCGTCAGCGGCCGGGCTGGCTCGCCGAGCTCGACGCCGACGCCGGCGACAGCTCTACGAGCCGCACCCGCAGCTGAGCGGCGCGCCGGACGACGTCGTCGTACGACGGCACGGCGTCACCGGCGAGCAGCGCGGGCTCGGGTTGCTGGAGCGCGAGCAGCGCGACCGACCCGTCGCCGTCGTCGGCGAGCACGACGCCGTTGTGCTCGGCGAGCATCGCCGCCGCGTTCGTCACGAGCGACGGGTCGACGCGGTGCCCGGCCGCGCCGTGCAGCACGACCGCACCGTCGTAGCCGAGGTCGGCCGCCTGGCGGAAGGCGTTGGCGAACCGCTCGCCGGGCGACGCGCCCTCCTGCGGCCACAGCCGGAAGCCGAGCGAGTGGCGGGTGAGGTCGGTCTCGATCTCCGCGGGGTGGAACAGCAGCACGCGGGCGACACCCCCGGCACGGCGCGCCGTGTCCATCGCGATGCGCAGCTCGTCGGTGTCCACGGGCGCGTCGACGAGCAGCATCAGTGCGGGGGGCACGGCGTTCGACCCTACCGCGTACGATGGCGCGCCGGTTCCGCCCCCCACCGCGACGAGGAGCATCCGTGGACGTCCGCATCGGAGTCACCCAGCACCCGAGGGAGCTCGACCTCGAGCTCGCCGACGACACCGACCGCGACGAGCTGACGCGCTCCATCGAGGAGGCGCTCTCCGACGACGACAAGGTCCTCTGGCTCACCGACCGCAAGGGCCGGCGCGTCGGCATCCCGTCGGCGAAGGTCGCCTACGTCGAGATCGGCGCCGCCGAGGAGCGTCGAGTCGGTTTCGGCGCACCGTAGGGGTATGACTCACCGCCGGTGAGCGAGCGAAGCGAGCGAGACGGCCGGGCGCGCGAGCGCCAGCGAGCCGCCCGGTGACGGGGTCCGGGGGCGCAGCCCCCGCGGAGACGCGGTGACGTCACTTCTCGACCGACGGCTGCTGTTCGTCACCGGCAAGGGCGGGGTCGGCAAGACGACGATCGCCGCCGCGCTCGCGCTCCTGGGCGCGCAGCAGGGCAAGCGCACGCTCGTGTGCGAGGTCGACGCCAAGGGCAACCTCGCCGACTTCTACGAGACGAAGCCGTTCCGGTTCAAGGAGCGCGAGGTCGAGCCCGGTCTCTTCGGCATGGCGATGGACACCGAGGAGTCGCTGAACGAGTACCTCAAGCTGCAGCTGCGACTCCCCGTCGTCGCGCGCGTCGGACCGCTGGCGAAGGCGTTCGAGTTCGTCGCCACGGCTGCACCCGGCGTCAAGGAGATCCTGACTGTCGGCAAGCTCGTGTACGAGGTGCGCGAGAACAAGTACGACCTCGTCGTCGTCGACGCCGTCGCCACCGGCCACATCGTGGGGCAGCTCGCCGCACCGCAGGCGATCAACGAGCTCGTGCAGGTCGGGCTCGTCCGTTCGCAGACCGACTGGATGCTCGACCTCCTCGGCGACCCGAGGACCACGGGGTTGTGCATCGTCGCCACACCCGAGGAGATGCCGGTCAACGAGACGATGGAGCTCGTCGGGCGCGTGCGCGAAGAGACGAACGTCGATCTCGCCGCCATCGTCGTCAACCGCGTGCTGCCCGAGCTCTTCGGCCGCAGCGAGGAGGCGTGCTTCGAGCACCTCAACGAGCCGCTGCTCGTGGGCGCGCTGAGCGACGCCGCCGGCGGCAACGTCGAGCCGGTGTTCGACGCCGCCCGGCTGGCGGTGACGCTGCGGCGGACGCGGGCCGGGCACCTCGAGCGCCTGCGTGCCGGTGTCGACGCGTCGATCCCGCTGCTCTACGTGCCCGAGCTGTTCAGCCGGACGCACGGGCTCCGGGCGACACGGCAGGTCGCCGACTCGCTGGCCTCGGAGCTGGACATCTGATGGCCGGGTCGGGTTCCCCGAAGCGCCGCGCCACGGACGCCATCGGGACGATGGAGTCGCTGCTGGCGACGAAGGAGATCGTGATCTCGGCCGGGTCGGGCGGCGTCGGGAAGACGACGACGGCGGCGGCCGCGGCGGCGATGGCGGCGGTGCACCTCGGCGGCCGCGTGCTCGTGTTGACGGTCGACCCGGCGCGCCGACTGGCGAACGCGCTCGGCCTCGAGGGCTTCGGCAACATCGAGAAGCGCGTGCCCGACGAGGCGTTCAAGTCGGCGGGCGTGACGCCGCGGGGCGAGATGTGGGCGGCGATGCTCGACACGAAGCAGTCGTGGGACGCGCTCGTGATGCGTCACGCGCCGAACGAGGACGTGGTCAACCAGATCCTCGCCAACCCGCTGTACCAGAACGTCGCCGGGCGCTTCGTGCAGAGCCACGACTACATCGCCATGGAGCGGCTGTACGACATCCACACGACCGGCAACTACGACCTGATCGTCGTGGACACGCCACCGACGCGCAACGCCATCGACTTCCTCGAGGCGCCCGAGCGCATGGCCGACTTCTTCTCGTCGCGGTTGCTGCGCTGGCTGACGGCGCCGGCGCGGTCGCGCGTCGTGAACTTCGCGACGAAGCCGTTCTACCAGGTCGCCGACCGCATCCTCGGCACGCGCTTCCTCGACGACATCGCCCAGTTCTTCCTGCTCTTCCAGACGATGTACGACGGGTTCGTCGAGCGGTCGCGCGCGGTCGAGCACCTGCTGCACGACCGGCGGACGTCCTTCATGGTCGTGTCGACGCTCGAGGCGGCGCCGCTGCACGAGGCCGAGTTCTTCATCTCCACCCTGCGCTCCATGGACTTCCAGCTCGGCGCGCTCGTGCTCAACAAGGTCCTGCCCGCCTACCTGCTCGACGGGTCGGCGACGGCGGTGGCGCAGCGCATGCAGCGCGAGCCCGGCGAGCTGGCGTCGGCCTTGGGGCCCGACGCGGGCGACCCGCAGGAGATCGCCCGTGTGCTGCGCGAGGTCGCCGACTCGTTCCTGCGCTTCCAGGTCGTCGCCAAACGCGAGGGCGAGCAACGCAAGGAGCTGGCGACGGTGCCCGACGTCGTCGCCACGGTTCCGTACTTCGACTCCGACATCTACGACCTCGCCGGCCTGCTCCGCCTCGGCGAGCAGATCTGGCGATAGGCGACCCGGCTACGGCAGCACGCCGATGTCGCTACGTCTGGTTGATCGCCGAGCGGACGGCGTCGAGGGGGGCGTCGCCGACGGCGGCGGTGCCGCCGAGGACGTAGGCCTTCTTCAGGGTCGACCGGTTGCCCGTCAGCCAGGCGTTCGTCGCCGACGGCAGCGACGTGCGCGCCGAGAGCAGGACCGCACGATCGAACGAGCCGCCGGCCAGGGCGTCGACCAGGTTGGCGTTCTCCCCCGACGCCACCACGGCGAAGTCGGTGGGCACACCGGCGGCCTTCCCGGCGTCGGCGACGGCAGCCGCGGTCGCCCACCGGTCGGCACCGGCGATGCGCGTGGCGCCCAACTGCGAGACGACGGCGTTCGCCACCGCCGAGGCGCCCCCGACGACCCACACCGAACCGCTGCGACCCGACAGCGCCGACGCCGTGACGTCCGGCACGACCGACACGTTCGTCAGCAGGATCGGCCGGCGCAGCGACGCCGCCGGTCCCGCCGCCGCCAGGCCGTCGACGAGGTGCGACCCGTCACGCGATACCACCGCCGCCCCGGACGTCGTCGGCAACTCACCGGCCACGACAGCGGCGGTCGACGGTGCGTCGGCGCCCGCCAGCCGGTGGACGGTCATGCCCCGCTTCACGAGCGCCGCCTCGGCGTCGCTGCTCACCGCGGCGGTCCCGCCGACGATCCACGCGGTCGACGGCTTCAGCCGGTCGAGCGCGCTGGCGGTCGACGACGGCAACCCGCCCGTCGAACCGACGAGCAGCAGCGGCGCGGACTTGGCCGCCGTCAACGGTCCGGCCACCAACGAGTCGACCAGGTGGCGCGAGTCGCCCGACGCGATCACCACGTTCGACGCGCCGGACGGCGCCGTCTCCGCCGTGGCGGCCGCCGCGGTCGCGTACCGGTCGGCGCCCGACAGGCGCGAGACCGGTTTCAGCAGGTCGAGGTCGACGACCTTCACCGACAGCACCGCGTCACGCGCCACTCCACCGTCGGCCGAAGTCCCCTTCACGGTGACCCGGTACGTCCCCATCGGGACGGGCAGCCCGGCGTCGTTCGTCCCGTCCCAGTCGAACGACAGCGACGGTGTCGCCGTTGGTGACGTCCACGTCCGCACGACACCGAGCAGGTCGCTGTCGACGACTACCTGCCACGTCAACGGTTCGGACCCGCGGGCCGTCACCGTTGTCGACTCGTAGCCGCTCTTCTGCCGACCCTCGATCGTCGACGGCGACACGGCCGGGTCGTACAGCTTCGGCAACCCCATGGCGCCGACCGCGGAACGGATCCCCGCCAACTTCGCGTACCCCAGGTCGCCCGGGCACGACGTCGAGCCGACGTCGCGGTGGCCGATGATGCCGTCGAGCGTCACCGACGTCCCGGACGGGTACTTGCCCGAGCCCTTCGACACGACGGTCGCGCGACCGAGCGGGTCCACGTGGGCGACGTCGAGGCGCCACGCCATCAGCGACTCGACCGCGTCGACCATCACCGCCGGCGGTGAGACCGACGTGAACGTGCCGAGCATCGACACCCCCGTCGAGTACGTGTTGAACCCCTCGGCGTGCGCGCCGATCACCGGCTTGTCGATCCCGCCGTAGCGACCCTCGTAGATCGTGCCGAAGCGGTCGACGAGGAAGTTGTAACCGATGTCGTCCCAGCCGTTCGTCTTGACGTGGTACGTGTAGATGCCGCGGATCAGCGCGGGCGCCTCGGCGGCGGAGTAGTCGTTGGCGTTGACGGTGTGGTGCAGCACGGCGAACCGCACCTTCCCGTACGACGGGTCGTCACGCCGGATCGACTCGTCGGCCCCCCACTGCGCGCGCGTGACGATCGCCGGCTGGTCCGTCATCGCCGCCGCCGGCGGGGGCGTCGTGCGGAACACGCCCTTCAGCCCGCGCACGAGCTTCGACAGCGTCGACTCGCCGTGTCCCTTCACATCGACGCCGTGGACCTCGACGTCACGGACATCGTCGCCGGGGGCGCGAACCTGCACGTACCGCGCCGACCCCGTCCACACCGGCTGCGTGGTGCGCGGTGACGACGCCGCGAACTCGTCGGACTGCCGGTCGGGACCTTCGGCGGTCCCGTCGCCGACGTGGGTCCACGGCGTCCACGCGGTCCCGTCGTCGGACGCGCGCAGCTCGACGTCCGCACCCGCCGCACCCGTGAAGGACACGCCGGCCATGTCGACGCGACCCGGCAGCTCGATCGTCGCTCCCGTCGCCGCGCCGTCGACGCTCACGACCTGCGGTTCGGGCGGCGCCGCCGCCGAGGCCGGCAGTGCCTGCAGGGGGAGCGCAGCGACCGCGACGGCGGAGAACACGAGCAGCTTTCGGACGCGCGCTACGAGCATTGTCTGGTGTCCGTTCCCTTCGGAAGACCCCGACCCGCCGATGCCCATCCCAAGGTAACAAGTCGGCAGCGCGCATCGCAGTCATAAGGTGTCGAGCGGATGGCGACGCTCGAGGATCTCGCCCGCCGGTACACGAGACTCGACGCGTCGGCGCTCGGGCACCTGCGGCGCCTCGTCGGTTCGTGGGGCCTGCTCGCCGACTTCTGCTTCTCAGACCTGCTGCTGTTCGTGCCGATCCCGGACGAGGGCGATGCCACGCGCTTCGTCGTCGCCGGCCAGATCCGCCCCACGACCGGGCAGACGCTCTACCGCGACGATCTGATCGGCACGATCGTCGAGGAAGCCGACCGCGAGCTCGTCGCCCGCTGCTGGCGCCTCGAGCAGATCATCGACGGCGAACAGTCCACGTCGCAGGGCGAGCGGGCCCGCATCCAGTGCATCCCCGTGCGCTGGAAGAACTCGGTGCTCGCCGTGCTGACGCGCGAGTCGGCGCCGTCCGTCGGCCGCCGTCTCGGTGAGCTCGAGCGCACCTACTTGCAGATCTTCGAGCGCTTTGCCCGCATGATCGCCGACGGCGAGTTCCCGTTCCCGACCGAGGACGCGACCGCGGGCGACGTCCCCCGCGTCGGCGACGGCGTGATGCTGCTCGACGAGGGCGCGCGAGTCGAGTACGTGTCGCCGAACGCAGTGAGCGCGTTGCACCGCCTCGGCGTGTTCACGAACGCGGTCGGCATGCGCTTCGGCGAGCTCGCGCTCGACGAATCCGCGGTGCGCGGCGCGTTCGCGTTCGGCGTGCCCGTCACCGTCGAGGTGACGCGCGCCGCGGAGGTCGCCGTCATGGTGCGCTGCATCCCGCTGCTCGTCGACAACGACGTCGACGGCGCGGTGGTCCTGTTGCGCGACGTGTCCGAGCTGCGCCGGCGTGACCGCTTGCTGCTGTCGAAGGACGCGGCGATCCGCGAGGTCCACCACCGCGTCAAGAACAACCTGCAGACGATCTCGTCGCTGCTGCGCCTCCAGGCGCGCCGGCTCCAGACCGACGAGGCCCGCGCCGCGATCGAGGAGTCCGTCCGGCGGATCCGCTCGATCGCTCTCGTGCACGAGACGCTCAGCCGCTCACCCGAGGGCGAGTCGGTGGCGTTCGACGAGATCATCCGGCCGCTCGTGCGGATGGTCGAGGAGGGGCTGCTGTCGGACGAGCGCCCCGTCGAGGTCGAGGTGTCCGGCGACGCCGGGATGCTCGCCGGGATCGTCGCAACACCGCTGTCGGTCGTGCTGACGGAGCTGCTGCAGAACGCCGTCGACCACGCCTTCCCGCCACCCGGCGGCGGATCCGGTCACGTCGACCTGCGGTTCTCCAACGACGGCGAGCACCTCACCGTCGAGGTCGCCGACAACGGCAAGGGCCTCCCCGACGGGTTCGACATCACCGCGGCCACGGGCCTGGGACTGACGATCGTCCGGGCGCTCGTCGAGTCGGAGCTCGGCGGGACGATCGACATGCGCGCCGACGGCGGGACGATCGTGCGCGTCTGCGTCCCGGTGCAGATGGAGCCGGCGGTCGATCGCTAGACCGGCGAGACGGTCACGACGCGCGCCGGCTGCGCTGTTGCGCGAGCCAGCGCTTGCGCAGGCCCCGGCGCTCCTCCTCGGAGGTCGCGCCCCACACGCCTGCCTCCTGGTTGGTGGCCAGGGCGAACTCGAGGCACGGTGCCTTCGACGGGCACGCCTCGCACACCGACTTGGCGGCGTCGATCTGGACGAGGGCGGCGCCCGTCGTGCCGATCGGGAAGAAGAGGTCGGGGTCGACGGTGCGGCACGCGGCCTGCTCGCGCCAGTCGTCGGTGTCCCAGTCGTGCGTGCGACTCCACGTCAGCGCCACTACGAGTCCCCTCCAAGGCCTGCTGCCAGGGGTACGTTCGGCGTGTTTTGCGCCGTCCCCTGCTCGTGATCGCCCATCGCGGCGCCTCCGTCACCCGCCCTGAGAACACCATCGAGGCCTTCCAGGAGGCGCGCCGCCTGGGGGCCGACATGGTGGAGCTCGATGTCCGGCGCACCGCCGACGGACAGCTGGCCGTGCACCACGACCCGGAGATCCCCGGGTCGGGGCCGCTCGTTACCCTCCCCGCGAACGCGTTAGTCACCTCGATCCCGACGCTCGACGCCGCCCTCGACGCCTGCCTGCCCATGCGCGTCAACATCGAGATCAAGAACGCCCCGAACGAGCCGGACTGGGACGAAACCCGCGCGGTCGCGACCGCGGTCGCCCGCCGCATCGTCGACGGCGCCCTCCACGCCGACGTCCTCGTGTCGTCGTTCGACATGGGCTCGATCGACCGGGTCCGCGAGGTCGACCCGACGATCCCGACGGCGCTCCTCACGTTGACCGCCGACGGCGCGGTCGACGCCTGCGTCCGTCACGGGCACGGCGCCGTGCACCCGTTCTTCCCGCTGGCCACGCCCGAGTTCGTCGCCGACGCGCACGCCCACGGCGTCGCCGTCAACGTGTGGACCGTCGACGGGCCCGAGCTGATGCTCGAGTTGGCGGATGCCGGCGTCGACGGCATCTGCACGAACGACCCCGAGCTCGCCCTGCGGACGTTCGGACGGGCCGTGCCGTCTCAGGGCGAGCCGGGATAGACCACCGTCAGGGCGTCCGGGTGGTGGCGGAACTCGAGCGACTCCACCGACCCCAGGTGGTCGCCGTCGACCTGGTACGGGAACGGCCCGTGGCCCCGCACCGTGAGGCCCGTGAGCCGCGCCCGGTAGTCGACACCCTTGTGGTCGCGCAGGCGTCCACCGCCGCGCAGCGCGGCGCCGACGATGCCGAGCAGCGGCGCGAACCCGAGCGTCCGCAGGGTGACCGAGACGAGCCCGGACGACAGGTCGGCGTCGGGTGCGAGGTCGAGCGGGCGGGGCCCGAGGAACGTGTACGGGTTCGAGTTGAGGACGATCGTGAGGTAGCTGTCGTCGACGACGTCGCCGTCGGGGAACGCGACCGACATACGGGGCCGGCTGAAGTCGTAGTGCCGGAACCACGTCGAGAACGCCGCGTACACGAACAGGGGATGGCCGAGGTAGCGCTTGAGGCCACCCCGCCGTTCGACCTGTTCGACGACGGCGGCGTCGAACCCCATCCCGACGTGGAACAGGAAGTAGCGGCCGTTGACCGAGCCGAGCGAGATCTTGTGGAGGCGGCCCTTCGTCAACCCGTCGAGCAGCTCGCCGGTTGCCTCGACGGGATCGTTGGTCATGCCGATCGTGCGGGCGAAGACGTTCGTCGACCCACCCGGCAGGACTCCGAGCGCGGTGTCCGTGCCCGCGAGCCCGTTGGCCGCCTCGTTGAGCGTGCCGTCGCCGCCGAGGACGACGACGAGGTCGGCCCCGTCCGCCGCCGCCCCCTGCGCCAGCCGCATGGCATGGCCCCGGCGGCTCGTCTCCGCCACCGTCACCGTGTTGCCGGCCGACAGCGCCTTCTGGATGACGACCCGCGTGCGAGCCGTGACCGACGACGCCGTCGTGTTGACCAGGAAGACGACCCTCACCGCACCCAGCGTGCTTTCGGTGACTTGGGTGCGCTATGGCAGGCCGAACTCACCGAAAGCCGCGCTTACTCAGCGAAGGAGGCGCCGCCGAGCTCGCCGCGCTCGCGCAGCTGCTGCAGCGACCGGGCGAGCAGGCGCGACACGTGCACCTGGCTGATGTCGAGGCGCGACGCGATCTCCGACTGCGTCAGCCCTTCGAAGAACCGCAGGTGGACGATGAGCTGCTCGCGCGGCGGCAGCGACTCGAGGAGCGGCGACAGCTCCAGGCGGACCTCGACGTTGTCCAGCCGCTCGTCCTCGTCGCCGAGGCGGGCGGCGATGCCGGTGCCCTCCTCCTCGTTGTCGCCGGCGCGGGGCGCATCGATCGACGTGAGCCGGTAGGCGCGGCCGGCTTCCATCGCCTCGAGCACCTCTTCCTCCGTCGCGCCCGCTTCCTTGGCGATCTCGGGGATCGTCGGCGACCGGCCGAGCTCCTGCGCCAGTGTCGCCACCACGGTCGACAGCTGGAGGTGCAGCTCCTGCACGCGGCGGGGGACCCGGACGGCCCAACCCTTGTCGCGGAAGTGGCGCTTCAGCTCGCCGACGATCGTCGGCGTGGCGAACGTCGAGAACTCGAGCCCGCGGTCGGGGTCGAAGCGCTCGACCGCCTTCAACAGCGCGAGCGACGCCACCTGCACGAGGTCGTCGAGCGGCTCGCCGCGGTTCGAGAAGCGGCGGGCGAGGTACTCGGCCAGCGCGATGTGCGCGGTGATGAGCTCGTCGCGCAGCGACTGGTCGCGCGTGCGCGCGTACTCGACGAACTTCTCCCGGAGTGCCGCGCGCTCGCCGTCGTCGAGACTCATCGTGTTGTCCCGCCCGCCCGCGCGCTCAGGCGGCGGACCGTCGCTTCAGTAGGCGGAAGCTCGGGGCGGCGCTGTCGCCGTCGCATTCGTACTCGTCGACCACGGATTCGAGGATCCGACGCGAGAGCTCCGGCAGCTGCGTCGGGGTTGCCGAACTACCCGCGCCGTTCGTCCACGAACCCGCCCCGGTGACGTCGAGGCCGTCGTCGCCGATGCGGCACACGAGCGTGATCGCCCCCAGGCCGGCGCGACCGCCGAGGAGGAAGTAGCAGAGCTCGTCGACGGCGATGCGCAGGTCCTCGACCTCGTCGAACGTGAACCCCATGCGGCTCGCCACGGCCGCCGCGGTGAGCCGGGCCAGACGTAGGAAGCCCGGCTCGGCGGGGATCACCAGGCGGACCTCGTCGTCCACCTCGACCATCGACTGTCCCTCGGCCACGGTGGCGGAACGCTAGCCCGAGTTGGTTTGGCCCCGTGAACCTAAGGAAGAATCCGCCCTCATGAACGTCGTCGTCTGCGTCAAGCAGATCCCCGACCCGGCGCAACCCGGGAAGCTCGATCCGAACTCGAAGACCCTCGTACGAGAGGGCAAGCTCATCCTCGACGACTCCGACGCGTACGGCGTCGAGATGGGTCTGCAGCTGGCCGAGAAGGCCGGCGGTGGCGAGGTCACGCTCGTGTCGATGGCGCCGAACAGCGAGGTCGGGGGGCTGCGCACGGCGCTGGCGATGGGGGCGGCCAAGGCCATCCTCGTGAGCGACGAGACGCTGAGCGGCTCCGACTCGCTGTCGACGGCGAAGGTCCTCGCCAAGGCGATCGAGCGCGCCGGCGGGGACCTCATCCTGACCGCCACCGAGTCCACCGACGGCTACACGGGCACCGTGCCGGCGCAGGTCGCCGAGCTGATGGGCCTGCCGATGATCACGTTCGCCAAGCACATCGAGGTCGACGGCGACAAGGTCAAGGTCCAGCGCCAGACCGAGGCCGGCTACGACGAGTGCGAGTGCTCGCTGCCGTGCATCGTCAGCGTGACCGCGGGCGTCGTCGAGCCCCGCTACCCGTCGTTCAAGGGGATCATGGCCGCCAAGGGCAAGCCGGTCGAGGAGCTGAAGGTCGCCGACCTCGGCCTCGACGCGTCGCAGGTCGGCTGGGACGGCGCCCGCCAGGAGATCGTCGACGTCGCCGCCGCCGAGGAGCGCCAGGCGGGCGAGATCGTCGAGGACGAGGGCGACGCCCACGAACGCATTGTCCAGTTCCTCGAGCAGCTGAAGGTGATCTGAGAACGTCATGGCACTGAACACCGTTTGGGTCTTTGCAGAAGCGCTCGAGGGCAAGGTCGCCACGAGCACGCTCGAGCTGCTCACCAAGGCGCGCGAGATCGCGTCGACCGTCGAGGCGTGGTACGGCGGTGCCGACGCGGACGCGGTCGCCGCGACGCTCGGCGCGTACGGGGCGACGAAGGTGTACGCCGTCGACCCCGGCGACTCGCTGTTGGGTGCGCCGGTCGCGGCCGCGATGGCCGCGCAGCTGTCGTCGGGCGCCGCGCCGGACGCGATCCTGTTCGCGCAGACGTACGACGGCCGTGACGTCGTCGGCCGGTTGTCGGCCCGCATCGACAAGCCCGTGCTGACGAACGGCATCGACCTGTCGGCCGACGGCTCGACGGCGGTCGCCAACGCCATCTTCGGCGGCAACACGATCGTGAAGACGCAGTTCACGGGCGACGGCCCGGCGCTCGCCGTCATCCGGCCGAAGTCGTTCGCGCCGGAGGAGTCCGGCGGCGGCGCGCCCGAGGTCGTCAAGGTGGACGTGCCCGACCTGGGCGCGGCGGGCAACGCCAAGCTGCTCGGTCGCCACGTCGAGGAGCGCCAGGGCCCCAAGCTGGACGAGGCCGAGATCGTCGTGTCCGGCGGCCGCGGCCTCGGCGAGTCCGGCAAGTACGAGATGATCGAGGAGCTGGCCAAGCTGCTCAAGGCGGCGCCGGGTGCGTCCCGCGCGATCGTCGACGCCGGCTGGGTGCCCTACGCCTACCAGGTCGGCCAGACCGGCAAGACCGTCAAGCCGACCGTCTACATCGCCGCCGGCATCTCCGGCGCGACGCAGCACCTCGTCGGCATGAAGGGCGCCAAGAACATCATCGCCATCAACAAGGACAAGGAAGCGCCGATCTTCTCGATCGCCGACCTCGGCATCGTGGGTGACGTGCACAAGGTCCTCCCGAAGCTCATCGAGGCGTTGAAGGCGCGCTGACGCCTCGCTCTTCCTGGCAGAACTGGTCGCGGCTCCAGCGATGTGAGCCCGTCCGCATCGAAGCCCCGGCGAGCGAGGACGAGCTCGTCGGGATCGTGACGTCGGCCGGCGCCGACGGCCTTCGCGTGAAGGTCGTCGGCGCCGGCCATTCGTTCACCGGCATCGCGGTCACCGACGGCGTGCTCGTGTCGCTCGACCGGTACGCACGCGTGCTGTCGGCCGACGCGTCGACGGGGCTCGTCACCGTGCAGGCCGGCATCCGGCTGTCGGACCTCAACGTGGCGCTCGCGGCGCGCGGGCTCGCGCTGGCGAACCTCGGCGACATCGCGTACCAGTCGGTCGCCGGGGCGATCTCCACGGCCACGCACGGGACCGGTGCCCGGTTGGGCGGGCTGGCGACGCAGGTCGTGGCGATGCGGGTGGTCGCCGGCGACGGGTCGATCGTGTCGCTGGGACCCGAGGCGGCAGTGGGACTGGGCGCGCTCGGGATCGTCTCGACGGTGACGCTGCAGTGCGTACCCGCGTTCCGCCTGCACGTCCGCGAGGGCGCCGAGCGCGTCGACGCGCTCCTGTCGGCGCTCGACGACGAGGTCGACGGCAACGACCACTTCGAGTTCTTCTACGTCCCGCACACCGGCTGGGCGCTGACGAAGCGCAACAACCGCACCGATGCGCCGCGCTCGCCGCGGCCGCGGGCCAAGGCGTTCGTGGACGACTACGTGTTCACGAACGGTGCGTTCGGGTTGGCGAACCGCATCGGCCGGTGGCGGCCGTCGCTGCTCTCCCGGATGATCCGCGCCGTGCCGTCACCGCTGAGCCCGCGCGAGTACGTCGACGACTCGTGGCGGGTGTTCGCGTCGCCGCGACTCGTCCACTTCTACGAGATGGAGTACTCGATCCCGCGTGCGAGCGTCGTCGACGCGCTCACCCGGATCCGGTCGTGGATCGACTCGTCGGGGCTGCGCATCGGCTTCCCGATCGAGGTGCGCTTCGTCGCCGGCGACGGGATCCCGCTGTCGACGGCGTACGGGCCGGGGGAGCAGCGCGCCTACATCGCCGTGCACGTGTACTGGGGCACGCCGTACGAGCAGTACTTCCGCGCCGTCGAGGCGATCATGGACGACCACGGCGGCCGGCCGCACTGGGGGAAGCTGCACTTCCAGACGGCGGCGACGCTGCGCGACCGCTACCCGCAGTGGGACGCGTTCGCGGCGATGCGCGACCGCCTCGACCCCGACCGCCGCTTCACCAACCCCTACCTCGACCGGGTACTCGGCCCGTAACCCCGCTTCTTGTCACGCCTGACCACAACAGTTGTGGTCAGGCGTGACAAGAAGCCGGGAGGTCACACCAGCGGCCAGGGGTAGGCGCGGTCGTGGGTCGGGTGGGGCATGCAGTCGAGCCGGGCGACGAGCGCGCAGCGGTGGACGAACGCCTCGGCCTCGTCATCGTCGAGGAGCGCGAGCAGGTCGAGGGGTGGTGACGCGGCGAGGCGGGCGGCGTCGGCCCGCAGCTCGTCGGGCACCCGCGTCCCCGCGAAGTCCCAGATCACCGTGCGCAGCTTCGGGTGCTCGTGGAACGTGAGGCCGTGGTCGATCGCCCAGATGCGTTCCTCGGCGAGCAGGCAGTGCCCCGACTTGCGGTCGGCGTTGTTGCACAGGATGTCGAACACGCCGACGCGCAGCAGCTCGTCCGTGCGCACGCCGTCCTCCAGCAGCGTGAAGTAGTGCTGGTCGAAGTCGGCGTCGACGAAGCGCTGCAGCGAGCCGTCGCCGAGCGGCAGGTCGTCGCGCAGCACCGTCTCTGGCACGATCGCCCAGCCGAGCGCCTCCGACAGGAGGTACGCAGCGCGCTCGCGTCGGTACAGGTTCGGCGGGAAGTCCCAAAGCGGGCGCTCGCCGCGCCCCGGCTTGTAGACCGCCATCACCTCCTGGTCGCCGAGCGCGACGCGGGCGACGAACGTGTGGTTCGAGCTCCACGGCAGCCGGCCGACGATCTCGACCTCGCCGTCGGTGAGTACCTCTAGGTGCGGGGCGGGCCGTGGCCGTTCGACCGGGGGCACACGTGTCCTCTCGGGTCCAGCGGGTAGCCGCACAGCGGGCACGGCGCCCGGCCGGCGTTGACGAGCTCGGCGCCGTGGCGGGCGAGCGCGGCGATCTGCGTGCGGGTGACGACGACCCGGGCGACCGAGCCGTCCTCCTCGCCCTCGGGCACGAGCTCCTCGGCGAGCAGGATGATGCGGTCGCCGTCGTCGTGGAACGCCAGCGCCAGCGACCCGACCACGAAGTCGGCCTCGACCGGCTCCTCCAGCGTGCCGGGATCGACGGCGGACGTGTCGAGCTCGGGCCAGTCCTCGATCAGCTCGAGCAGGCGGTTGGACAGCTCGGCGACGTGCACCTTCTCCAGCTTGAGCGTCACCAGCTGCGGGCCCTCGCGTGCCTGGAGGTAGAAGACGCGCTGGCCGGGCGGGCCGACGGTGCCGACGACGATGCGGTCGGCGGACGGGAGCTCCCACTCGAACCTCATTGCTTTCCGTCCACCTTGGCCCCGAGTTGGGTGAGGTCGCCGTAGGCGTTGACGGCGAGGACCGCGGGGCCGAGCTCGCCGTACGCGATCGCGGTGACGGAGGCGGTGCCGACGACGACGCGCTGGAACATGTCGAGGTGGCTACCCAGCGCGTCGGCGACCGCGGCACGGATCGGGTCGGCGTGGCTCACGGCGACGACGACACCGCCGCGGTGCTCGCCGGCGAGGTCGTGCAGCGTCTGCACGAACCGTGTCTGCATGCCGGCCAGCGACTCGCCGCCGGGGAAGCGGAACCCGCTCGGGTGCTGCTGGATCACCTTCCACTCCGGCAGCTTCCGCAGTTTCTTCAGCTCGGCGCCCGTCCACTCGCCGTAGTCGCACTCGAGCAGGCCCCTGTGCGCCTTCACCTTCACGTGGCGCGCCGCGGCGATCGGCGCCGCCGTCTCGCGGGTCCGCTCGAGCGGCGACGCGTACACCGCGTCGACCTTCGGCAGCGCGGCGATGCGGCGCGCCGTCGCCTCCGCCTCGGCGCGACCCCTGTCGGACAGGTGCAGCCCGGGCGTGCGCCCGGGGAGGTGCTTGCCCGTCGTCGGCGTCTGCCCGTGGCGGACGAGCAGAATCGTGGTCGGACGCGGTGCGGGCATCGGCGGACGGTCAACCTACCTTCATCGCATGGATTCGTTGGAGGCGGTCACGGCCGACATCGTCGACTGCTTCCTGTGCCCGCGACTCGTCGCGTGGCGCGAGGAGGTCGCGCTCGAGAAGCGGGCGTCGTTCCGCGACGAGACGTACTGGGGGCGTCCCGTGCCGGGCTTCGGCGACCCGCGCGCACGCCTGCTGATCGTCGGGCTGGCGCCGGCGGCCCACGGCGGGAACCGCACCGGGCGGGTGTTCACCGGCGACCGTTCGGGCGACTGGCTCTTCGCCGCGCTGCACCGCGCCGGCTACGCCAACCAGCCCGAGAGCGTGTCGGTCGACGACGGCCTGCAGCTCACCGACTGCTACATCGCCGCCGCCGTGCGGTGCGCGCCGCCGGCCAACAAGCCCACGGTCACCGAGCGCGAGACGTGCCTGCCCTACCTGCGGCGCGAGCTCGCACTGCTGCGCGACGTCCGCGTGATCGTCGTCCTGGGCCAGTTCGCGTACGACGTCATGTGCCGCGAGCTCGGCGTGCGACCCAAGCCCAAGTTCGGGCACGGCGTCGAGGTCTCGGTCGGCGACGGGCCGGAGCGCACGCTGCTGTGCTCGTACCACCCGAGCCAGCAGAACACGTTCACCGGCACGCTCACCGAGCCGATGTTCGACGCGGTGTTCGACCGGGCGCGCTACTTGAGCAACGCCGCGACCTCGCCGGCGCCGTAGATCACCGACGTCACGGCGAGGAAGATCGCGACGACGCGCCGCAGGTGCACGTCGTCGGCGCGTATCGCGAGCGCGGCGCCGAGTCGTGCACCGGGGACGACCCCGATCGCCAGCGGGATGGCGAAGCGCCAGTCGATGTCGCCGAGGGCCCAGTGCGTGATCGTCCCCGGCACCGCGAACGCGGCGACGCACAGCAGCGACGACGCGATCGCCGTCTTCAGCGGCAGCCGGACGAGCTCGGCGAACGCCGGCACCATCACGACGCCGCCGCCGACACCGAGCAGACCCGACAGTCCGCCGGCGGCGGCGCCGATGCCGGCCAGCTGCGCCGGCCGGGCCGTCGAGGCGCGGTCGACCGCCAGTTCGTGCACGGGGGCGGGGTGCGACATGCGCCACGCCGTGTACGCGAGCAGCCCGGCCGTCGCGATCATCAGCCAGTGGCCGTCGCCGGGCACGGCGTGCGACAGCAGGCTGCCGCCGACCGACGCGGCGATGCCGGCGGGCGCGGTGTACGCCACGATCCGCCAGTCGACCAGCTCCTCGCGCACGTAGCGGGCGGTGCCGGACACGGCGCTCGGGAAGATCGACGGCAGCGTCGTCCCGACCGCGGCGATCGCCGTCGCCCCGAGCCCGCGGATGCCCGGCGTCGACACGACCGCGCCGCCGACACCGAACAGCGCCGACAGCACACCGGTGGCGACGCCGAGGACGAGCGTCAGCAGGTCGCGGAGCGGACCGGGATCCATGAACCGATCGAACTCGGCGTACTTCGTTGCGCTATCCGCAACTTTCTACGCCGAGTTCGGTGGGAGGTCAGGCCGTGGCGGCCGCTTCGGCGGCGGGCTTGGGTGCCTTCGGCTTGGGCGGGGGCACGCCGAGGCGCGGCTCGGGAATCGCCGTCTCCGGCCAGCGGCGCCGTGAGACCGTCGCCAGCTTGCGCAGCAGTGCCAGCGCGCCCGGGTCGTCGTCGCCGGGGCGTCCCTCGATCACGCCCTGCTCGAGCATCTTGACGATGATCTCCCGCCCCAGGTCGGTGCGCACGATCGTCAGCGTCCAGTCGTTGAACGCGCCGATGCCGCCCGTGGAGATGTCGGCGTGCTCGGCGGCGAAGTCGGGGCACATCTTGCAGCCCTCACGCGTCCACGCGTGGCACTCCTTGAGCGGGACCTCGTGGTACTCGCCGTCGTGCGTCCAGATCTGGAAGACGCCCTTGATGTTGACCTTCTTGATGTCGGCCCGCTTGATGCCGTACTTCGCCTCGAACAGCTCCTCGAAGATGGCGTCGTCGAACGTCTTCGAGCACAGCAGGCCGATGTTCAGCGCGAACTTCCGCGCGACCTTGCCGACCTTGCGCACGGTCATCGCCGGCGGCGACGACGACTGGCACGACATCCCGACGAGGGCGATCTTCTCGGCGCCGCCCTCGACCGCCTCGTTGTAGGCGAGCGTGTTCGCGCTGTACGTGTAGCGGCTGCCGGCGGCGCGCAGGACGTCCTCGTGCGTGCGGGCCACGCCGGGCTTCGCCTTCCACGTCGACCCGTCGCCCTCGAGGTACGACACGAGCGCGGCGTCGATGTAGCCGTTGTCCATCGCCCAGATGAGGATGGCGCTGACGAGGCCGCCGTCCTGGCCGAGCTCGTGGACGGTCTTGTCGGTGGCGCGGGTGAGGATGATGTCCTTGCAGATGCCCTCCTGCTCCTCGGGCAGGCGGGCGCGGCCGAACATCGCGGTGTCGATCTCGGGCTCCCACGCGCGGAACCGGGGACACGCGCGCGTGCACGACGTGCACCCCTTCTCGCCGTGACCGCAGCCGCCGGGGCCGTCCTCCTCCTCGAGGTGGAAGGGCTTGTAGACGCCGTCCTGGTCGTTGTAGCCGAGGACGTCGTGCGGGCAGACGACCACGCAACCGGCGCAGCCGGTGCACAGCCCGGACGTCACGACCTCGTCGTAGAGATGCGCCCAGTGCGCCGTCCAACGCTCCTTCGCCGCGGGCATGGGGGCGCAGGGTAGTCGGGGGTTACCGTCGGCACCCATGCCGGAACTGCCCGAGGTCGAGCTCTACCGGCGGCTCGCCGAGCGGGCGCTGGGCCGTGTCATCACCGCGGTCGACGCGCCCGACGCCTGGTACCTCAAGGGCGGGCTGACGGGTTCCGTCGCGTCGTCGGTGTTGGCCGGGCGGACGTTCGTGGCGGCCCGGCGCGTGGGGAAGCTGCTCCTGTTGGACTGCTCCGGTGACGACGGTCTCGTGCTCGGGCTGCGCTTCGGCATGAGCGGCCGGTTGATCGTCGACGGCGTCGCCGGCGTGGACGACCTCCTCTACTCGTCCAACCGCGAGCTCGAGCAGTGGGACCGCTTCGCCGTCCGGTTCGCGGACGGGGGTGCGCTGCGGATGCGCGACCCGCGGCGGTTGGGCGGCGTCTCGATCGATCCCGACGAGGGTCGATTGGGGCCCGACGCCGCGACACTCACCCTTGCCGAACTGCGACGCGCGCTGCACGGCTCGCACGCGCCGCTGAAGGCGCGCGTGATGGACCAGGCGCGCATCGCCGGCGTCGGCAACCTCATCGCCGACGAGGCGCTGTGGCGCGCCGGTCTCGATCCGGCGCGGGCGGCGGGGTCGTTGTCGCCTGCGGAGGTGCGCCGGCTCCAGCGCCACATCGTCGCGACCGTCGACGACTTCGTGCGCAACGGCGGGTCGCACACCGGCGTGCTGCTGCCGCACCGCGTCGACGGCGGGCGCTGCCCGCGCGACGGAACAGCGTTGATCCGGCGCACGATCGGCGGGCGCACGACGTGGTCGTGCCCGGGTCACCAGCGATGACCTCGACGTGGACCGCGTCGGCGGGTGACGCGTCGGTGACGGTCGACGTCGACCGCGGTTGCCGGTTGTCGTCGTTGGTCGTGCGCGGTCGCGAGCTGCTCGTCGGCGACGCGTCGCGCGGCGAGCTCGAGTGGGGTTGCTACCCGATGGCGCCGTTCGCCGGCCGCGTACGGCACGGTCGGTTCTCCTTCGACGGCGAGGCGTACCAGCTGCCGTGCAACCTGCCGCCGCACGCGATCCACGGGTACGCGATGGGGTTGCCGTGGTCGCCGGTCGACGCGGTGGCGGGGGCGCTGTCGGGCGTGTGGACGGTGTCGCTTCGGGGGACGGCGTGGCCGTTCTCGTGCCGGGTCGTGCACCGCATCGCGTTGGCGGGCGACGGGTCGTCGCTGTCCCTCGTGCTCGAGGTGCACGCCGACGACGGGCCGATGCCGGCGTCGTGCGGGTGGCACCCGTGGTGGCGGCGGCCCGTCGACGTCTCGTTCGACGCCGACCGCATGTGGCGCCGTGACGCCGAGGGCATCCCCGACGGCACCTTCGTCGCGCCGCCGCCGGGCCCGTGGGACGACTGCTTCACCGCCCTGCGGTCGGCGCCGGTGCTGACGTTCGACGACGGCGACGGGCGCGGCCCGGGGCCGGTGGTCACGATCGAGACCACGTGCCCGCAGCTGGTCGTCTACGACGAGCGCGACGACGCCGTGTGCGTCGAGCCCCAGACGCACCCGCCCGATGCCCTCAACCTCGGGGCCGCCGTCGTGGAACCCGGCGCACCGCTCGTCGCTGCGCTCACGCTTCGCTGGGACCGACCCGGGTTCGCATAGCGACAGCGTCTCCCTAGCATTTGTTGCATGCGCAAATTTCGAGTGCTCCCGGCGGCTCTGGCGCTCGTGACGCTGCTCGCCGCCTGCGGCGACGGCACGTCCACCGACACGGCCGCACCCAACGACAACCAGACGACGGCCACGAGCACGGCGCCCGCCGAGCGGACCGCCGTCACCGTGTACCTGCTCGACGGCGGCCGGCTCGCACCGGTCACCCGCGACGTGACGGGGCCGCTCGCCCCCGCCGCGCTGCGGGCGCTGATCGCCGGCCCGACGAAGGCCGACGGCGATCTGGAGAGCGACGTGCCCGACATCACGAAGGTGAACGGGATCGACGTGGACGGTGACACCGCGGTGGTCGACGTGTCGCCGGAGTTCGTGTCGTTCTCGGATGCGACGACGATGCGGACGCGGACGGCGCAGGTCGTCTTCACCGTGCTCGGCCAGCTGCACACCGTGTCGAAGGTGCAGATCGTGCTCGACGGTGCCGCGTCACCGACGATGCCGGCGGTCGGCGCGGCGGACTTCGCCGACCTCGCCCCCTAGCGGCGGTCGAGCAGCAGCGACTGGACGGCGCGGCCGATGCGGCCGCGCCCGTCGTACAGCGCGCTCTCCGCGAACCCGGCGCCGTCGCCGGCGAAGTGCGACGCGGCGTCGAGACAGACCCACTCGCCCGTCGGTGGGCGGGACACGGTGAACGTCAGGTCGGGGTTGATGAAGATCCAGTCCTGCATCGGCAGGACCTGGCTGATGCCGTTGCCGAAGTCGGCCGCGGCGGCGACCCGCATGACCGGCGAAGGGTCCTCGTCGGGCACGACCGGGACGCGCAGCCGGAACCACGCCGTGCACGGCCCGGGCGCGATGAAGTCGCCCCTCACGGCGCGGATGTCGAGCGCGTGGGAGTGGAACGCCGGCCACTCCCACGCCGGCGCGGCGTCGTGACCGGCTTCGGGTGGGGGAGGCGGCGGTTCGCTGTCCTCGGCGGCGTCGGGGAGCGGGAGCTCGGCGACCCGCAGCCGCATCCCGGTGGCGCGCGTGACCTCGGTGCTGTCGTCGGTCAGCAGCCGTGACTCGACGAGTTGGACGCGCCTGCCCGGCCGGATGGTGCGGGTCTCGATGCGCAGCGGCGCGAGGGGCACGGGCCGGAGGATCTCCATCGTGACCCGGACGAGCTGCATCGGCTGCTCGGGGGCGGCGTCGTGGCGTTCGATGGCCCGGGACAGGAGCGCGGCGGGTGCGCCGCCGTGGAGCGAGTCGCGGTTCCACGGGCTCGTGCCGAGCGCCGTCGGGACGTAGCGGTCGCCGTCGGGGACGAACAGCGCGCCGGCGTCGGCGCCGGGCTCGGGCTGCGGCACGGCGGCGCACCGTATCTTCTGCGTGATGCGTACCGGACCCGACCCGGCGACGCCTCGCGGCGCCGCCCTGGTGGAGCGCCGGTTCGCCTCGGTCACCGCCGTCGGTGCGCACTGCTCGCTGCGCGAACGACCCGGCCGCCTGCCGGTCGTCGTGTGTGCGCCGCACTCGATCGCGTGGTCGTCGTCGGGCGGTTCGTGGGACGCGTTCACCGGCCCGCTCGCGCTCGCCGTCGGTCGCGCCGCGGGCGCGTCGGTGCTCGTCGCCGACGGCCGCATCGGCGCCGACCCGGCCGGCTCGCCGTCCACACCGTTCTCGCTGCGCCTCGCCGAGCTCGCGGCCGCGGGCAAGCTCGTCGTCGACCTGCACGCCGTCGACTCGGACGCCGTCGACGTCGTGCTGTCGCCCGCCGGGTTGGCCGCGTCGGACGTGGACGGCGACCTCGTCGACGAGCTCGCCGACCTGTTCGACGAGGAGGATCTCGCCGTCGCCATCGACGTCGACGTCCCCGGCGGGCACGGTCGCTCCCGCCTGGACGCGCTGGCACCGGCGCTGTTCGTCGCGCTCGGCACCCGCGTCCGCGCGCCGTTGGAGCACCCCGACGAGTGGGAGACGCTCGTCGAGGTCATGGCCGACGCCGTCGCGTACCTCTGTGAGGTTCACCGGTCGACGTAGCCGATCCCGCGAAAGCGCGCCCTCGGTAGGATTCGAACCTACGCACCCGGCTCCGGAGGCCGGTGCTCTATCCCCTGA
>DASSOZ010000068.1:0-25296 GCA_035700105.1 Acidimicrobiales bacterium
CAGCTCGGCGGCGGCGCACGTGAGCCCGATCGTCCGCCGGGTGTCGGCGCCGGGGTAGGGCCGAACGCCCCCCGCTGCTACCGCAGCCAGAGCTCGGGCCCGCTCCCGCCGTACGCCGCCGAGTGCACGACGTGCACGCCCGGCGCCAGGTACGACGCGAACCGTGGCCCGACGGTCTGCGTCTCGCCGGGCGCCAGCGTGGCGGTGACGCCGCCGATCGTCACGTCGACGGGATGGTCGAAGCCGTTCGTGAGGCGCAGCCGCTCGTCGGGTCGCACCTGCAGGCAGCGCGGCATCGGCACGTCGACCGCCATCGTGAACGCGGCGAACTCGCCGACGGCGGGCGCGCACGAACCCGCGGCCGGCCCCGGACTCTCCGACGGCGCCAGGGTCGTCGACGACGCCGGCGGCGACGCGTCGTCGCCGCCGCTGCCACATCCGGCCACCACGGCGATGCACATGGCACCGGCAACGAGCGCACGCACGAACACGACGAAGATCATGCGCTCGCCGGGCGCCTTCGTGCCGTTCGCCCCTACCCGGGCGCACCGGCGACGCCGAGAGTCAGAGGATGACCGGACGCCCGATGGACACGACGACGGCACGGAGCCGGCCGGCGCGGCTGCCGCCGCGGTGGTTCGTCGTGACGTTCTGGCACGCGCACCGCGCGCTGCTGCGCGTCACGGGGGGACGCGTCGGTCTCTGGCGGCCGAAGCCGGACGGGTGGGGCGCCCTCCGCCTCACGACGGTCGGCCGGAGATCGGGCCGGCCGCGAGCCGTCGTCCTCGAGCCGCGTAGAGACGCCGCCGGGCGGTGATCGAACTCTTCGCGGGAACCCACCCTCTCAGGGCGGGTTCCGCGACAAGGTCGGAGAGGAGCGTCGCGGTCTCGCAGGCCATCGACGGTCACGCCCCGGCGGCGTACCGGAAGACGGGGAACGGCTGCCCGGCCGGGTCGTCGAGGAAGTCGACCTCGACGGCGGCGTCGCACCGGATCGACGACGGATCTGTGCCGGCGTCGACGAGGAACGACATCATCCGAGGCCCCTCGTCGAGCTCGACGAGGACGGTGACGAACGGCAGCTGGTCGCGCAGCTCGGCGACTGGGGTGACGTGCTGGACCGTGAACGCGTGGATGCGGCCACGCCCCGAGACCTCGACCCACGTCAGGTCGCGGGAACCGCACGCCGGGCACAGCGTGCGCGGGTAGAAGAAGAGGTCGCCGCACGGCGTGCAGCGCGGCAACACGAGGCGGCGCTCGCGGCACGACGACCAGAATGGCGCCGCGTCCGGGCTCGGGTGGATCGGCACGGCCGTCACGTCACGCCCTCCCGAGGACGAGCGTCGCCGCGCTCGACAGGTAGCCGCCCATCCCGTTGACGAGCGCGAGCTCGGCGTCGGGCACCTGACGTGCACCGCACTCGCCGCGCAGCTGGCGGGTCGCCTCGATCAGCAGGAACATCCCGAACATCCCCGGGTGGGTGTACGACAGCCCGCCGCCGCTCGTGTTCAACGGGAACGAGCCGCCGGGCGCGGTGCGCTGGCCGGACACGAACGCGCCGCCCTCGCCCTTGGCGCAGAAGCCGAGGTCCTCGAGCGTGACGAGCACGGTGTACGTGAACGAGTCGTACAGCTCGGCGACGTCGATGTCGTCGACGGTGACGCCGGCTTCGGCGAACGCGGCGCGCCCGGACAGCGCCGCCGGCGTCACGGTGAGGTCGGGCATCTGCGAGATCATCTGGTGGGTCTGGGCGACGCCCGACCCGAGCACCTCGACGAGCGGCACCCCGAGGTCACGTCCCCGCTCGAGCGTCGTCAGCACGACCGCGCCGCCGGCGTCGGTGACGAGGCAGCAGTCGAGGGCGTGGAACGGCCAGGCCACCCAGGGCGACCCGAGTACGTCGTCGATCGTCAGCGGCTCGCGGTGCAGCGCCCGCTCGTTGAGCCCGGCCCACGCCCGCGTCGCCACTGCGATCTCGGCGAGCTGCTCGCTCGTCGTCCCGTACTGGTGCATGTGCCGGCTGCACGCCAGCGCGTATGCCGGCGGCGGCGCCGCCACGCCGTAGATGCGCTCCCACTGCAGGTCCGGGTACCACGGGTCGTCGGTCGCCGGTCGGGGCGACACGCCCCGCTTGCGGTTCGACCGGCGCGTCTCTCCGTGGGTGATCAGCGCGACCTCGCACAGGCCGGCGCGCATCGCCAGCACGGCCTCGTGGACGTGGGCGACGAACGACGAACCGCCGATCGAGTTGGAGCTGGCGAAGCGCGGCCGGATGCCGAGGTACTCACCGACGAGCAGCGTCGGCATGAAGTCGTTCCCGCACGTGAAGAGCGCGTCGACGTCGCGCGTCGACAGGTTCGCCGACGCCAGCGCGTTCGCCGCGGCCTCGGCGTGCATCTGCAGCGCGCTCTTGTCAGGGACGACGCCGATGCAGTCGGCCTCGCCGGCGCCGGCGACGACGACACGCGGCGCCGTCATCCGCGGGCGTCGACGCGGTACCGCTCGATGAAGTCCCGGTCGAGCTCGAGACCGAACCCGGGACCGGTCGGTACGAGGTAGTCGCCGTCGACGAACTCGCGCCGGTTGGCGAACATCGACCAGAACACGGGGTCGCGGTCGGGATCGAACGCCTCGACGTACGTGCCGTGCGGGATCGCGCCGAGCAGGTGGGCCGACACCTGCGGCTCCTCGTGGTGCGCCATGTCGACCTCGTACGCCGACGCGATGGCGGCGATACGGCGCCACTCCGACGGCCCGCCGATCCAGCTGGCGTCGCAGTTGCAGTTGTCGATCGCGCCGGCGGCGATGAGGTCGCGCAGCCCGGCGCGGGAGGACTCGCTCTGGCCGGCGGCGACCTCGATCCCCGTCGTCAGCCGGACGTCGCGCATCGACAGGTGGTCGTTGCGCCACCGGACCGGCTCCTCGAACCAGCGCAGCGCGAGGTCCTCCGTGAGGCGGGCGAAGGCGATCGCCTCGCGCCGCGTGAAGCCCTGGTTCGCATCGACCATCAGGACGAAGTCGTCGCCGGCCGCCGTCCGCGCGAGCCGCGCCCGTCGCGCGTCGGCCTCCGGTGACAGACGCCCGATCTTGAACTTGCAGCCGGCGAAGCCGAGGGTGCGGTAGCGCTCGACCTGCGCGGCGATGTCGGCCTCGTCGTCGGTGTAGTAGCCGCCGATGCAGATCGACGGGAGACGGTCGCGGTACCCGCCCCACAGCTTGACGAGCGGCAGGTCGACGGCCTGGCCGACGGCGTCCCAGATGGCGGTGTCGACACAGGCGATCGCCTGGAGCGCCAGCGAGCGGTCGCGCAGGATGTCGTACGTCGCCGGCTGCATCCGCTCCCAGCACAGCTCGGTGTCGAGCGCGGAGAGGCCGACGACCGCGGGGATCACCTCGTTCTCGAGGATCGACACGATCACCGCCTGCTCGGCGTCGGTGTCGCCGTTGTAGACCTCGGCGACGATCCCGCCGGCCGTGTGGAGCCGGGTCACGATCGTGCACCGGGCGTCCATCGAGTAGTGGCTGCCCTGGAACGTCCGCCCGAGGGGGACGCGGACGGGGATGACGTCGATGCGCTCGATCGTCAGGTCACGCCGGTCGACGGCTGCGGTGGCGGCGACGTCGTCGCCGACCTCCGTGATGGCACTGGTCACGCTGTCCTCAGTTCCGAGCGAGTTGGATGTGGACGCTCTTGGTCTCGAAGTACTCGTCGAGTCCTTCACGACCGAGCTCGCGGCCGAGGCCGCTCGACTTGTAGCCGCCCATCGGCAGCACGAAGGGCAGGCCGGCGTCGTGGTACGTGTTGACCCACACCGTGCCCGCCTTGACCCCCTTGGCCGTGTTGATGGCGGTGTCGACGTTCGTCGTCCACACCGCGGCGGCGAGGCCGTACATCGAGTCGTTCGCCTGGCGGACGGCGTCGGCGGCGTCGTCGAACGTGAACACCGACAGCACCGGCCCGAAGATCTCCTCGCGCCCGACCGACATCGACGCGGACACACCGTCGAAGATCGTCGGCTGCACGTAGAGGCCGTCGTCGAAGGCGGCGCCGCGCAACCGCTCGCCACCGGCGACGAGCCTCGCGCCCTCGGCGTTGCCGGCATCGATGTAGCGCATCACCGTCGAGAGCTGACCGTGGTCGACGACGGGACCGATCATCGTCGCCGGGTCGAGCGGGTCGCCGACGCGACTCGAGCGCGCCATGTCCGCCAACCGCCCGACGAACTCGTCGTGGACGTCGCGGTGCACGAGCAGCCGGCTGCCCGCCTGGCACGCCTGACCGGTGTTCAGGAAGATGCCCCAGTAGGCGCCCTTCACCGCAGCGTCGAGGTCGGCGTCGGGGAACACGATGTTCGGCGACTTCCCGCCGAGCTCGAGCGTGACCTTCTTGATGTTGGTGGCGGCGGCGGTGAGCACCTCGCGGCCGACCTCGGTCGACCCGGTGAACGCGATCTTGTCGACACCCCGGTGCGTCGTCAGCGCGCCACCGACCTCACGCCCTCCGCCGGTCACGACGTTGTACGCCCCGGCGGGGACACCGGCGTCGCGCAGCACGACGGCGAGGTCGAGCGTGCTGCCCGGCGTGAGGCTGGCGGGCTTGGCCACGACCGTGCACCCGGCGGCGAGCGCCGGCGCGATCTTCCACGAGAGCAGCAGGAGCGGGAAGTTCCACGGCGTGATGGCGGCGACGACGCCGACCGGCTCGTGGAGCACGAGGCCGAGCGCGTTCGGCACGTGCTGCGACACGGCGTGGCCACGCAGGTCCTGGACGAGACAGCCGTAGTACTCGAACACCTCGGCGGTGAGCGTCACCTCACCGATCGCCAGGCGCAGCGGCTTGCCGAGCTCGAGCGCGATGCGCCGCCCGATCTCGGGTGCGCGCTCGCGCAGCAGGGCGGCGGCGCGCAGCATGATCGCCGAGCGCTCGCGTGCCGGCAGCGTCGGCCACGGCGAGTCGTCGAACGCGCGGCGCGCGGCGGCGACGGCGCGGTCGACGTCGGCAGCGGTACCGCTGCCGTAGCGCCCGACGAGCCGTCCGTCGGCGGGGCTGTGCCGCATGATCGGGTCGTCGCTCGCCGCCGGCGACCAGTCACCGTCGATGAACAGGTCGTACGTCGCGCAGTCATCCGAGGGGACGGCGGGCGTCGGGTCGAGGTCGGTTGATGCGGTCACGGTGTGTCTCCGGTCGAACTGGGGGGTGCGGGCGGGGCCGGCACGCGCGGCGGCGTGTAGCACTCGATGAGCTCGCAGCCGTCGTCGTGGGCCCGGGCGGCGTGGGGGATGCCGCCCGGGACCACGAAGGCGTCGCCGGCGCGCAGCGTCGTGGTCACGCCCTCGCACCGCAGCTCGAGACCGCCGCGCACGACGTGGCCGAACTCCTCGCTCCCGTGCGAGTGCTCGGGCACGTCGGCGCCGGGTTCGAGCACGAACCGCGTCGCCGAGAGCCGCGTCCCCACGAGCGTCGCCGCGGTGATGCCGGGCACGAGCGCCGAGGGGTCGGCGTCGTCCCAGCGCACGGAGACGTGGCTCGTCGTCATCGGCTCATGCGGCAGCGGGCACGAGCTCGGTGATCTGGACGACGACACCGTCCGGGTCGAGCGCGAGCGCGACCTTCCAGCCGCCCTCCGGCGTCATGACGGTCGTCGGCGTGGTGAGGAACTCGGTGCCGGCGTCGGACAGCTTGCGGTAGACACCCTCGGTGTCGTCGGTGAGGACGGCGAAACGCGTGAGACCCTGCTGGTGCTGCGCCGGCGTGCCGGGCGAGTCGGCGGTGTCCGGCTCGAACCACTGCACGATGTCGAGCAGCATCGCGTCGGGGTCGTTCCCGAGGCGGAGGTGCACGAAGCGCAGGTTGGCGCTCGGCACCGCGAACGCGTCGCGCACGGCCGGGTTCACGACGGTCCGGTCCTGCACCTGCGTGAAGCCGAGCGCCTCGTAGAAGGCGAGCGACCGGTCGAGGTCCTTGGAGTTGATGGCGATGTGGAACAGGCGCGAAAGCACCGCGTCTCCTCTCGGGTCAGACGGGATCGGCGAACGGAAGGAGGTCGTCGGCGAGCCGCGACACCTCGTCGAGCACCCCGGCGAGCGTCTCGTGCTCGAACGAGGTGTCGGCGATGAGCAGCTCGACGCCGAGGCCGGCGTAGTGGTCGACGGTGTCCTGGTCGAGCTTGGCCTGCGTGACGGGCCGCGCCGACAGCGTGATCTCGTCGAGCGTGCGGCCCTCGTCGGCGAGGTAGCCCTCGAGCTCCTTGAGCTTGCGCTCGAGCTCCTCGGGCGAGATGTACAGCGGGTGCCACCCGTCGGCCGCGGCCGCGACCCGCTTGAGGACGCCCGTGCTCTTGCCACCCGACCAGATCGGGATGGACGGCTTGCGGACGGGCTTCGGATAGAACTTGAACCCGCTGAAGTCGAAGTGCTCGCCGTGGAAGTCGATCGTGTCCTCGGTCCACAGGTGCTTGAGCAGCTTGATGTACTCGGTCGTGCGGGCGCCGCGCGTCTCGAACGGCGCGCCGAGGATCTCGAACTGCTCCTTCATCCAACCGGTGCCGATGCCGACGACGGTGCGGCCGCCGTTGAGCACGTCGAGCGTGGCGAACGCCTTCGCCGTGTTGACGGGGTGGTGCCAGCTGGCGATGAGCACCGACGTCCCGAGCTCGATGCGCTCCGTCGCCGCGGACGCCCACGTCAGCACGAGGATCGTGTCGAGGTACGGTGTCTCCGGCGCCCAGAAGAACTTCCCGTCCTCGCGGTAGGGGTAGCGCGTCGCCACCTCGGTGGGCAGCGCGATGTGATCGGTCATCCAGAGCGAGTGGAAGCCGAGCTCCTCGGCGCGTCGCGCGAACGCGGTGATCGCCTCGGGACCGGCGAACGGGCCGGCACCGGGGAGTCGCAGTCCGAACTTCATGTCGCCGTCCGTCCTTTCGTCGCACGAGCCCGCTTGCCGCTCTTGGCGCGGCTGCCGCGGCTCTTCAGGTCCTCTTCGAAGCGCTCGAGGCTGAGGTGAGCCATGACGAGTCGCTGCACCTGGGCGAGGTTGCGCGACTTCATCGACGACAACATGGCGCGGTGCTCGTTGAGCCACTCCCAGTGCCGGCCGACGTCGCTGAGGAGCCCGCCCGACAGCGAGACCCACGCGTCGCGCAGCATCACCTCGACCTCGTACAGCCACGTGTTGCCGGTGATCTCCACCATCGCCAGCTCGAACTCGAGCGGCTGCCACTCGTAGTCGGCGTCGTGCTCGAGCGCCTGCGCCTGCGCGTCGACGAGGCGCTGCAGCGCGGCAAGGTCGTCGTCGCTCGCCCGCAGCGTCGCCGCCGTGGCGGCCGCCATCTCGATGCCGAGGCGGGTCTCGACGAGGTTGCGGAGCGCGTGCTCCTCGGTCGCGTCGAAGATCGCCTTGGGTGACGGGTCCCACGTGTCGGTGGCGGCGGCGACGTACATGCCGTCGCCGTGGCGGACCTCGATGAGCCCGACGGTCGACAGCACCCGCAGCGCCTCGCGCAGCGACGACCGGCTGACGCCCATCCGCTCGATGAAGATGCGCTCCGGCGGCAGCTTGTAACCCGGCTCGAGGCCGTTCGCCTCGATGTACTGGCGGATCTCGGCGGCCACCCGCTCGGCGACGCGACCCCGCTCCATCGGGCGGAGGTCAGGCATCTGATGTCTCTCGGTCGACTCGTCCGGCACGGCGCGGAGTGTACGGGTGGCACTCGCCGCTGGCCGGGAGGTCGGGGTCACCGCCATCGCCGATCACCGTATGATCAGACATCTGATAAGTCAACCCCTTGTCAGCAGATCCCAGATGCGATATGACATCAGACAACTTCGCACCGGGGGGTCCCGTGGAACGCACTCATCGTAAGAGCCCGTCATTCCTGCGTCGTCTGGCCATCGCGGTCGTCGCGGCGTCGCTCCTCGCCGCCGGCATCGCCGGCTGCGGTGACGACGACAGCGACAACACCGTCGCCAAGTCGGGGACACCGGCGGGCGAGCAGCAGGGTCAGGCGGCAAGTGAGAAGACGTCTGATCACTCGCCGATCAAGATCGGCGTGATCCTCTCGTACACGGGGCCGTTCGGCCTCTACGGCAAGCCGATGGAGACGGTCCTCCGGGCCCGGCTCGCCAAGGCCGGCGACGAGGCCGGCGGCCGCCCGATCGAGCTGATCTTCGAGGACGACGCCACCGACGCCAACAGCGCCGTGTCCAAGGCCACCAAGCTCGTCGAGCAGGACAAGGTCGCCGCGGTCGTGTGCTGCGTGGGCGGCGCGGCGACGCTCGCCGTCGGCCCGGTGCTGGCGGAGAAGAAGATCCCGCAGCTCGGCCCGATCCCGAACCCGGCGGGTCTCGAGAAGTACGCCACCGCGGCGATGGCCGCCCCGACCGCCGGCCACGACGCGACCGAGCTCGGCACGTACGCGGCCAAGAAGCTCGGCTACAAGACGGCCGTCGTCGTCGCCAGTGACTTCAGCTACGGCCACGAGGTCGCCGACGGCTTCAAGAAGGGCTTCACCGACGCCGGTGGCAAGGTCGTGCAGGACGTGTTCGCGCCGCTCGGCACCGCCGACTTCGGCTCGTACCTGTCACGCGTCGAGGACGCCGACGTGGCCTTCGGCGGCTTCGCCGGCGCCGACGCCATCAAGTTCGTGCAGCAGTACCAGCAGTTCGGCGTGAAGAAGCGCATGCCCCTCATCGGGCACGGCCCGCTCGTCACCGAGCTCGTGCTGAAGGCGATCGGCGACGCCGCCCAGGACGTCGGCGCCGGCTTCTACTACTCGAGCACCCTGAAGACGCCGGACAACACCGCGTTCCTCGACGCGCTGAAGCCGACGCCGCAGGTCATCCCGAGCCACTTCACCGCTGGTGCGTGGGCAACGGGCTCGGTGCTCATCGACGCGATCAACCGCATGAAGGGCGACGTGTCCGACGGTCTTGCGCTCGCCAAGGCCATCCGGGCGACGAACATCCCGGCGCCGTGGGGCACGCTGAAGTTCGACACCTCCACCGGCTACGCCGAGGCGCCGACCTACTACTACGTCGTCAAGGGCGCCGGCGCCACGCTGCACCACGAGATCGTCGAGGAGATGTCGTGAGCCCTCGGGCACGGGCGGGCGGCGGGAGCCGTGCCGGAGGCGACCGGCCATGACGCCGGCGGAGGCCGTCTTCCAGCTGCTGATCGGGCTGTCGTTCGGCCTCCTGCTGTTCCTGCTGGCGTCGGGCTTCACGCTCACGTTCGGCCTGGCCCGATTCGTCAACCTGGCCCACGGCGCGGTGTTCCTCGTGGCGGCGTACGTCGCCACGAGCGTCGGGGGACCGGGTTGGCGGTTCGTGCTCGGCGTCGGCGCCGCCGCCGCCACCGGCCTCGTGCTGTCGGTCGTGGTGTACGCGCTGGCGGCGTCGCGATGGCGGGTCATCGGTGAGCGGACGCTCGTGCAGGTGCTCCTCACGTTCGGGGCGCTGTTGGTGCTCGCCGACTACGCCCGCTCGCACTGGGACGGACTCCCCCGCTCGCTCGTCGCGCCGTCGGCGCTCGACGGGTCGTGGGCCTTCGCCGGCTCGGCGTTCCCGGTGTACCGGCTGTTCATGATGGGCGCGGCGCTCGTGGTCGCCGCGCTGCTGTGGTGGCTGCAGGAGCGCACGTCGTTCGGCGCGCTGGTGCGGGCCGGTGTCGACGACCGCGAGATGCTCGCCGCCCTCGGCGTGTCGACCCGCCGCCTGTTCGCCGCCGTCTTCGCGCTGTCGGGCGTGCTCGCCGGCCTCGCCGCCGGCCTCGGCGCCCCGGTGCTCGGCGCGGCGATGGGACAGGAGTTCGACATCCTCGTCCTCGCCCTCGTCATCGTCGTGCTCGGCGGTCCCGGCAGCCTGGCCGGCGCGTTCGCCGCCAGCCTCGCCGTGGGTGTCGCCGACGCCTACGGCAAGGCGTTCCTGCCGTCGTTCGCCGAGTTCACGATGATGGGTCTCGTCATCGTCGTGCTCGCGTGGCGCCCCGCCGGGCTGTTCGGGACGGCCGAGACATGAGCGTGCGCCGCGCCATGACCGTGCCCCGCGTGCGCCGCGTCGCCGTCGTCCTCGGGCTCGTCGCGCTCGTGGCCGTGCCCCACGTCGGCGACGCGTTCCAGGTAACGCTCGTCGTGCGCGGTCTCGTGTGGGCGACGCTCGCCGCGTCGGTGTGGTTCCTGCTGCGGATCTGCGACCTGCCGTCGCTCGGTCACGCGGCGTTCTTCGGCATCGGCGCGTACACAGCGGGGCTCGCGGTGACGCGCTGGCAGGTCGACAACGTGTTCGCCGCGCTCGGGCTCGCGATCGTCGTGACCGCGGTGCTGTCGCTGCCGATCGCGGTGATCGCCGGACGCCTGCGGAACATGCAGTTCATCCTCGTCACGCTGGCGTTCGCGGAGATGACCCGTTCACTCGCCACCCGCTGGGCCGAGCTCGGCGGCACCGACGGGCTCGTCGGCGTCATCCGGCCCGGCGCGTGGCCGTTCGGGCTCGACCTGAGCGACGCCACGACCTACTACTACTTCGCCCTCGCCGTGCTGCTGGCGGGCGTCGCGCTGCTGGTCGTCGTCGTGCGGTCACCGTTCGGCGCCGTGCTGCGCGGCATCCGCGACAGCGAGCAGCGCGTCGCCGCGCTCGGCTACAACCCGCTCGTCTACCGCGTCGCCGCGTTCGTGCTGTCCGCGGTCGTGGCCGGCTCCGCGGGCGTCGTGCACACCTACCTCAACCGGTTCGCCAACCCGACCGACGTCGCGCCCCTCGTCTCGGCGCGGGCGCTGCTGATCGTCGTCCTCGGCGGTGCCGCCATCGCCGGGCCGGTCACCGTCGCCATCCTCCTGACGATCATCGAGGATGCGCTGAGCTCGCACACCGACCGCTGGCTCGGCGTGCTCGGCGCGCTCTACGTCGTCGTCGCGCTCGCCAACGGCGCCTGGAACCCGGCGGCCTGGCGGCGGGCGCTCGTCCGCCGCCGCGGCGGCGCGACCCCGGCGACGCACGCCGCCGACGACGCTCCCCCGCCTCCTGCGCGGCGGGCGGCCACGCTGGAGCGCACGACATGACCGTGCTGGCGCTCGAGAACGTGAGCAAGTCCGTCGGCGGGCTCGACATCAACCGCGACGTCACGATCGAGGTGGGGCGGGGCGAACGGCGGGCGCTCGTCGGCCCGAACGGCGCCGGCAAGACGACGCTGATGAACCTCGCCGCGGGGCTGACGCGCCCGACATCGGGCCGCGTCGTCCTCGACGGCCACGACGTCACGCGGCTGCCCGCCCACCGTCGGGCGCGCCGCGGCATCGCCCGCACGTTCCAGATCACGAACCTGCTGCCGTCGATGACCGTGCGCGAGAACGTCGCCGTCGCGGTGCAGGCGGGCGAGCGGTCGCGCTGCAACCCGGTGGTGCCGTGGCGCCGCCTCCGCACCGTGTGGTCACGCGTCGACGAGCTCGTCGAGCGGGGCCGCCTCACGGACGTCGCCGGCCAGCCGGTGTCGACGCTCCCCTACGGCGTGCAGCGACGCCTCGAGATCGTCGTCGCCTGTGCCCGCCCGGCCAAGGTCATCCTCCTCGACGAGCCCGGCGCCGGGCTCACCAGCGACGAGACCGAGGACCTCTTGGACTTCGTGTTCACGCTCGGCGACGACGTCGGCATCCTCTTCGTCGACCACGACATCGACCTCGTGCTGCGGGCCGCTACCGAGGTGACCGTGCTGCACCTCGGGGCGGTGCTCACGAGCGGGACGCCGCAGAACATCGCGACATCCGGCATCCTCGACGAGATCTATCTCGGGAGGGCGGCCCATGCTTGAGCTGACGGCGGTGTCGGCGTGGTTCGGTCGCGCGCAGGTCGTGCGCGACGTGTCGTTCGACGTCGGGCCCGGCGAGGTGGCGGCCGTGGTCGGCCCCAACGGCGCCGGCAAGACCACCCTCGTGCGTGCCGCCTGCGGGCTGCACGCCGCCCGCTCGGGCACCGTCCGCGTCGACGGCCGGACGCTTCCGGCGGGCGACCCGATCGCCTCGGCGCGCGCCGGCATCGCCATCGTGCCGCAGGGGCGGCGGGTGTTCCGTTCCCTCACCGTCGCCGAGCACCTCACGATCGCCTCGCGCGGCACGCGTGATCGCGGCGGGCTGTCGCGCGACGAGCTGTTCGACGTGTTCCCCCGCCTCGCAGAGCGGCTCGGCGTGCGTGCCCGGGCGCTCAGCGGGGGCGAGCAGCAGATGCTCGCCATCGCACGCGCCGTGTGCACCGCGCCGTCCGTACTCGTGCTCGACGAGCCGACCGAGGGGCTCGCCCCGGCGATCGTCGACGCCGTCGGCGCGCTCGTCACCCGCCTCGCGGCGACGGGCGTCGCCGTGCTGCTCACCGAGCAACAGGGCGCGTTCCCCCACGCTGTCGCCAGCCGCGTGCTGCACATGCACCGCGGCGTCGTCGAACCGGTTGCCGCTCCCGGACGACAGGAGGTCGCTCGATGAAGGAACCGCTCGGCGTCCAGGTCGCACCGTGGTGCCCGTCACGCGAGCTCGTCGAGCTCGGTGCGCGCCTCGCGCCCGTCACCGACATCGTCTGGGTGCAGGACCAGATGCTGGCGCGCAACGTGTACGCGCTGCTCGCCGCGCTCGCGACGCGCGGCTGCGGCGTCGGCACGAACGTCACGTACGCCGTGGCCCGCAACCCCATCGAGATGGCGTCGGCGGCGGCGACGATCACCGAGCTGCTCGACGACGGCCGCGAGTTCGTGCTCGGCATGGGCACGGGCGGCGCGCTGGTCAAGAGCCTGTTCTCGACCGAGCGGTCGATCACCGCGATCCGCGAGTCGATTCGACTCATGCGGGCGCTGTGGTCGGGGCTCCCCGTCCCGCTCGACGACTTCCCCGTCCTCGGCGCCCGGCTCGGCTACAAGCCCGGCGCGACGGCCACACTCACGTACCCGGTGTCGAAGCCGCCGCCGATCGTGCTCGCCGGCGTCGGTCCGAAGATCCTCGGTGTCGCCGCCGAGCTCGGTGACGGGCTGATCTCGCCGAGCAACCTCCCGACGCTGTCGATCGCCAGCTTCCGCACGGGGCGCTTCGGCGAGCTGTCCGGGCTCGACGCGGTGCGGGCGGCGCGGCCGGCCACGCTGCCGCCGCTGCGGATGATCTACGGCATCAACGTGTCGGTGTCACGCGACCGCGACGCGGCACGCGCCCACGCGCGGCGTCAGCTCGCGCTGGTGCTCGGCAACCCGAAGCTGTGGCCCGACCTCGAGGCGGTCGGCCTCGACGTGGGCTCGGCCGGCGCGGTGAAGGCGGCGTTCGACGAGGGCCTCGGTATCGACGGTGCGTCGGCCCGGATGTCCGACGAGCTCAGCGACGCGCTGATCATCGCCGGGACACCGGAGGAGTGCATCGACCGAATCGCCGACCTGCGCGACCGCGCCGTCACCGAGGGCTACGACGAGTTCTACGTCGGCGCGCCGCTCGGGCCCGACCCGGTCGAGGCAGCTGAGCTGCTGTGCCGCGACGTCATCCCCGCCGTGTGGCCCGAGCGGGCGCCGGTGGTCGCGTGAGCGAGGTCGCCGACGACGGGATCGACGTGCGCCGCGACGGCGCCGTCGTGTCCGTGCGGCTCGACCGGCCCGACGCCCGCAACGCGCTGACGACGGCGATGCTCGACGCGCTGCGGCGCGAGCTTCGCGCCATCGCCGACGACACGACGGCGCGCGTGGTCGTGCTGTCGGGCGCGGGGACGACGTTCTGCGCGGGCGCCGACCTGCGCGAGATCCCGCCCGACGCCGAGCCGAACCTCGGCGTGCGGCGCGTCCGGCTCGTCACCGACGTGCTCGACGCGCTCCGCCGGCTCGAGCAGCCGACGATCGCCGCCGTGCACGGCGCCGCGATCGGTGCGGGATGGGGACTGGCACTGATGTGCGACGCGTGCCTCGTGACACCCGACGCCACCTTCGCGCTGCCGGAGCTGCCGAAGGGCTTCCGGCTGCCGTCGGCGATCGTGCGCCGGCTCGTCGAGGTCGCCGGTCCGGTGCGGGCCGCCGACCTCGTCTACAGCGGCCGGCCGTGCGACGCGACCGAGGCAGTGGCCATCGGCGCCGCCGCTCGCGTCCTCGCGAGCGACGAGCTGCACGCGACGGCGTCGGCGATGGCGACGACCCTCGCCGGCGTGCGGCGCGACCGCGTCGCCGCGGCGCGGTCGGCCCTCGCCGCCGCGCGCCACCCGGCCACCGAGTTCGCCTGGATCGACGAGAAGCACCAGAAGGAAGGCTGACGTGTTCACCGAGGAAGCGGAGTTCGTCCGCGACGCCGCGAAGCGCTTCGTCGAGAAGGAGTGCAACGAGTGGCGCTGCCGTGAGTGGGACGCCGACGAGCACTACCCGAAGGAGGTGTTCGACCAGATCGCCGCGCTCGGCTGGTACGGCATCGGCATCCCCGAGTCCGACGGCGGTACCGGCGGTGGCGCCGTCGAGCTGCTGGTCGTCTCCGAGGAGCTCGGGCGCGGCAGCACCGACCTCGTCGCCTGCTTCAGCCTCACCGCGTCGGGGCTGCGCACGCTGATCAAGCACGGCACCGACGCCCAGCGCGAGGAGCTGGTGCCGGCGATCATGGCCGGTGACGTCCGCCTGTCGGTGTCGGTGACCGAGCCGGAGGCCGGGTCGGACGCGGCGTCGCTCGCCGCAGTCGCGCGCCGCGACGGCGACCGCTACATCGTGCGCGGGCAGAAGACGTTCTGCGAGGCCGCCGCCCTACCCGGGACGGTCGTGCAGCTCTACGTCCGCACGGACACCCAGGCCAAGAAGCAGCGCGGCATCTCGATGCTGCTGCTCGACCCGACCGCACCCGGCGTCACGCTGTCGCGACTGCCGACGCTGGGCCGCAACATCACCGGCGTCTACGAGATCTTCCTCGAGGACGTCGAGATCGCCGCCGACCGCCTGGTCGGCGAGGAGAACACCGGCTGGTCGGTGCTCGGCGGCGAGCTCGCACTCGAACGGCTGATCATCTCCGCCGGATTCGTCGGGGCGACGATGCAGGTGCTCGACGACGTGCTCGAGCACGTCAAGCAGCGCGAGCAGTTCGGCAGGCCCGTCGGCGACTTCCAGGGCGTCGCCCACCTCCTCGTCGACCTGTACACGCGAGCCGAGGCGATCCGCCTCCTCGTGTACCGCGGCGGCGAGCTGCACGACGCCGGCCTCCCCCACACCAAGGAGGCATCGATGGCGAAGATCGCCTCTGCCGAGCTCTACGCCGACGCCGCCCGCTACGGCATCCAGCTGCTCGGCGGCTACGGGTACGTGCGGGAGCACCCGCTGACGATGCACTACGCCGATGCGGTGATCGCGACCGTCGCCGGCGGGCCGTCGCAGGTGCAGCGCAACATCGTCGCCCGCCAGCTCGGCCTCCGGCCGTGAGCACGCCGTCACCGATGCGGGCGCTCGACGGCGTGCGGGTGCTCGACGCCGCGTCGATGCTCGCCGGACCGTACGGCGCCACACTCCTCGGCGACCTCGGTGCCGACGTGATCAAGCTCGAGCCGCCGAACGGTGACGAGACGCGGCGGTTCGGGCCACGACGCGGGACGGACAGTGGCGTCTTCGTCGGCGTCAACCGCAACAAGCGCAGCGTCGCCGTCGACCTCCGCACCGACGACGGACGCGTCGTGCTCGACGCGCTCGTGCGCTGGGCCGACGTCGTCGTCGACAACCTCCGGCCGCGCGCCAAGGCGACGCTCGGGCTCGACTACGAGCGCCTGCACGCGATCAACCCGCGGATCATCTCCGTGTCGGTGTCGACCTTCGGCGAGACCGGCCCGTACGCCGGTCGTCCCGGCATCGACCCCATCGCCCAGGCGATGACCGGGTTCATGCACGTCACCGGACCGCGTGACGGCGACCCGCTGAAGGCGGGTCCGCCCGTGGGCGATGCCGTCGCATCGCTGCTCGTCGCCAACGGCGCGCTCGCCGCGCTCTGGGCGCGCCAGGCCACCGGCGAGGGCCAGGCCGTCGAGGTCGCGCTCATCGACGGCCTGATCCACATCCAGGCGCCGTACACCGGCCAGCACTTCCTGCTCGGCACGCAGCAGCCACGCAGCGGCAACTCGATCGACTGGTACGCGCCGTACAACGCCTACCGCTGCGGCGACGGACGCTTCGTCCACATCGCCTGCTTCAACGACAAGTTCTTCGCCAACCTGGCCAAGGCGATCGGTCGCGTCGACCTCGTCGACGATGCTCGCTTCGCGACGAACGAGGCGCGCCTCGACAACCGGGTCGAGCTCGATGCCGTCATCGAGGAGTTCTGCGGATCGCGACCACGCGCCGACGCACTCGATGTCCTCGCCGCGCACGACGTGATCGTCGCCCCGGTGAACGACTACCGCGAGACGTTCGCCGACCCGCAGGTGCGGCACAACGCGATGGTCGTCGACGTCGACCACCACGCCGGGCCCCTGCGGGTGACCGGCGTCCCCGTCCGGCTGTCGGCGACGCCCGGCGACGTCCGGCTCGCACCGCCGGGGCTCGGCCAGCACACGGCCGACGTCCTCGCCGAGCTCGGGCTCGACGACGACCTCATCGGACGCGTCGCCGGGGGTGGCGGGCGATGACGCGGCTGCGCGACCTGACCGTGCGCGACGCGCAGTCCTGGGACGACGCTGCGGCGCGGTTCTCGTGGCCGGCGACCGACCGCTACAACATCGCCGCCGACTGCCTCGGCCACCCGCACGACTCGCCGGCGATCATCGTCCACGACGGCGGCGCGCCGGCGACGACGGTGACGTTCGGCGAGCTCGACGCGATGTCGTCGGCGGTGGCGCGCGAGCTGACCGGGCGCTTCGGCGTACGTCGTGGCGACCGCGTGGCGGTCAAGCTGTCGCAGAGCCTCGAGATGGCGGTGAGCGTCCTCGCCGTGCTGCGCGCCGGCGCCGTCGTCGTCCCGATCTCGAACGTGCTCGGCGCCGACGCCATCCGCCACCGCCTTGCGACGAGCGGGCCACGCGTGCTCATCGCCGCCGGCACGACGCTCGAGCTCGCCGCCGCCGTCGAGCACGACCTCGCGATGATCACGGTCGAGGAGACGGCGGCCGGCCCGAGCCTGCGAATGATCATGCGCCGGCGCGACGAGATGATCGGGCCGTTCGCGGACACGGGCCCCGACTCGCCCGCCCTGCTGCTGTTCACGTCGGGGACGACCGGCAAGTCGAAGGGCGTCCTGCACGGCCACCGCTTCCTGCTCGGCCACCACGGCGTCGACTACGCGTTCGACCTCGTCCGCCCCGACGACGTGGCCTACACGCCCGCGGACTGGGCGTGGGCCGGCGGCCTGCTGCTCGGTCTCCTCGTGCCACTCGCCCACGGCGTCCCCGTCGTCGCCCATCGCGACCCGCACTTCGACGTCGACGCCGCGCTGGCGATGTTCGAGGACCACGGCGTGTCGATCGGCCTGTTCCCGCCGACGGTGCTGCGGATGCTGCGGCGGGGCGGTGCCTCCCGCGACAGCCGACCGCGGCTGCGGCTGCGGTGCCTGATCACCGGGGCGGAGGCCGTCGAGCCCGAGCTCCTCACGTGGGCGCTCGACTCGCTCGGCGCCGTCGTGAACAACGCGTTCGGCCAGACCGAGGCCAACGCCCTCGTCGGTCACTCGTCCGTCCTCGGCCGGCTCGACCCGACGTGCCTCGGCCGTCCGTATCCCGGCCACGAGATCGCGGTGGTCGACGAGCGACTCGACCCGGTCGCGCCGGGCACGCTCGGTGAGCTCGCTGTCCGCGCGACCGACCCCGTGTGCCTCCTCGGCTATTGGGACGCTCCCGACGCGACCGCAGCGAAGGTCCGCGGCGGCTGGCTGCTCACCGGGGACACCGTCCATCGCGACGAGCGCGGCCAGCTCCACTTCCACGGCCGCGCCGACGACCTCATCAAGAGCGGCGGGTACCGCATCGGGCCGGCCGAGGTCGAGGCCGCGCTGCTCCTCGACGACAGCGTGGTCGAGTGCGCCGTCGTCGGCCTGCCCGACCCCGTGCGCGGCCAGGCCGTCACCGCGTTCGTGCGGCTGCGCGCCGGGACGACCGGCAGCGACGCGCTCGACGTGACGCTGCGCGAGCTGGTGCGCGCCCGCGTCGGCGCCCACGCCTACCCACGCGAGTTCCGCTACGTCGACGAGCTGCCGCACACGTCGACGGGCAAGATCGACCGCGCCGCGCTCCGCCGCCCGTCCGCGCCGGCCGTGCCCGCCGGGAGCGGGGCGTGAGCGAGGTCGTGGCGCCCGTCGTCGTGATCGGTGCCGGGACGATGGGCCGCGGCATCGCCGTCGCCTGCGTGACCGCCGGCTTCCCGACCACGATCGTCGACGTCGACGCCGCCGTGCTCGCCGCAGCCCGCGACGCGGCGACCACGTCGATCGCGAAGCGCGATCCCGAGGTCGACGTCGACGCGCTGCTCTCGACGAGCGACGACCTCGAGCGGGCGGTGAAGGGCGCCGGCGCCGTGATCGAGGCCGTTCCGGAGATCCTTCCGCTCAAGCTCGACATCTTCGAGCGCCTCGGGCGGTTCGCCGAGCCGGCCGCCCTGCTCGCGTCGAACACGTCGACGATGAGCGTGACGCGCCTCGCGGGTGCGTGTGCGCGGCCCGAGCGGGTCGTCGGGATGCACTTCTTCAACCCCGCCCACCGCATGCCGCTCGTCGAGGTGATCCACGGCTCGCTCACCGCGTGGCCCGCGGTCGAGGACGCGGTCACGCTGGCGCGTCGCCTCGGGAAGGAACCGGTCGTCGTGCGCGACGTCCCGGGGTTCGTCACCAGCCGGCTCGGCCTGCTCCTCGGCAACGAGGCGATGCGCCTCGTCGAGGAACGTGTGGCCTCGGCCGACGACGTCGACAAGGCGATGCGGCTGGGCTACCGCCACCCGATGGGACCGCTCGAGCTCGCCGATCTCGTGGGGCTCGACGCGCGGCTCAACAACGTGCGCAGCATGTTCGAGCAGGTCGGCAACGAGCAGTACCGCCCGCCGGCGATCCTCGAGCAGCTCGTCGCCGACGGCCACCTCGGGCGCAAGACGGGACGGGGCTTCTACCGCTACGGCGACGACGGGACGAACCTCGGGCCGGCAGCGGACGTGACGGCGTGACGGGCTCGACGGTGCGCACGGGTCGCGACGGCGACATCGACGTCGTCGTCCTCGACTCGGTGGCGAACCGCAACGCCCTGTCACTCGCACTGATGTCGGGGCTCGTCGACGCCGTCGATGCGAGCGCGTCCGGCGACGGCCGCGCCCTCGTGCTCGACCACACCGGCGCGGTGTTCTGCCCGGGCGTCGACCTGAAGGAGCGCCTCGCGTCCGGTGACGACCGCCACTCGCGCCTGTTCGCCGACGTGCTGCGCACGCTGTGGCGCTACCCGAAGCCGATCGTCGCCCGGGTCGCCGGCGCCGCCCGGGGCGGCGGGATGGCGATGCTGTCGTGCTGCGACATCGTCGTCGCGTCGTCGGCGGCGTCGTTCGCGTACAGCGAGGTGCGCGTCGGCGTCGCGCCCGCGCTCGTCCTCGCGGTGACGGCGTCGAAGGTCGGCGTCGGCCCGCTCCTCCCGTGGATGCTCACCGGCGACGCGTTCGACCCCGCCGAGGCGCAGCGGCTCGGCCTGGTCCACCGGGTCGCCGGCGACGCCGACGCGTCCCTTCGCCCGGAGTGCGACGCGCTGCGCGCCGCGGCGCCGGGCGCGCTGGTGGCGACGAAGCAGCTCGCCCGCCGGCTGACCGGCGACGGCGGGCTCGACGCGCTCGACGCGATGGAGGCGGTGTCGGTGGAGCTGTTCCGCACCGCCGAGGCGGCCGAGGGCATGGCCGCCTTCGCCGAGCGGCGGCCGCCTTCTTTCGCCAACGCCCATTGACGAAACCCGGCGGCGGCCGTAGCGTGGGGGCGCTGGGCGACAGGGGGGCGCCATGAGGGTCGGCATCGAGTTCTCGGCACCGGGGAGCAACCGGGGCTGCACGTCCGTCGAGCTCGGCGTGCGAGCAGAGGCGCTCGGGTTCGACGTCTGCCTCGTCAGCGGCGCTCCCGCCAACCGGGAACCGTCGGACGTCGTCACCGACCTCGCGGCCGCGACCCACCGCATGACGATCGGCATCGTCGTGGACGCGTTCTGCGACGCGTCGACCCTGGAACGGGCCGCAGCGTGCGCGGCAGACGCCGCGCCCGGCCGGGTCGTGCTCGTCACGGCGGCCCCTGCGTCGCGGTTCTGCCGTGTCGACGACGTCCCCGTGTGGATCGACGGCGGCGGCGCGGCCGCGCTGTCGGCCGCCGCGACCAGCGGCAGCGGCTGGATCGCCTGCGTGCACCGGGTCGAGGACTACGCCCTGATTGCCGGCCGGTTCGACCGCATGGTCACCCGCCGCGCCGTGTCGACGCCTGCGTCGCCGCCCGCGCGCGCCGCCCGATTCGACGTCCCGCGCGTGCTCACCACCGACGAGCTCGAGACGCTCGCCTGGTGCGGCGCGACGACCGTCGTCGCCCGCCTTCCCCTCGCCCTCACGGGCGTCGGCCAGCTCCACCGCATCGCCGAGGAGCTCGTGCCGTACGCGCACAGCCTCGACTTCGCGCCGCTCGGGTCGACGCCGTCGGCGCCGTCGTCGTCACCGGTGTCGTCGTGGCGGGTCGACCGGCCGGTCACGCAGAGGCAGGCACGGACACAGATCGCCTGACGTCGAGCGCGCCGAGCTGCGCGAGCGCGGCGGCATCACCGACGCTGGCGGGGTCCGTGCCGCGCGTCGAGGCGCGGTGGAGCGTGCCGTGCGCGTCGGCGAGGACCGAGTCGACGATCACGAGACCGTCGCCCCGCACGGTGGCGAACGCGCCGGCGGGAAGGTCGCAGTCGCCGCCGAGCCTCGCCAGGAAGGCGCGCTCGGCGGTTACCGCGGCGCGCGTCGGCGTGTCGTCGATCCGTGAGAGCAGCAGTCGCATGGCCCGGTCGTCGCGGCGCGCCTCGACCGCGAGCGCGCCCTGACCGACCTGCGGGATCACCTCGTCCACGGGGAGGGGCTGCACGACGCCGTCGGGGACGATCGAGAGCCGGTGCAGCGCGGCCATGGCGACGACGACCGCGTCGAACGCCGTCGCCCGTCGCAGGCGCGTGTCGATGTTTCCGCGCAGCTCGCCGAACCGGAGGTCGGGGCGCAGTCCACGCAGTTGGGCGCGGCGGCGGGGTGCGCCGGTGCCGACGACCGCGCCGCGCGGCAGAGCGGCGAGCGTGGCGCCGACGAGCGCGTCTCGTGCGTCGGCGCGCGGCGGGAACGCGACGATGTCGAGGCGTGGGTCGGGACGGGGCGGCAGGTCCTTGGCCGAGTGCACGGCGAGATCCGCGGCGCCCGCGACGAGGGCGTCGCGGACGTCACCGGCGAACGCGCCCGAGCCGGCGATCACCCGCAGCGGCACCGACGACCGCCGGTCACCGGCGGTGCTGACGACGACGGGCTCGACACGGACCCCGAGCAGCTCGGACACGAGCTGCACCTGGCGCAGCGCCAAGCGGCTGCCGCGGGTGGCGACGCGGAGCGGGGGCATCAGGACGCCACCGACAGGTGGGCGGCGTCACCGCCGCTCGACACGGCGTCCGCGCCGCGCACGCCGAACGCCGCCAGCAGCGCGGCCGCGCCGGCGTCGTCGCCCCGAGCCACGAGCTCCTTGAGCGCCAGCGTCGGTTCGTGCGCCACACGCCCAGCAAGCCGCGCTGCGAGCCGGTCGGCGACGTCGACCGGGATGCACCCGCCGGCGAGCGCGGGCACGAGCGACGTCCGGCACGCGGCAGCGATCGCGGCGCGCATGTCGGCGATGGCGTGGCCGGCCGCCTGCCCCGCCAGCCAGCGTCGATAGCGGTGGTGCTCGTCGACGACGACCTGCATGGCCCGCCGCTCGAAGAGGTCGCCGCGATCGGCGGACAGGTCGGCGAGGTCGACGAGCCGCACGCCCGCCAGCGTCGCGACCGCGGGGTCGACGTTGCGCGGCATCGACAGGTCGACGATCGTCAGCGGCCAGCCGCCGCGGCGCCCGACGACGTCCGCCGCCACCGCTCGGGAGAGCAGCACACCGCCGGCCGACGTCGCGAAGACCGCGACGGATGCGTCGGCGAGTGCGTCGACCCAGCGGTCGAACGCGACGACGTCGGCACCGGTCCGAGCGAGGCGGGCGGCGCGTTCGACGCGACGGGCGGTGACCAGGTACGCACGGCGGCGCACGCGGAGCTCGGCGGTCGTCGCCGCGGCCATCGCGCCGGCGCCGACGACGAGAACTGGCGCATCGGTCGTCGACGTCGGCGCGACCGAGTCGAGCGCGATCGAGGCCAGCGACGGTGCCGACGCCGACGGCGACGCGTCGACGCGCCGCACGCGCCGACCTGTCGCTGCGGCCCACCGGAACAGCGCGGTCAGGTGCCGGCCCGCGGTACCGGCCGACGTGGCTCGCGCCGCGGCGGCGCGGACCTGCGTGAGGATCTCGCGCTCGCCGACGATCCGCGATTCGAGGCCGGACGCGACGCGGAAGAGGTGGAGCGCGACCGCGTCGTCCGTCGCCTTCGTCGCGGCAGCCGCGAGCGCGTCACGGTCGGCGCCGGTGACGGCCGCGAGACGGTCGAGCGCGTCGGCGTGGTGCGGGTGCGCCCCCGCGAGGTACAGCTCGGTGCGGTTGCACGTCGACAGCACGACCGCCTCGTCGACGCCCGGCAGGGCGACGAGGAGGTCGGCGAGCGCGGCCGCGCGGTCGTCGGAGAGGGCGGCGCGCTCGAGGAGATCGATGGATGCGTGGTCGTAGGTGACGGCGACGAGGGCGAGGGACGCCACGGGTGCTCCTTCGTCGGTCCCTCCGGCGCCCGTCCCCGCACTCGGGAGCGAGGAGCGGGGAGCGGGCGCCGGTACCGCAGGGACGATCTACAGGGACGTGAGGTAGGCGACCAGGTCCTGCTTCTGGGCGTCGGTGAGGCCCAGGTCACGTTGCTGGTCGTAGAAGTCGACGACGTCTCGCAGCGTGGCGAACCGACCGTCGTGGTAGAAGCCGCCGTCGGCGTGCGCCCACAGGCCCTTCAACGGCGAGGTCCGGTAGACGTGCGCGGGTGAGCGGTCGGCTTCGAAGCTGTCGATGCCCATCTCCGCTGGCGTGTGCCCGTTGAAGCCGGGCTCGGTGAACAGCGGCGGGACGTGGCACGTCGCGCAGCCGGCCTGTCCGGCGAAGATCGCCTTGCCCCGTTCCGCGGCGGCGGGGTCGAACGACCCGTCGGGCGCGGTCGGTGCCGGGATCGACAACTGGTAGACGTGCAGCGCCGCGAGCTTCGAGGTGATGCGATCGTCCTCGGGTGTCGCGGGACGCACGTTGCCCATGTTGTTCTCGGCACCGATCGGGAACTGCTCGGCGTTGTTCACCCGGGGGTCGTAGAACGTCCCCGAGCCGTGCATCTCCAGGTTCCCGACGAACGCGTTCCAGTGGGTCACGCTGCCCCACCCGGTCCACGTCGCGAGGTTCACGCCCGCGAGCCCGAAGGCGGGCGGGATGAGCGTCGCGGCGGTCTTGCCGTCGGGGCGGAACGCCTTGCCGTCGAGGAAGACGGTCGCGTCGTACTTGCCCGGGCCCCACGAGGTGAGGACCGTTCGCACGGTCGGCACGTCCGTGTGGAGCAGGTTCGCGACGGGCTGCAACCCGTCGTCGGGCGCCAGGTTCAAGATGGCGCCGACGTTGAGGTCGCGGTTCGCCCAGCCGTCGAGACGGTGGCCGATCCCGGCGGTGAACGAGTCGTCGACGGTCGAATGGCACAGGGCGCACGTGACGCCCAGCGTCCGGAGCGACCCGTCGTCGGCGAACTGGCCGTCGACACCGACGACCGCGTCGAGCTTCAAGAGCGCGAGGGTCGTTGCCGGGTCGTCGAGGTCGACCTTGCCGGCGGCCGCGTCCTTCTGGAGCGACTTGGGCAGCCGGTCGACGTCGACCTTGAGTCCGACGGCCAGCGCCGTCTTGGGCGACACGCCGGGACCGAACCCGCCGTGCTGTTCGCCCTCGACGGCCTTGTGCAGTTGGAGCACGTCGCCGAAGAACTTCTCGCTCGCGAACGTGTCGTTGCGGAACGTGTCGCGGCCTTCGGCGATGAGCTTGTTGCCGTACTTCGTCGCCACGTCGTCGACGGCCGGCTTCGTCTTCTTCGCCGCGCTCGCCGCGCCGTCGGTGGCGCTCGCGCCGTCGTCGCCGATGTCGGCGAACACGACGCCGAGGGCGAGGACGGCGACGAAGCCGCCGATCGCGAGTACGACGGGGAGCAGGCGTCGCCGGCGTGGCGGCGGGCCCTTTCCCAGGGTGCTGGGGTTCTGATCCACTGGTGTCTGGCTCCTCTGTCGGTTGGTTGATGTGTCGTGTCGCTGTGGAAGGCGTTTCGTCTGTCACCCGCCGGCAGGGGGGCCTCGCCCGCCGGTCACGGCTCGCCCCCGAGGCGGTCGACGACGGCCGCCACCTGGGCGGCGAGCGGGCCGTCGGGCGCGAGGTCGAGGTAGCGGCGCAGCTCCGCGCTGGCGGCGGCGCGGTCGTTCGCGCGCACGAGCGTGAGCCCGCGCAGCGCGTGCGCGTCGGCATAGGACGCGTCGGCCGCGACGGCGCGGTCGAGCCGGGCGAGGCCGCCGCCGGGATCACCGGTGAGGACGGCGACCCATCCGCCGTACGCGAGCGCTTCGGCGTTGGCAGGCTCGATTCGCGCGGCGGCGTCGTACTGGACGAGCGCGCCCCGGAGGTCGCGCTGCTCGAGCAGGATGCGGGCGTAGGCGAGGCGCGCCGGCGCGTCGTCGGGCCGGCGCTCGACGACGGCGGCGAGCCGCTGCGCCCGCGCGTCGACCGAGCTCTCCGCGGCGGCGGGCGCCGCGGTCGACCCGACACGGGGCGCGACCTGGCCGGCGAGCATCCAGGCGAGCAGCGCGGCCGTACCGGCGAGGCCGGTCACGATCGCGACGAGCCCCCGGCGCGATCGACGCCGACGCGCCGGGCGGCGGTCGCGTCCGTTGCCGATGTCGCGCTGAATGGCCGCGGCGCGCATTCGCAGGTCGAACACGAGCGCCGCGTGCTGGTCGGCGTCGATCTCGTCGCGTGCGCGCTGGTCGTCGACCTCGCGCAGCTCGCGCGCCAGCACGGCGCGCTCGTACTCGAGCGCGGCGAGGCGGTCCGGGTCCCAGCGCGCGGCGGTCGTGGTCACGGCACGTCCATCGCCCGGACGAGGAGGGCGCGCCGGCGCAGCACGAGCGCGACGCCGCCGAGCGCGGCGACGGCGCAGCCGATCGGTAGGGCCCACGCGACGAGGCCGAACCCCGCG
>DASSOZ010000069.1:0-7256 GCA_035700105.1 Acidimicrobiales bacterium
GGCGGCGACTCGCCGCAGCTGGGCGTCGAGGAACGCCATCGACCGCTCGCTGTCGCCGCGCTCGTCGTGGCGGTCGTTGCCGGGCGCGTTCGGTCCGGGCGACACGAGGATCACCTGCGCGCCTCGCGCCGCGAACTCCGCCAGGCGGTCGGCGTAGCGCCGCCGCAGCCGCGCAGCCGCGCCGGTGTCGTCGATCGGGTCCTCGGTGCGGCCGTCGGACGTCCGGATCTCGTACGCGTCCTGGCGGCTGTACCAGAGCACGACGTCGGGATGGAACCGGTCGAACGCGTTCGGCAGGACGCGGTCGAGGATCGCCGGGCACCCTTCGTTCGGCCCCTGCCCCTTCAGGACGACGACCTCGGCGAGGACGGGGCAGCTCGTGACCGTCGCGCCGGCGGCGGCGATGCCACGCCCCGCGAGCGCGCCGAGGAGATGGTCGTCCGCGACCTGCCACGACCCGACGGCGTCGCCGGCCATCAACGACGTCGGCACCGAGTCGCCGACGATCAGCACGCGGTGATCGACCGGCCCGGCGGCGGGCGTGCGCGCGGCGACGAGCTCGCCGGTCGCCTGCGCCCACACCGGCGCCGGCCCGACCGCTCGGGTCGCGACCGCGGCCACCGCGACGACGGCCACCGCGGCGGCGGCCCACGCCGGTCGCGTGCGGGGCAGGATGCGTCCGACGCGGATCGGGTGCTCGATCAGGTACCACGAGGCCGCCGTGCACGCCGCCGTCACCGCCAGGCGGACGGCGTCGGTCACGAGCCAATTCGCGCCGAGCCGCTCGGGCGTGACGAGCACGAGGACGGGCCAGTGCCACAGGTACAGCCCGTACGACACCCGCCCCAGCGCAACCAGCGGCCGCCACTCGAGCACCCGCGAAGGCCGCACGAGCACCAACGCGGTCAGCACCGCGTGCACCGGCAGCAGCACCGCGAGCGGCACGTGCGGCGGCCACCCGCCCGCGACCCACAGCAGGACCAGCGCGCCGAGCGCCCCAAACCCGACGAGATTGGGTGATTGCCGGGCTATAGCCCCGGCAATCACCCAATCTCGGCGGATCAGCGGGAGGACGGCGGCGACCGTGCAGCCCAGCAGGATCGAGCCGATGCGGCCGTCGGTGCCGAGGTAGGCGCGCTGCAACGTCGCGTGGTGGAGGGCGAGCGTCGACCACGACAGCACCGTCCCGGCGCCGGCGACGAGCGCCACCGTGCGCCGGTCGCACCGCCGCGACACCGCCAACCCGAACAGGACGAGCGGCCAGACGACGTAGAACTGCTCCTCGATCGCCAGCGACCAGAAGTGCTCGAACGCCGACGGCGCCGACCCCGCGGCGTACGGGTGGTGCGCCCACAGCGCCTGCCAGTTGGCGACGCTCCCGAGCGCGGCGAGCGCCTCGCGCCACACCGACCCGCCCGTCCCCGCCGGCGCCCACCACGGCGCCGTCGCCACGATCGCCGCGACCGCAACCAGGGCGGCCGGTTGGAGCCGCCGCACGCGCCGGCGCCAGAACGCCCGCAGGTCGATGCGCCCGTCGCCGGCCGCGCCCGCCTCGGCCAGCAGGAGCGACGTGATGAGGAAGCCCGACAGCGTGAAGAACGCGTCGACGCCGAGCCACCCGCCCGGCAGCCACCCGAAGTGGAACGCGACGACGGCGACGACGGCCGCGCCCCGGAGCCCGTCGAGCGCGGGGACGTACGGCATCGAGACGCGCGGGGAGGCGGTGCTGGCGGGGATCCGGGCAGGTTACGGTTCGACGGCGATGGGCCACTGGCACGACGTCGTCGACGAGCTGCGCGACCCGGCACGCGAGCTGCGTGCCGCGATTCCCGACACGTGGTCGGCCGGCACTCGCGAGACACAGGCGGCGATGGCCGAGGGCGCACTGCCGGCCCGCACGAAGGAGCTCATCGCGCTCGCCATCGCGGTGGTCGAGCAGTGCGACGGCTGCATCGCGTTCCACGCCCGCTCGGCCGTGAAGGCCGGCGTGACACCGGAGGAGGTGGCCGAGGCGCTCGGCGTCGCCATCTCGATGCGGGGTGGTCCGGCGCGCACGTATGCGCCGCGCGCGTGGGCGGCGTACCAGGAGTTCCGCGCCGGCCGGTGACGAGGTGATCCTCCACGTCACGACCCGCGCCGCGTGGGAGGCGGCCGTCGCCGCGGGCACGCCGTACGCGCACCCCAGCCTCGACAGCGAGGGCTTCGTCCACTGCTCCACCGACGCGCAGCTGGTCGCGACGCTCGCTCGGTACTTCGCCGGCGCCGACCGCACCACGCTCGTCTCGCTCGTCGTCGACCCGGACCGGCTCGGCGACGAGGCCGACCTGCGCTGGGAACCGTCGACCGGCGGCGAGGACTTCCCGCACGTCTACGGCCCGATTCCACTCGATGCTGTCGTGGACGTCCGCCCTGTCGGCTGACGTCACCATGTCCGCCCTGCCTGCTCGCGTCCGCGCCGTTGCCGCGGCCGCGGTGATGGCCGTTCTCGCCGCTTGCGCGCCGAGCGGCGGCCCCAGCGCCCCCGCCGCGTCCACCTCCGCGACGCCGACGACGACCGCGGAAGCACCCGTACGCGCGGTGACGGGAACGGCGCTCGACGCGACGGGCCGCCCGCTCGCGAACACGACGGTGACGCTGCGCGAGAACCGCGGCGTCGCCAACGACGTCCTCGGGTTCTTCGCCGCCGTCTTCAGCCTCGGCGCGTCGTGCGCCGCCGGTGCCGACCCGTGCCGGGCGTCCGGCGGCGCGGCGACGACGACCGACGCCGCCGGCCACTTCGGCTTCGACGCCGCGACCGTCACCGCCGCACGCGGCCGATCGCGCGGCGTCGTCCTCCAGTTCGGCGACGCGGCGACGGACGGAGCCGTGGCCGTCCAGCTGAACCCCACGCGCGGCGGCGACCTCGGTGAGCTCCGGCTCTGGAACCCCGAGCTCGTCGCCCGCCAGGCGAACGCGACCGGCACGACGCTGGCCTGGCGCGCCCCGCCGCTGGCGGACACCCGCACCGTCCTGCGCGGCGCCATCACCGACGGCCCGCCCACGGGCGCGACCCGCACGCTCGCCCAGTTCGCGCCGCACGGGCCGTCGGCGGCGGTGACCATCGACCGCCGCGCGTTGGAGGATCGCGCCGCGGTCGTCGTGCTCACCGTCGGTTTCAGCCGCGACCGCGCCGGCCAGCGACCTCGCATCGACTGGACCGCCCCCCTCCGCTCGGTGACCGGCGCCGGCGCGCCGCTGTCCCGCGGCGCGCCGTGCACCGCCGACGGCACCGTGCTGGCCGGCTGCCCGGCGACCGACGGCGACCTCACCACACCGATGCGCCCGGAACCGGCGGGATACGGGACGGTGACCGTCGACCTGCGACGGGCGGTCGTCGCCGGGACGATCGCCGTGCGGACCGGCACCGGTGCCGGCGCCGCCGTCGACGTCTCGACCGACGGCCGGACGTGGACGCCCGCCGACACGGGCCGGCCCGACGCGATCTGGCCGGCCGCGCTCTTCACCGCCGGCGGGCGCGCCGTCCGGTACGTCCGCGTCCGCCCGGCGACGGGCAACGGCAACGGCACCGGCGGCGGCACCGTCGACCCGTCCGAGATCTCGGTGTGGCCGGCCACGGCGGCACCGGCACCGGCACCCGCCGCGCCCGCGGCCGGCATCCCGCCGGTCCCGGGCGCCGACGGCGGCCGCCCGCGCGCGGCAACCACCGGCGACGGCGGCAGCCGCGTCCTGTACGTCGCCGCCGCCATCCTCCTGCTGCTCGCGGTCGCCGGTAGCACGGCCTTCCTCCTCGGACGCCGCGACAGCCAGCGCCACAGCTGACCGGTCACCACGGGCAGCGGCCCTCCACGGACTCGGCGACCGACGTCACCACGCCGGCCGGCAGGTCGAGCAACAACCAGTCGACGAGCTCGACGGGCGACGCGGCGCACGCCGCCGCCACCGCGCCCCACGCCGCCGCGTCGACGCCGGCATCGGCCGTCGACGCCACCACCAACCGGCGCCACGCCCCCTCGCCGGACGCCGCCGCGAGCAGCACCCGGCACAGCTCCACGACGCGCGCCGCGGTGTCGCACGCGACGCACTCGACGGCCGTCAGCAGCCGGTCGTCGCCGTCGAGCAGCAGTGCGACGCATCCGAACGACGACACGCCGCCGACCGACGCGTCGACCACGAACACGGCGTCGTCGAGCGTGTCGACGTACGGCGACGCGACCGGCGCCAGCGAGACATGGGAACGACAAGGGGGACGCACGCGGCGCTCGACCTCCCGCAGCAGGACCTCACGGCATGTGCGGGGGAAGCGCGATCCCCACCGTAACCTCGGGGTGTGACAAGAACGCAGGTCGCGCTCCGCAACGTCACGAAACGCTTCGGCAGCGGCGGAAGCGCCGTCACCGCCGTCGACGACCTGACCCTCGAGGTCGCCGAGCAGGAGTTCCTCGTCCTGCTCGGGCCGTCCGGGTGCGGCAAGTCGACCGCCCTGCGAATGATCGCCGGCCTCGAGGACCCGACCAGCGGCACCATCGAGCTCGGCGGACGCGACGTCACCGACGTCGAGGCGAAGGACCGCGACATCGCCATGGTGTTCCAGAGCTACGCCCTCTATCCGCACATGGACGTGCGCAGGAACATCGAGTTCCCGCTGGCGTCACGCAAGGTCGACAAGGCCGAGCGCGACACGCTCGTGAAGGAAGCGGCGCGGGCGCTCGACCTCGACAAGCTGCTCGACCGCAAGCCGGCCCAGCTGTCGGGCGGGCAGCGCCAGCGCGTCGCCCTCGCGCGGGCGATCGTGCGGCGGCCGCTCGTGTTCCTGATGGACGAGCCGCTGTCGAACCTCGACGCCAAGCTGCGCGTCCAGACGCGAGCCGAGCTCATCGAGCTGCAGCGACGGCTCGAGGCCACCGTGATCTACGTCACGCACGACCAGGTCGAGGCGATGACGATGGGCCACCGCATCGCGATCATGAACGACGGCGTGCTCCAGCAGGTGGGTCCGCCGCAGGACGTCTACGACCGCCCCGCCAACGCGTTCGTCGCCCGCTTCATCGGCAGCCCGGCGATGAACACGTTCGCCGGCCGCGTCGACGACAGCCGCACGAACGTCGTCGTCCGCAGCGGTGCGGGGACGCTGGCGATGCCGCCGGGCGTCGAGCGCAAGTCGGGCACGGTCGTCACCGTGGGCATCCGACCCGAGGCGTTCCGCATCGTCGACGACGGCCCGATCAAGGCGAGCGTCACCCTCGTCGAGTCGCTGGGCCACGAGCGCCAGGTCCTGTGCCGCCTCGAGGGCGGCACCGACGTCGTCATCGTCCGTCTCCCCGCCGACGCGCCCGCACCCAACGACGGCGACGCGATCACGCTCACCGCCAGGGCCACCGACGTCCACCTCTTCGACGCCGAGACCGGCGACCGCCTTGACTGACATCACCCCCGAGGAGGTCGCGCCCTTCCCGGTGCCGCCGCCCGCGCAGCGCAGCAGACGGAGAAGCCCGGTGCACCGGCGCCGTCGCCGCAGGGAGGTCGGGCTCGCCGCGCTGATGCTCCTCCCGTCGCTCGTCGTGTTCGGCGTGTTCGTCTTCTATCCGCTCGTGAAGACGGCGCAGCTCGGCTTCTTCCGCACGCCGCCGTTCCCCGGGCTGCCCAAGCGCTACGTCGGCTTCGACCAGTACCGCGACGTCATCACCTCGCACGATTTCCTCAACAGCCTGAAGACGACGCTGCTGTTCGCGGTCTTCACCGTGCCGATCGGCATCGCGCTCGGCATCGCCATGGCGACACTCGCCCACCAGAAGCTCAAGGGCATCCGCATCTTCCGCACGATCTTCAGCTCGACGGTCGCCACGTCGGTCGCCGTCGCCAGCGTCATCTTCTTCACACTGCTCAACCCGCAGGTCGGTCTGTTCAGCTACTGGCTCGGCCGGCGGGGCGGCACGGGCATCCTGCAGGACACGACGTGGGCGCTGCCCGCGGTGAGCGTCGCGACCATCTGGCAGAACCTCGGCTTCACCTTCATCCTCATGAGCGCGGCACTGCAGTCGATCCCGGACGAGCTGCACGAGGCGGCGATGGTCGACGGCGCCGGGACGTGGCGGCGGTTCCGGCGAGTGACCCTTCCGCTGCTGAGCCCGACGGTGTTCTTCGCCGCGGTCATCGGCACGATCAGCGCGTTCCAGGCGTTCGGCCAGATCGACCTGTTGACCGAGGGCGGGCCGCTCAACCACACGCGCGTGCTGACGTACTACCTGTATCAGTCGGCGTTCCGGTTCAACAACGACGGCGTCGCCGCGGTGCTCGCGGTCGCGCTGTTCGGCATCACGCTGATCCTCACGGCACTGCAGCTGCGCTTCGTCGAGCGGCGGGTCTTCTATGCCCGGTAGCGCGACGACGGCCCGCGCGGTGCGACTGACGCTGCGGTACGCGGTGCTCGTCGTCCTCGCCGTGGTCGTCCTGTTCCCGATCTACATCACGATCGTGAACTCGCTCCTTCGGCCCGACCAGATCGCGGCGCGGCCGCCGATCCTGTTCCCGAAGCAGGCGCACTGGTCCACGTATTCGACGGCGTGGGACGACGCCCACCTGAGCATCTACCTGCGCAACAGCTTCGTCGTGGCGACGCTGATCACGGTGGCGCAGGTCGTCACCGCGGTGCTGGCGGCGTACGCGTTCGCGTTCCTCGAGTTCCCGTTCAAGCGGACGCTCTTCGTCCTCTTCCTCGCCACGCTCATGGTGCCGTTCGAGGCGACGATCGTGACGAACCGCCAGACGATCGTCGACCTCGGCTGGTTCAACTCGTATCCCGCCCTGGTGGTGCCGTTCCTCGCCACCGGCTTCGGCGCGTTCCTGCTCAGGCAGGCGTTCCTGCAGGTACCACGCGACCTGCAGGACGCCGCCGCGCTCGACGGGTACGGCCACTGGAAGTTCCTGACCCGCGTCGTCGTGCCGCTCGCCCGGCCCGCGATCGGCGCGCTGGCCGTGTTCTCGTTCCTCCTGGCGTGGAACCAGTACCTGTGGCCGCTCATCGTGACCGAGAGCGACAACCTCCGGACGGTGCAGATCGGCCTGCGCCAGTTGCGGGCTTCCAGCCTGGACCGTGTCAACATCACGTTCGCGGGAACGATCCTCGCGTCGCTGCCCATCTTCGTCCTCTTGATCCTGTTCCAGAAGCAGCTCGTGCGCGGCCTCACCGCCGGCGCCGTCAAGGGCTGATCCCACAAGGAGTCGTCGTGCGTTCTCGTCTCGTCGCGCTGTGCATGCTG
>DASSOZ010000070.1:0-34955 GCA_035700105.1 Acidimicrobiales bacterium
GGGTCGCCCCCGCAGGTGCGCCGCGTCCCGCTGCGGCCGGCCCCGGACAGCCCGGCGCCGGCGCGCCCGGCCAGGCTCCGCGACCGCCCGCCGCCCGCCCGGTCCCCGGCGCCGAGCCCGGCGCCCGCCCCGCGGCAGCGGCCGCCGGCCCCGGCGCAGGTGCCGGCGCCCCGGCTCGCCCGGGCGGCCCGAACGCCGGCGGCGCCAGCGCGACCGGCAACAAGCCGCCGGCGCCGCCCCGGCCGATGTCGTCGTCTGGCAAGCCCATCCCGCCCCCGCCGCGACCCCCGATGTCGGCGTCGGGCAAGCCGATCCCGCCGCCGCCCGGTCTGGGCGGGCGGCGGGCCACGCCCCCCGCGGGACGCCCCGGCGGTCCCGGTGGCGGCCGCGGCGGCCCCGGCGGTCCCGGCGGCGGCGGACGCCCCGGCGGCTACAGCGGCCGTCCCGGTGGCGGCAACTTCCCCCGCCAGTCGGTCCCCGGCGCCGGTGTCGGCCGGGGCGGCCCCGGCGGCGGCCCCGGTGGGCGCGGCGGCCCCGGCGGCGGTCGAGGCCGCCCGCCGCAGCGGCGCAAGAGCAGGCGGCGTCGCAGCTTCGAGGAGCTGAGCCCGACCGAGCTCACGACCTACCAGCCCAGCCAGGCGCCGATCCCCGAGGGCGAGATCGTCATCGAGCGGGGCATCAGCGCGCAGGAACTGGGCCCGAAGCTCAACCGCAGCGCGGCCGACGTCGTCCGCTTCCTGTTCACCGCGGGCGAGATGGTGACGGCCACGCAGAGCCTCACCGACGACATGATCGAGCTGTTCGCGCAGGAGCTCGGCGCGGACGTCCTCATCGTCGAGCCCGGCCAGCAGCAGGAGCTCCAGCTCCAGGAGATGCTGAGCGACGAGGACGACGAGGACGAGGAGGCGCTCCGTCCCCGCCCGCCCGTCGTCACCGTCATGGGCCACGTCGACCACGGCAAGACGCTGTTGCTCGACCGCATCCGCGAGTCCAACGTCGTCGCCGGTGAGGCCGGCGGCATCACGCAGCACATCGGCGCCTACCAGGTCGAAAAGGACGGGCGCCTCATCACGTTCATCGACACGCCGGGCCACGAGGCGTTCACCGCCATGCGTGCCCGCGGCGCCGACGTCACCGACATCGTCATTCTCGTCGTCGCCGCGGACGACGGGGTGATGCCGACCACCGTCGAGGCGATCAACCACGCCCGCGCCGCCGACGTCCCCATGGTCGTGGCGATCAACAAGATCGACCGCGAGAACGCCGACCCGACCCGCGTCATGCAGGGGCTCTCCGAGCAGAACGTGATCCCAGAGGAGTGGGGCGGCGACACGATCATGGTGCAGATCAGCGCCCTCCAGAACCTCGGCATCGACGAGCTGCTCGAGCAGGTGCTGCTCGTCGCCGACCTCGAGGAGCTCGTCGCCAACCCGGAGGGTCGGGCGCGGGGCGCGGTCGTCGAGGCCAACCTCGACGTCGGCCGCGGCCCGGTCGCGACCGTCCTCGTCGAGAAGGGGACGCTGCGCGTCGGCGACCCGATGGTCGCCGGTGCGGCCTGGGGCCGCGTGCGGGCGATGATCGACGACAAGGGCGACCAGGTGAAGGAAGCCCTGCCGTCGATGCCGGTCCAGGTGCTCGGCCTCAGCCAGGTCCCGTCGGCCGGCGACGAGTTCCGCGTCGCGCCCGACGACAAGACGGCCCGCACGGTCGCCGAGGCCCGCGAGCGCCGCTACCGCGAGCGCGGCCTCAAGAGTGCGCCGGTGGGCGTGGCCACGGGGGCCAAGCTCGAGGACATCTTCGAGCAGATCCAGCGGGGCGAGACGGCCACGCTGAACCTGATCCTCAAGGCCGACGTGCAGGGCTCGCTCGAGGCGGTCACCGAGGCGCTGCGAAAGCTCGAGCGCGACGAGGTGAAGCTGGCGTTCGTCCACCGGGCGGTCGGCGGCATCACCGAGAGCGACATCCAGCTGGCGGCGACGTCGAACGCGACGATCATCGGCTTCAACGTCCGCCCGGACCGCAAGGCCCGCGAGGTGGCCGAGGGCGAGGACGTCGAGATCCGCGCCTACGAGGTCATCTACAAGCTCCTCGAGGACATCGAGGCGGCGATGGTCGGCATGCTGGCGCCGGAGTACGAGGAGGTCGTCACCGGCGACGCCGAGGTCCGCGAGATCTTCAGCGTCCCCCGCATCGGCAAGATCGCCGGCTGCTACGTCACCAACGGCGTCATCACCCGCAACTCGAAGGTCCGCTTCCTGCGCGAGGGCGTCATCATCTGGAAGGGCACGGTGTCCTCGCTCAAGCGGTTCAAGGACGACGTGCGCGAGGTCGCCGCCGGCTTCGAGTGCGGCATCGGGCTCTCCGACTTCCAGGACCTCAAGCCCGGCGACGTGATCGAGACGTTCGAGGAGCGGGAGATCCCACGCACGTAGGGGTCGTCCGCTTCGACCTCCACATCCCGCTCAGCCACTCCCTCAAGGAGAAGCGGGCGGTCGTCAAGCCGATCGTCGACGGCGCCCGGCGCCGCTTCGCGGTCGCGTCGGCCGAGACCGGCTACCTCGACAAGTGGCAGCGCGCGGAGCTGGGTATGGCCACGGTCGCCGGCGAGCCGGCGCACGTCGAGCGGGTGCTCGACGGCGTGGAGCGGTTCGTCCTGTCGTTCCCGGAGGTCGAAGTGGTCTCGGTCGAGCGATCGCTGTCAGGCTTCGACGATGGCGAGTAGGCGCCAGTACCCGCGGGTGGCGCGGGTCAACGAGCTGCTGCGGGAGATCCTCGCCGAGGAGCTCGAGCGCATCGACGACCGCCGGCTCGGGCTCGCCACGGTGACCGGTGTGACAGTCGACGGCGATCTCCGTCATGCCAAGGTGTGGCTCTCGTCGTTGGACGAGGCGACGGGGGAGGCGCTGGCCGAGCACCGCTGGCGGCTCCAGTCGGCGATCGGTCGCCAGGCCCGTCTGCGGAGGACGCCCGAGCTGACGTTCGAGGCCGACCCGGGTGTGGCCGCCGGCACACGGGTCGACGACATCCTCCGGACCCTCGGAAGCGCTGACCATGGTGATGGTGATGGAGGCTGACGCGTCCGCCGCGCTCGACCGGGCGGTCGAGGCGATCGCCGGTGCCGGCTCGCTGGCGCTGGCGTGCCACGTCACGCCCGACGGCGACGCGCTCGGCTCGATGCTGGCGCTGTTCCACCTCGCCCGTGCGCAGGGCCGTGACGTGTCGGCGTCGTTCTCGGAACCCTTCGGCGTCGCGCCCCACTACACGTTCCTGCCCGGCCTCCACCTGCTGACGAAGCCGGCGGACATGGCGGCCGAGCCCGAGGTGATGGTCACCTTCGACTGCGGGTCGATCGACCGGCTCGGGTCGCTGGAGTCCGCGGCAACGCGCGCCGGGACGCTCGTCGTGCTCGACCACCACGTCACCAACGACCGCTTCGGCACGATCAACGTGATCGACGCCGACGCTGCGTCCACCGCGTCGATCGTGCGCGAGCTCGCGGCGCGCCTGGGGTGGCCGCTCACGCGTGACGCGGCGCTGTGCCTCTACACGGGCCTCGTGACCGACACCGGACGGTTCCAGTACTCGAACACGACGCCGGAGGTCTTCGCGCTGGCCGAGGAGCTGTCGACGTTCGGCCTGCCGATCGCCGACATCACCCGCCAGCTGTTCGAGCTGCACCGGTTCCCCTACCTGCAGATGCTCGGCATGTGCATGGCGCGCGCCGAGATCGATCGCGAGCTCGGCTTCGTCGTCACGTGGGTGACGAACTTCGACCTCGACGGGTTCGGCGTCGAGATCGAGGAGACCGAGGGACTCATCGACGTGCTGCGGCGCACGGCGGAAGCCGACGTCGCGTGCGTGTGCAAGGAGACGCCCGACGGCATCAAGGTGTCGTTGCGGTCGACGTCGACGATCGACGTCGGCGTCATCGCCCAGGCGTTCGGCGGCGGCGGGCACAAGTACGCCGCCGGCTTCACCGCGCCGTACCCCGTCACCGACGTCGTCGCCGCGGTCAAGGCCGAGCTGCGGAAGCAGCGCGGCACGCGGGTTTGACGGTCGACGGGCTCGTCGTCGTCGACAAGCCGGCGGGGATGACGTCGCACGACGTGGTGTCGCGGCTGCGAAAGCGGTTCGGGCAGAAGCGCGTCGGCCACGCCGGGACGCTCGACCCGGGCGCGACCGGCGTGCTGCTCGTCGGTCTCGGGCGGGCGACGCGCCTGCTGCGGTTCCTGTCGGACCTCGGCAAGTCGTACGAGGGCGAGGTCGTGCTCGGCACGGCGACGACGACGCTCGACGACGAGGGCGACGTCGTGCAGCAGTGGCCGATGGCGGACGTCACGTTGGTGCAGGCGCGGGAGGCGGCGGCGACGCTGACGGGCGACATCCTCCAGGTGCCGCCGATGGTGTCGGCGGTGAAGGTCGGCGGGCGGCGGTTGCACGAGCTGGCACGCGCCGGTGTGGAGGTCGAGCGGGACCCCCGGCCGGTGCGCGTCGACCGGTTCGAGGTCACGCCGTCGCGCAGCGGCGAACCCAGCCATCCGGCGCCTGAGGGAGACGTCAGCGTCTTGCGGATCTCGGTCGACTGCTCGTCGGGCACCTACGTGCGCGTCCTCGCCGCCGACCTGGGTACCGCGCTCGGCGGCGGGGCCCACCTTCGGCGGTTGCGGCGCACGCGGGTCGGCTCGTTCACCCTCGACGAGGCGGGCACGATCGACGACGCGCCGGTGCTGCCACCCGCGGTCGCGGTGCGCGACCTGCCGTCGGTCACGGTCGACGCCGACACCGCCCGGCTCGTGTCGTTCGGCCGTCCGCTCCCGGACCTCGGGCTCGACGGCCTCGTCGCCGTCCTCGACGACGCCGGTGCGTTGCTCGCCGTCTACGACGACCGGCGCCCGTCGGTGGTGATGGCGCCCGCCCAGTGACGTTTTGCCAGCAGCAGAACGCCCGTTTCGGTATCGCTGCTGCTGTCAAAACGGGAATCGGCGGGTGTGCTGACTACCGTGACCCACTGATGGAGGTGATCCGCGACCCGGCCGCGTTCCCGCGTCCGAGTGGAGGATCGGCCGTCACGATCGGCGCGTACGACGGCGTGCACCTCGGGCATCGCGCGCTCATCGGGCAGGTGCGCGACGCCGCGGCCGCGCGCGGCCTCCAGTCCGTCGTCGTCACGTTCGACCGCCACCCCGCCGAGGTCGTCCGTCCCGACTCGGCGCCGAAGCTGCTCACCGACCTCGAGCAGAAGCTGGAGCTGCTCGCCACCACCGGCGTCGATGCGACGCTCGTCGTCCACTTCGACGAGGACCGCGCGCACGAGCCGGCCGAGGACTTCGTCACCGAGATCCTGCTCGACGCGCTCAACAGCAGGATCGTCTCGGTCGGTGCCGACTTCCACTTCGGTCACCGACGCGGCGGCAACGTCGCCATGCTGCAGGCGATGGGGGAGACCTCGGGCTTCGACGTCGTGCCGATCGAGCTCGTCAGCATCCCCGGCGTCGACGGGCCGGTCTCGTCGACGCGCATCCGGGGGGCGTTGCGCGACGGCGACGTCGAACTGGCGGCGGCGTTGCTCGGCCGCCCGCACGAGGTCCGCGGTTCGGCGCACGACGGTGTCCTGACCGTGCCCGACGACATCGCGCTCCCGGCGGCCGGGGCCTACACCGGGTCGTACGACGGCCACGTCGGTGAGATCGTCGTCGGCGACGTGATCACCGTGGCCGATCGCATCAGCGACCCTCAGTGCCACGTGTGTTTCGTCGCGCCGCTCGAGGGGTCTCGACAGGGAGACGTCGAGGGCAGCGCGCGTAGGCTTGGTTCGTGAAGATCGTCTTCGACGGCGAACCCATTCCCGACCGCGGTGGCTCGGTGGTCACAGTCGGCGTGTTCGACGGTGTGCACGCCGGTCACCGCGCGCTGCTGTCCGAGGCGCACCGCATCGCCCGCGACACCGGGCTGCAGTCCGTCGTCGTCACGTTCGACCGGCATCCCGCGACCGTCGTGCGGCCCGACGAGGTTCCGCGGCTGCTGACGAGCCTGCACCATCGCCTCGAGCTGCTCGACCGGCTCGGCGTCGACGTCACCTATGTCGTGACGTTCGACGAGGAGCGGTCGCTGCAGACACCGGAGCAGTTCGTCGAGGACGTCCTCGTCGACCGGCTGAACGCGAAGGTCGCCGTCGCCGCCGAATCGTTCCACTTCGGCCACCGCAGGAAGGGCGACGTACCGACGATGACCGAGCTCGGCGTGCAGCACGGCATCAAGGTCGTGACCGTGCCGCTCACGATCGACGACGCGATCGGCGACGCGGTCACGTCGACGGCCGTTCGCGGCGTGGTCGCCGCCGGCGACGTCGAGCTCGCGGCGAGGCTGCTCGGCCGGCCGTTCGAGGTCCGCGGGATCGTCGAGCACGGCGACGCGCGCGGCCGCACGATCGGGTTCCCGACGGCGAACGTCGCGGTGGCCGGCGACATCATCCTCCCGAGCGACGGCGTCTACGCAGGGTGGTACGTGCGGGGCGACGGCAGCGACGGCGCCACGTACCCGTCGGCGATCAACGTCGGGCGCCGCCCGACGTTCTACGACGAGAACGGCCTGCTGCTCGTCGAGGCGCACCTCATCGACTTCGACGGCGATCTCTACGGTGAGAAGGCGGCGGTGCGCTTCGTCACCCGCCTGCGCGACGAGCAGCGCTTCAGCGGCATCGACGCGCTCGCCGCGCAACTGCGCAGCGACGTCGAGCACGCCCGTACGGTCCTGGTCACCTGAGTCAGAAGTTCGCCGCCGGCGTAACGTCGGCGCCCATGGCGCAACCGCACACGCTCATCTTCGTCGACCTGCCATCGCCCGACCCCGAGGCGTCCGCCCGCTTCTACGAGGCCGTGTTCGGTTGGACCGTCGAGGGGCGGCCGACCGGGCAGTTCCACCGCGCCGTTCCCGGCGGCGAGTTCCCCGGCCCGGACGGACAGCCGTCGGGCGTGGGCAACCTCCACCTCGGGATCTTCAACGCCGCCGACCCCGTGCCCGACCCGAACCAGCCGCCGTCGCGCCCGGCCGACCGCGCGAGTGGCGCCGTCCCGCGCGTGTACATCCTCGTGAGCGAGGACGAGACGCAGGAGGACGTCCTCGCCCGGGCCGAGGACAACGGCGCCACGATCGACTGGGAGCCCGTGTACTGGGGCGAGTTCAGCGGCTGGTGCTCGGCGTTCACCGACCCGTGGGGGGTGCCGATCCTGCTGTGGACGAAGGCGTCGGTGCGGCCCGCACCCCCGGGCGCCTGATCCGAGATCGGGTGAGTGGCGGCGTATGACGCCGCCACTCACCCGATCTCACTCGAAGTCGGCCTTGCGGATGAGGCAGTGGACGCCGAGGACGCCGTCCACCACCTGGGTCAACTCGAAGTCGCACGCCGCGCTCAGGTAGGCGTACGCATCGGCGCGCGGCATCCCGAAGCGGTCGCCGAGGAACGCGATCGCGGCGCGGGCGGCGCGCCGGGCGGCCTCGTCGAGGTCGACGTGCAACCCCATCGGGATCCAGTGCGCGCCGGTCTCGGCGAACGGGTCGGCGAGCAGCCCACACGCGCGCCGCGCCTCGACACCGCGGACGATCGACAGCCGCACGGTCGCCCGCAACGACGCCTCGAACGCGGTGAGGCACACCTCACCGTTGCCCTGCGCGAAGTGCGGATCGCCGGCGTAGAACAACGCGCCGTCGACCGCGACCGGCAGGTACAGCGAGCTTCCGACCGCGAGGTGCTTCAGGTCGACGTTCCCGCCATGCGGCCCGGGCGGCTTCGAGTGCACCGGCTCGTCGGTCGCCGGCGCCGTGCCCATGATCCCGAGGAAAGGGGCGAGCGGGAACCGCACGGCGCCGCCGTCGTCGCCGAACCGCAGCACGCCGCGCCCGTCCTCGACGGAGCAGAACGTCGTCACCGTGCCGTCGGTCTCGGGCAGCTCGCCGGCGAGCAGCCCGAGCCCGTGGCGGTTCGACACCAGCCCGTACGGGACACGGGCGGTCGCGTCGAGCACGTCGACGCGCAGCACGTCGCCGCGCCGCGCGCCGCGAACGGCGACGGGTCCGGTGACGACGTGCGGCCCGTCGACGCCGTAGGTGTGATCGACCACGTCGGCGACCGCTCGCGCGTCGCGCAGCACGTCGTCGGGGTGCACGCCGTGCCGGCCGAAGCACGCGACCGGGTCGCGTCCCTGGTCCTCCATCAGCCCCTCGTGTGAGATCGTGTCGATGGTCACGCGGTCGCCGTCGTCGACGACCGCCACCGGTGACGACGCCGCGTTCGGCAGCCAGCCCCACGTGATGTTGTCGATCGACGCGGGCACGTAGGCCGATGCCGCGATCGGCCCCTCACCCGGTTGGAGGACCACAACGCCCGCGGTCATTGGTGCACCATTGCTGCGTGACGACACCGCCCGTCTACGAGGAGCTCGCCGAGCTCGCGCTCGCGGGCCGGGGCTGGCCGGCGATCCTCGCCCGCCTCGCGGCGGTGGCCGGCACCAGCGCGCGGCTCATCGGCGTGCACGGCGGCATCCTCGCCGCCGCGCCGGTGCCGGACGACGTCGCCGGCGCGGGCGTCGACTCGTGGGTCGTCGCCGGTGTCGGCGACACGGACACGCCGACGGAGCTCACGTGCGGCGACGGCTGGAAGGGCGAGGCGGTCGCCCTGCGCGCCGGGCCGCGGCGCGTCGGCGTCCTCGCACTGGAATCGCCGCTCGACGACGACCAGCGGGCGGCGTTGTTCGCCGCACGAGTCCCTGTCTGCATCGAGGCCGTTCGCCGCGACGCGGAGGCGGCGACGCGCGCCGAGAGCGCGAGCAGGTTGATCGACGAGGTCCGCTTCGGACTGCTGCGCGACCCCGCCGAGGTCGAGCGCGTCGCCGAGCGGTTCAGCGTGGCGCTCGGGCGTCCGCACGTCGCCGCGGTGTTCGCGTACGACGGCGCCAACGAACGGACGTGGGCCACCGCGCTGAGCTGGATCGAGACGCCGGTGCGGCAGGACCGTGGCGTCGGGTGGACGATCCTCGCTGCCGACGAGCGCGAGCTGACGCGCATCCGCACGAGGCTGCAGGGCATGGTCGGCGACGACGCCGACGTGCTCGCGGCATGCGGGTCGGTCGTCGACGACGTGCACGACACCGCCCGCTCGTTCTTCGAGGCGGAGGCCGCGCTCGCGCTCCTGCGGCGCGGCGGCCGCGGTCCCGAGCTTCGGTTCTCCACCCTCGGTCTCAGCGGCGTGCTGCTGTCGGTCCCACGGGAACGCCTGCGCGAGTTCGTGGACGACCAGCTCGGTCCGATCCTCGAGCGCACCGATCTGCTCGACACGCTCGTCGCGTGGCTCGACACGAACGGCAGCCGCGCCGCCGTCGCGCACCGTCTCGACATCCACCGCAACTCCGTCGGCTACCGCATGGGCCGCATCCGCCAGCTGCTGGCCTGCGACCCGGTCGAGCCCGCGGCCGCGTTGCAGATCCGGGCTGCGCTCGTCGCGCGCGAGATGCTCGCCGTCCTCGACGAGCTGCACGAGGGCCAGCGGGGCGAACCCGTCAACCCGCTCACGGAGTAGCGGCACCGTCGTCGTCAGGGACGCACCTGCACGTTGACCGCCTTGAGCGCGGTGTAGGCCTCGATGCCCGTGCGCGACGCACCGCTCATGCGCCGCGGTTCGCCACGGCCGCCGTTCATGTCCGGGGCGAAGTGGCAGTTGATGTTGACCTCGCCGGCATCCAGGCGGTCGACGAGCTGGAACGCCCGCTCGATGTCGCGCGTGAAGACCGTCGCGTTGAGGCCGTAGCGCGTGCCGTTGGCGAGCCGGACGGCCTCGTCCTCGTCGGCGAACGGGACTGCGGCGAGGACCGGACCGAACACCTCCGTCTGCTCGACCTCGCTGCCCGGTCGTACCCGCCCGAGCACGGTCGGCGCGACGAACGTCGATCGCGCGCCGTCGGGAACCGAGCCGCCGCCGACGAGCTCGGCGTCTCCGGCCGACGTCGCCCGGTCGACGAACCCGCGTACACGCGACGCGTGCGCCTCGGTGACGAGCGGGCCGATGAACGTGCCCGGGTCGAGTGCGTCGCCGATCGGCAGGAACGACGACTGCTGGGCCACCGTCGTGACGACCTCGTCGTAGACCGACTCGTGGACGAGCAGGCGTGAACCGGCGACGCACACCTCGCCCATGTTCACGAACGCGGCCATCATCGCCCATCCCGCGGCCTGTTCGAGATCGGCGTCGGCGAACACGATCACCGGCGACTTGCCGCCGAGCTCGAGATGCACGGGCGTGATGTTGCGCGCCGCAGTCGCCATCACGCGCGCGCCGGTCTCGACGCCACCGGTGAGACTGACCAGGTCCACCCGCGTGTCGGACACGAGCTGCTCGCCGACGGTCTCGCCCGGCCCGAGCACGACGTTGAGCGTGCCCGGTGGGAGGCCGCACTCGTCGAGGATGCGGGCCAGCTCGATCACGCTGACGACGGCTTCTTCGGGCGGTTTGACGACGATCGAGCAACCGGCCGCCAGCGCGGCGGCGATGCGCTGGCTGCCCGTCATGAGCGGCCCGTTCCACGGCAGCAGCTCGACGACGACGCCCGCCGGTTCGCGCAGCCGCAGCGTGAGCACGTCGGGCCCACCACCGGGGAGCAGTTCCGGCGGGAAGGCGGCACGGCGCACGTCCCCGTGGAGATCGCGCCCGACCCCAGCGGCGAACGCGAACGCGACCGCCGCCTCGTGCACGTCGTACGTCTTCGCGCCGCCGACCGCCTTCCCGGTGTCGGCCGCCTCGAGGGCGGCGAGCCGGTCGGCGTCGTCGCGGATGCGCTGCCCAACGGCCTCGAGCACCTCGGCGCGCCGGCTCGGCGCCATGCGCCGCCAGTCGCCGGTGTCGAAGGACCGGCGGGCGGTGTCGAGCGCCGTGTCGACCTCTTCCGGTGTCGCCTCCGCCCACCGCGCGTGCACCTCACCTGTCGACGGGTCGACGACGTCGTGCAGCGCGCCGTCTCGTCGCTCCACGCCGGCGATCAGCTGGGGGTACGGGTCGGACGGGAACCAGGCCGGGTCGATTCTGGGCAATGCGTCTCCTGTGGTGCCGCGGGAACAACGACGGGTCACCGGGATCGTGCTGTTCCCCGCCGTCGTACGTGAGGTGCTTGCGTACGCTCACACATGATGGCCGCGCCGGAACTGCTCGTCCTCGGCGGGCGAGTCGTGACGATGGACGCCGAGCGCCGCGTGCTGCGCGGCGGGGGCGTCGCGGTCGAAGGTGAACGCATCGTCGAGGTCGGTTCCGCCACGGACCTCGCGCGGCGGTACCCGGACGCCGAGGTGCTCGATGCGCGCGACGGCGTCGTGACGCCCGGCATGGTCAACGGACACCAGCACCTCACCGGTGATCCGCTCGTGCGCGGGTGCATCCCGGACAACCTCGCTCCAGGCGTGTCGATCTTCGAGTGGTCCGTGCCGGTGCACGGCGCGCACACGCCGGACGACGACGAGCTCACCGCCGCGATCACCGCGGTCGAGAGCCTGCGCAACGGCGTGACGACGCTCGTCGAGGCGGGGACCGTCGCCCATCCGGCGCGTGTGGCCGCCGGCATCGTCGCCGCCGGCGCGCGGGGCACGGTCGGCACCTGGGGCTGGGACGTCGAGGAGGGCCCGTTCGCGGCGCCGGCCGACGAGGTGCTCGACCGCCAGCGCGCCGTGCTCGACGCGTTCCCGCGCGGTGACGGCGCGCGGGTCGAGGGCTGGGTGACGCTCGTCGGACACAGCCTCGCGTCCGACGCGCTGCTGGTGGGCGCCGCCGACCTGGCACGCGAGCGCGGCACGAACATGACGATGCACCTGTCGCCGACGTCGTCGGACCCGGAGGAATACCTGCGGCGTCATGGCCGCCGTCCGGTCGTGCACCTGCGCGAGCTCGGTGTGCTCGGCCCGCACCTGCTGCTCGCGCACGGCGTGTGGCTCGACGACGAGGAGATCGACGCCGTGCTCGCGTCGGCCACTGCGATCGCGTACTGCCCGTGGGCGTACCTGCGCCTCGGTCAGGGTGTGGCGCGCGAGGGCCGTCACGCCGAGATCTCCCGCCGCGGCGGTCGGATCGCGCTCGGCTGCGACGCGTCGAACGCGTCGGACTCCGCCGACATCCTCCGCCAGGCGGCGATCGCCGCCGGTCTCGCCAAGGACACGCGCGTCGACCCGACGTGGTTCGGCGCCCACGAGGCGCTCGAGTGGGCGACGATCGCCGGCGCGGAGGCGATCGGGATGGGCGATCGCATCGGCTCGATCGAGGTCGGCAAGCTCGCCGATCTCGTCGTCCACGATGCGGCGGGCCCGTCGTGGGCGCCCGACGGTGATGTCGCGCTGCAACTCGTGTGGGGCACCGACGGTCGGACGGTGCGCGACGTCGTCGTCGGTGGCGAGATCGTCGTGCGCGACGGTCGCAGCACGAAGCTCGACGAGGACGCGCTGGCGAAGGAAGCCGCCACCGCGTCGCGTGCCATCCTCGACCGCGTGGGGATCACGGTGCCGCACCGCTGGCCTGAAGTCCGGTTCTAGTTCTCGTTCGCAAGGGGTTGCTCCGTTGAAGGTCGCCGTCGTCACCGCTCCCGGCCGGGTCGAGCTCCGCGAGGAGCCGCCGTTCGACGTCGGTCCCGACGACCTCCTCGTCGAGGTGGGTGCATGCGGGCTGTGCACGATGGAGCGCCGCCTGTTCGCCGGCGAGAAGAAGATCTACCCGGTGGCGCCCGGCCACGAGGTCGCCGGCACGGTCGTCGCCGCCGGTGCCGCGGTCGAGGGTGTGCCCGGTGTGCCGGTCGTCGGTGACCGGGTGATCGTCGACCTCCTCACGAGGTGCGGCGCGTGCCGGCAGTGCCGCCGCGGTCGGAGCGCGCTGTGCCGAGTCCCCCAGGGGGGCGCGCTGTCGGACGGGACCATCTCGATGGGCGCGGGTCTCGCCGAGCACGTGAAGGTGCGGGCGGCGTCGGCGTACGCGGTGGGTGACGCCCCGCTCGACCTCGCGTCGATGGGCGAGCCACTGGCGTGCGTCGTGCACTCCGTGCGGCTGTCGGGCTTCGGCGCCGGCGATCGCGTCGCCGTCGTCGGCAGCGGCTTCATGGGCCGGCTCCACCTCGCGCTGGCTCGCCACCTCGGCGCCGAGTCGGTCGGTGTCGTCGACGTGAGTGCCGAGCGCCTCGCCGAGGCGACGACCGCGGGCGCGACGTGGACGTCGGCGCCGGACGACGCCGGCGAGCGGAACGCCGCGGCGGACACCGTGTTCGTGACGGCCGGCGTGCCCGGTGCGCTCGAGCTGGCGATCTCGCTGTGCGACGACGGCGGGACCGTCGTGCTCTACGGCGCGTTCCCGAAGGACCACACCGCGCCCGTCGCGCCCGACGCCATCCACCACCACGAGATCTCGATCGTCGGCGTCTACAGCCAGGAGCCCGAGGACTGGCGGGCGGCCGCGGGACTGCTCGCGTCGGGGGCGCTCGCCGCCGACCTGGGCGCGCTCGTCACCGCGCGGTACGAGCTGGCCGAGGTGGGCGAGGCACTCACGCTCGCGGCCACGTCGCCCGTCTATCGCGTGCTCGTCGGGGGCTGATGGCCGCGTCCGACGTCGTCGTCGGCGTGGACGTCGGCACCGGTTCGGCGCGGGCGCTCGCCGTCGCGCGGGACGGTCGCGTCGTCGCGCGGGCGTCGGCGCCGTTCGCCGGGCGCGCGTCGTGGCCGCCGGGGCAGGCCGACCCGAACGCATGGCGCGCCGCGCTCGACGAGGCGCTGATGTCGCTCGGTGTCGCGCCGGCGGCACTGGCGATCGGGAGCCAGAGCCCGACGACCGTTCCGCTCGACGGTCGCTTCGCGCTGACGGTGCGGCACCCGGCGGGAATCACGCTGTCGCCGCACGAGCAGCACCTCGCCCAGCGCGACGTGCTCGCCACCCGCGATGTGTGCCAGCTGTGGGACTGGCTGCTGCGGTCGCTCGGCGCCGACGCCGTGCAGACGCGCTGGCCGGGCGATCCGTCGCTCGACGGCTACGGCACGCTGCGTCGCACGGGCGAGGTCGTCGGCTCGGCGTCGGGCGAGTGGGGTGTGCCGGCGGGGACGCCACTCGTGGGTGGCGCGCAGGACGCGTACCTGGCGTTCTGGGCCGGCGGCACCGACGAGCCGGGACGCGCGGTCGACCCCGGCGGACGCACCGGCGGGCTCGCCGTCGCGGTCGACGCCGGCTCGCGGCCCGACGGCATGTACGCGCTCGTGAGCGCGGCGCCCGGCGTCGACGTCGTCGGTGGTCCGGTCGCGGCCCATGGGCTCATGCTCGAGTGGCTGTCGTCGCTGACGGGACTCGACGAAGGGTCGCTCCTGTCGCTGGCGGCCGAGGTGCCGCCGGGCGCCGGCGGGGTCGTCGTCCTCCCGTACCTCGAGGGCGAGCGGGCGCCGCGTTGGAACCGCGATCTCCGCGCCGAGATCGTCGGTCTCGGGAGCGAGCACACGCGCGCCCACGTGGCGAGGGCTGCTCTCGAGGGCGCGGCGTACGGCCTGCGCCACATCGCCGACTCGCTGCGCGACGCCGGCGTCGCGATCGACGTCGTGGTGTGCGGCGGCGCGCCGGCTCGCAGCCGGTTGTGGTGCGAGATCAAGGCGTCGGTGCTCGGCGTGCCCGTCGAGGTCCCGTCCGAGCCCGACCTCGCCGCCTACGGCGCCGCGCTCGCCGCCGGTGCCGGGATCGGGTGGTGGCCCCGTCCCGGTTCGCCGTCGGCCCGCACGGGCGCGTGGCCCCGGCCGTCGACGACGATCGTCGATCCGGTGGCCGATGCCGCGTACGAGCGGGGCTACTCGCAGTTCGTCGCGCTGGGTGACGCCGCCGTCGCCCGCCTGAGCAAGGAGCCGCCGTGCCCGACCCCGACCGCGTGAACCCGATGATCTTCGTCGACTTCCCGACGACGGACCCCGAGGCGATGTCGAACTTCTACGCCGAGCTGTTCGGCTGGACGTTCAACCGCCGCCCGGCCGGCGAGTTCCACGAGATCCTGCCGGGCGTGAAGCCGAACCTCGGCATGCACCGGTCGGACACGGCGATGTCGGGTCCGGTGCCGCGCGTCTACGTCATGGTCGACGACCCGCCCGCGTACCTCGAGCGCGCCGTCGCGATGGGCGCCACGGTGCTGTGGGAGGAGACGCGCTGGGAGGAGTTCGACGCCCGCTACGCCGCGTTCCGCGATCCGTGGGGCGCCGAGATCTGCCTGTGGCGCGACAAGGGGACGTACACCCCGGGCGCCAAGAGCGCAGGCTGATGCCCTAGACCCACGTATTCGGTGGTTTTCGGCATCACCCTCGCGGATTGCGAGCGGTTCGCAGGGCATCGGCGAGGGCGGCGCGCAAGAGGGCGACGTCGGTGGCGACCGTGACCATGTCGAAACCCTGGTCGACGCGTCGACGGGCGTCCTCGCCGCCGTTCGCCTGGATGCCGGCGACGATCCCCGCGTCGGCGCACGCCACACGGACACGCTCGATCGCCTTCTCGACGTCGTCGTCACCGCCGCCCGGTGCCGACCCCATCGACACCGCAAGGTCGGCGGGACCGAGGTAGATCCCGTCGACACCCGCCGTGGCGGCGATCGCGTCGGCGCAGTCGACCGCCTCACGCGTCTCGACCATCACGTAGCAGGCCACGGCGGCGTTGACCTCGGCCGGCGTCCCCGACAGTGACGACCGGTTCGTGCCCCAGCTGCGCACGCCATCGGGCGCGTACCGGCACGCACGCGCCGCGCGCCGCGCGTCGTCCGCCGACGCGACCATCGGCACGATCACGGCGTGGGCGCCGGTGTCGAGCGCACGACCGATCCAGCCGCCGTCGTTCGACGGCACCCGCACCACCGGCACCGACCGCCGCACACCCAACAGCGCGGGCAGCGCGTCGGCGCCGCCACCGGACAGGCCGTGCTGGCAGTCGACGCACACGTAGTCGAACCCGGCTGCGTCCAGCAGCTCGGCGACGTGCACCGAGCCCGTGCTGCACCACGCGCCGATGCGGGCCGACGACGTCACGGGCGAGGCCTCCGCCGCGCCGAGACGTCCAGCCCGGGCGGGTCGTAGCCGGCATCTCGCGGGTTGACCGTCGTTCCCGGTGGCACCAGGGCGTCGACGGCATCGAGCACGTCGACGGAAAGGCGCACGTCGGCAGCGCCGAGCACGTCGTCGAGCTGCGCCGGCGTCCGGGGACCGATGATCCCGGACACCACCGCCGGGTGCTCGAGCACCCACGCCTGCGCCAGGTGCGTCAGCGACAAGCCCGCGTCCGCGGCGACCTTCGAGAGGGAGTCGACGAGGTCGAGCTTGCGCTCGCGCGCCGCCGCCTCGCCGTAGTCGAAGTGATCGGGTTCGCGCGCCGCCCGCGACCCCGACGGCGGCGCCGCGCCCCGCCGGTACTTCCCGGTCAGCCACCCGCCGTTCAAGGGCGACCAGACGATCGTCCCGATGCCGTACGACAGACACACCGGCAACACGTCCACCTCGATCGCGCGGGCGAAGATCGAGTACGGGGGTTGCTCGGTCGTGAACCGCTCGAACCCGCGGCGTGACGACGCCCACTGCGCCTCCACCAACGCGGACGCGGGGAACGTCGACGTGCCGATCGCCCGCACCTTGCCCTGGTGCACGAGGTCCGAGAGCGCCGACAGCGTCTCGTCGATGTCGGTCGACGGGTCGGGACGGTGCACCTGGTAGAGGTCGATCCAGTCCGTCTGCAGCCGTCGCAGCGAGTCCTCGACCGCTCGCATGACCCAGCGCCGCGAGTTCCCCCGCATGTTGACGTCGTCACCCATGCCGTTGTGGAACTTGGTCGCCAGCACGACGTCGTCACGTCGCCCATCGGCGAGGGCGCGCCCGACGACCTCCTCGGAGCGGCCGAACGAGTACACGTCCGCGGTGTCGATGAAGTTCACGCCGGCGTCGAGGGCGGTGTGCACCATGCGCACGCATTCGTCCCCGTCGTCGTTTCCCCACGGGCCGAACATCATCGCCCCGAGGCACAGCGAGCTGACGTTGATGCCCGTGCGGCCGAGCGTCCGGTACTCCACGGACGCACACGCTCGCGCCCATGAACGCCGACCCGCCATGTGCCGCGGGCACATAGGCCGCGACCGCGTCAACGGCGACGATGGGAAGCAGTGGGTGAGCCGAAGGCGAACGAACCGTGAGCACCGACCAGGACCACCTGGCGCTCGGACGCATCGCCGAGCGCGAGCAGCGCCACCGCGAGGAGTTCGGCGGTCTCGTCCCGACCACGCCCGACAGCCCGATGCTGCAGCCGTGGGAGGTCTACGACCGGGACCTCTTCGACCTCGAGATGGTCCGCGTCTTCGCCCGCTCGTGGGTGTGGCTCGGCGACACCGAGGACCTGCGGAACCCGGGCGACTTCATCACCGGCCGCATCGGGATGCAGCCCGTCATCGCCATCCGCCAGGAGGACGGGTCGGTCAAGGGGTTCCTCAACAACTGCCGGCACCGCGCCTCGGGCCTCGCGTTCGAGCCCGCCGGCCACTGCGGCAAGACGCTCACGTGCCCGTACCACAACTGGGCGTACGCGATCGACGGTCACCTGATCAACATCCCGGACAAGAACCGGATGTACGGGCCCGACTTCCCGATGGACGAGTACGGCCTCGTCCCGGTCCGCATCGAGGTGGCGTGGGACAAGCTCGTCTTCGGTTGCCTCAGCCGGAAGACGGTCCCGTTCCGCGACTGGATCGCGCCGCTCGCCGAACGGTACGACGCGTACCGCATCGACGAGTTCCACCGCTTCCACCGCGACCTCGACCAGACGTACCCGATCAACTGGAAGGCGTTCGCCGAGAACTCCAACGACGACTACCACGTCCGCTTCGTCCACAAGCGGTTCAACACCGTCCGCCACAACCTCGACACGATCGTGCGGTTCGAGGGCCGCACGACGAGCGGCTACAAGCCGCACAAGCTCGAGGTCGACGACCCCTCCGGCGGCCGCACCGATCTGCCCGCGGAGGCGCTGCGCGGCCACTACGCCGAGTACGTCATGCCGAACCTGACCCCCCTGCCGTACCCGACGATGCTCATCCTCGTGCGCGCGGATCCGATCGCACCCGACCGCACGCGGTTGTTCTCCCGCATCTACGGGCTCACCGACGATCTCGACGAGCAGGAGCGCCAGCTCCAGAACCTCGAGATCACGAACAAGGAGGACACCGACATGGTCACCGTCCTCATGGAGAACCTGCGCTCGCCGTTCTACAGAGTGGGACCACCGACGGCGTGGGAGGGACGTGCCGCCCACGTCATGCGCACGATCCGCGAGGACGTCGCCACCCCACTCGCCCCCGACGAGTTCGACCACCCGAGGGAGACCCGATGACCGACGTCAAGCTCACCGAGCCCCGCCTCACGCACGTGGCGCTGCCCGTCAGCGACCTCGACGCGTCGATCGCGTTCTACACCGAGCTGTGCAACCTCGTGTGCGTGGCGCAGAACGAGGACGAGAACGGTCGCGGCGCCTGGCTGTCGAACGACAAGCAGGTGAAGGACCCGTTCGTGCTGGTCCTGGCCGAGTTCCTTCCGGAGGTGGGGGAGCGGTTCGGGCAGACGCCCGGGGAGAAGGTGCCGACGCTCACCCCGTTCGCCCATGTCGGCATCGAGCTGCCGACCCGCGAAGACGTCGACCGCATGGCGGACAAGGCCCGCGAGATGGGCTGTCTGCAGTGGGAGCCGCGCGACATGGCTGCCCACATCGGTTACATCTGCGCCGCGCTGGATCCCGACGGCAACGTCGTCGAGTTCTCGCACAACCAGAAGGTCTTCTCGACGATCAGGGATCTCTGGGGCAACGGTTCGTGACATCGTCCGGGCGGGCGGCGGCGACGCGGGATGTCGTCGTCGCCTACCTCGACGCGATCAACGCGGGTGACGTCGCCACCGCCGTCGACCTCGTCGCCGACGACTTCCACAACGAGCACACATCCGCGCTCGGCAACAGCCTGCGGGGGCGCGACGCGTACCGCGAGCGCCTGCCGCGCTTCCTCGCCGAGTTCGAGCGGCTCCACTACGAGCTCGAGGACGTCATCGTCGACGGGGACCGAGCCGCCGTGCCGTACACGATGACGTGTGCATGGCGCGGGCATCCTGTGTGCATCCGCGGCATGTTCCGCTTCCGGGTCGCCGACGGGCACGTCGCGCACCGGGTGGACTACTGGGACAGCGCCGAGTTCGAACGACAGACCCGAGGAGTCTCGTGAACCACCCCTTCCCGTCAGCGGTCGGTGCGGCCAAGCAGCGCCGGGCCCGCCGCCTCTTCGCCGCCGACGGGCGCGCCGTGTTCGTCGCGCTCGACCACGCCGCGTACATGGGCTCGGGCCCGCCGCTCGGTGACGCCATGCACGCCATCGGCGACGCCGGCCCCGACGGTGTCCTCGTCACGTGGCACGTCGCACGGGCCTATCCCGACGCGTTCGCGCGTGCCGGGCTCGTGTTGCGCCTCGACGGCGGCGTCTCCGAGCTCGGCGGGTTCCCGTCGGAGGACGTCGGCGGGTTCCTCCACGGTGTCGACGACGCGGTCCAGATCGGCGCGGACGCGGTGGTCGTGCTCGGGTACCCCGGCGCGCCCGACGAGCACCTGTCGCTGCAGCGCCTCGCCGCGGTCACGACCGCAGCCGAGCGCGTCGGGTTGCCGGTGATGGCGGAGATGATCCCCGGCGGGTTCGGCCGCGCCGTGCCGTGGTCGCTCGACAACATCGCCAAGGCGGCGCGCCTCGGCGCCGAGCTCGGTGCCGACATCGTCAAGACGGTCTGCCCGGACGACCCCTCGGAGTTCGCCGAGGTGGTCGCCGCCTGCCCCGTCCCGGTCGTGGCGCTCGGCGGGCCGAAGATGGCGGACGAGGACGCGGTGGTCGCGGTCGCGCGGGGCGTCGTCGACGCCGGCGGCGCCGGCGTCGCGTTCGGGCGCAACGTGTGGGGGTCGCCCGACCCCGGCAAGCTCGTCCGCCGGCTGGTCGAGGCCGTGCACGGCACCCCCTGACCTTCTGGTACCTGGAGCGGGGCCGAACCGGCCCCGCTCCAGGTACCAAAAGCGGGGATTGCGGTCGTTGACTCGCAGGTCTGATGGTCATATGGTCAGACCATCGGGCCGAGCGGGGGTGCCGGCCGCGAGAGGGGGACGCCAGGTGGCGATCACGCGGATGAACCACGCGGTTCTCTACGTGCGCGACGCGAGCCGCACCGTGCGGTTCTACGAGGAGGTGCTCGGCTTCCGCCGGGTCATCGAGGACGGGCAGAACCGCTACGCGTTCATGCGGGCGCCGGGGTCGTCGAACCACCACGACATCGCGTTCTTCACGGTCGGTGACGGCGCCATGCCGTCCGAGGCCGGACGCTCGACCGTCGGGCTGTACCACCTCGCGTGGGAGGTCCCCACGCTCGAGGAGCTCGAGTCGATGCGCGAGCGGCTGCAGGCCGCAGGGGCACTCGTCGGCGCCAGCGACCACGCGGTCAACAAGAGCCTCTACGCCAAGGACCCCGACGGGCTCGAGTTCGAGGTGATGTGGCTCACACCGCCGGACACGTGGGGCGACGAGGAGAGCCAGGCGATCATCCGCCCGCTCGACCTCGCCGGCGACAAGGCCCGCTACGGCGCCGCGACCGTCTCCAACAGTTGAACCAGTTCGTCCCCATCACCCGCCGCACCGTCGCCGAGGACGTACGGGAGGCGCTGCTCGCCAGCATCCGCAGCGGCGACCTGCCGGTCGGTAGCCCGATCCCGTCGGAGCGGTCGCTGTGCGAGCAGTTCGCCGTGGCCCGGACGTCGGTGCGCGAGGCGATCCAGGGACTCGTCTCGCTCGGCCTCGTCGAGCGCCGCGGCAACCGGACCTACGTCGCGGAGCTCATGCCCGGCGTCGGCCTCGACGACCGCAAGCGCAGCGTCACGGAGATCTTCGAGGTCAGGCGCCTCGTCGAGGTCCCGATGGCGGAGCTCGCCGCGTGCCGCGCCACGGACGAGCAGCGCGTCGAGATCTCCCGCCGGGCGCGCGCGTTCAAGACGGACATGCCGCTCGACGACTTCCGCGCCGCGGACCACTCCTTCCACGAGGCGATCGCCGGTGCGTGCGGGAACCCCGCGCTCGCCGAGCTCTACGGCAAGGTCCTCGAGACGCTGTTCCGCTCGACCGACTTCGAGTCGCTGCTGTCGGCGAGCCAGAACGAGCGGGTCGTGCGGCGCGTGATCCGCGACGCCACTCGCGCCCACCGCGAGATCGCCGCCAGCATCCGCGAGGGCGACATCGAGGGCGTGCGCAAGGCGGCCGAGAAGCACCTCGAGCAGGTCGAGGCGCTGATGGTCGCGCAGATGACCTGACCACGAACGAGACGACGGAGCACGCGTGAGCCACGAGCCGAAGATCTGGACCTATGACGAGAGCGCCTACCGGGAGACGGCGACGCCCGGCATGTTCCGGCGCATCTTCAACGGCGACCAGATGTCGCTCGCGTTCTGGCGGATCAAGAACGGGGTCGGCCCGACGCCCTACGACGGCCATCCGCACAACGAGCAGTTCGGCTTGATCATCGCCGGTCACCTGGACTTCCGCATCGGCTCCGAGGAGCGCGTCACGCTCGGCCCCGGCGACGTGTACTGGGCGCCCACGAACATGCCGCACGGCGACAGTCGGTTCATGGGCGACCCGGCGAAGAACGACGAGGTGTGGATCCTCGACATCTTCCACCCGGTGCGTGAGGAGTACCGGAATGGCTGACTGGCGCCTCGCCGTGGACATCGGCGGGACGTTCACCGACGTCGTCCTTCTCGACGCCGAGTCGGGTCGCGTCGTTGTCGACAAGACGCTGTCGACGCCGACCCGACCGCTCAACGGCGTTCGTACCGGCGTCCAGCAGCTCCTCGCGAAGGCTGATGTGCGTCCCGGCGACATCACTGCGCCGATCGTCCACGCCACGACGCTGATCACGAACGCGCTCATCGAGGGCAAGACGGGGCGCGCCGCGATGGTCACCACGACGGGCTTCGGCGACACGCTCCTCATCCGGGCCGAGCACCGCTACGACATGTACGACCTGCAGATCGAGTTCCCGCCGCCGCCGATCCCGCGGGCGATGACGTTCGAGATCGACGAGCGGTCCCTCGTCGACGGCACGGTCCTCGCCGAGCCGTCGGCCGACGACATCGCCCAGCTCGCCGATGCGCTGGCCGCCGCAGGTGCGGAGGCCGTCGGCGTGTGCTTCCTCCACGGCTACGCCAACGGCCACAACGAGCGGGTCGTCGCCGACGCCCTCGCTGCTCGCCTCGGTGTGCCCGTGTGTTCGTCACACGACGTCGCCCCGCAGATCCGCGAGTACCCGCGCATGGTCACCACCGCCTGCAACGCCGCGACGATGCCGATCATCGGGCCGTACCTCGACGAGCTGCAGCAGTGGCTCCACACGGAGGGCTTCGTCGGCCGGGTGCTGATGATGCTCTCGAACGGCGGCGTCATCGCGGCCGAGGACGCCAAGCGCGTGCCGATCCGCCTCGTCGAGTCGGGGCCGGCGGCAGGCGCGCTCGCCGGCGCGTGGTACGCCCGCCGCCTCGGCGAGGACCGGCTGCTGTGCTTCGACATGGGTGGCACGACGGCCAAGTCGTGCCTCATCGAGCACTCGGAGCCGGAGCTCACGAACGAGTTCGAGGTCGCCCGCGTGTACCGCCACAAGAAGGGTTCCGGCTTCCCCGTCACGGTGCCGTCCGTCGACCTCGTGGAGATCGGCGCGGGCGGTGGCAGCCTGGCGCGCGTCGACGACCTCGGTCTGCTCAAGGTCGGGCCCGACTCCGCCGGTGCCGAGCCCGGTCCGGCGTCGTACGGGCGGGGTGGCCAACTCCCGGCGACGACCGACGCAGACCTCCTGCTCGGCTACCTCGACCCCGCCTTCTTCCTCGGCGGCGACATGGCGCTCGACGTCCGCGCCGCGGAGGACGCGATGGGCAAGGTGGCCGCCGCCGTCGGCAGCAGCGTCGAGGACACCGCCGCCGGCGTGCACACCGTTGTCAACCAGAACATGGCCGCCGCAGCGCGCATGCACGCGATCGAGCGCGGGCTCGACCTGCGCGGCGTGCCGCTGATCGCGTTCGGCGGCGCCGGTCCCGTGCACGCGTGCGGCGTCGCCGAGCTGCTCGAGGCCGAGCGCGTGATCTTCCCGGTCAACGCGTCGGTCCTCTCCGCGTTCGGCACGCTCGTCAGCCCCGTGCGCATCGACCTCGCCCGGTCGCTGCTGACGCTGCTCGACGAGTCGGTTGCGTCCGAGCGCGACCGCCTCCTCGCCGAGATGGAGGAGGAGGGTCGGCGCGTGCTCGCCGCTGCCGGCGTCGACACCGGTGCCGTCCGCTTCCGCTACGGCATGGACGCCAGGTACCGCGGTCAGGGCAACGAGGTCACGATCTGGGTCGGCGAGGGTGAGGGCTGGCCGGCGTCGCACGACGAGACGCTCGAGCGGTTCGCCACCGAGTACGAGCGCGTGTACGGCCTGCGGATCCCCGATGTGCCGGTGGAGGTCGTCACGTGGCGGGTGGCGGCGTGGGCACCGCCGCCGGTCGTCGAGGTCGCGACACTGCCTGGCGCCACGGGCACACCGACGCCGCACACCACCCGCCGCGCCCGCTTCGACCGCGGCAGTGACGCCGTCGACGTGCCGGTGTACCGGCGCGACGACCTCGGTGTCGGCGCGACGGTCAGCGGCCCGGCCATCGTCGAGGAGCGCGAGACGACCAGCGTCATCCGCCCCGGTTGGTCGATGCAGGTCGCGCCCGACGGCTCGCTCATCGCCACGAGGAGCGCGTCGTGATCGATGCCATCGAGTTGGAAGTGCTGTGGGGGAGCCTCATCAGCACCGTCAACGAGCAGGCCCGCGCCCTGCAACGCGCCGCGTTCAGCCCGATCGTGCGCGAGGCCGGCGACCTCGCCAACGCGCTGTTCGACCGCGAGGGCCGCATGGTCGCCCAGGCCGTCACCGGCACGCCCGGTCACATCAACTCGCTGGCGCGCGCGGCGGCGGCGGTGCTCGCCGAGTACCCGCCCGACTCGCTCACCCCCGGCGACGTCCTCATCACGAACGACCCGTACAAGACCGCGGGCCAGCTGCTCGACGTCACCGTCCTCAGCCCCGTGTTCCGGAACGCCAGCCATTCGGCGCCTGAGGGAGACGGTCGCGTGATCGCGTTCTTCGGCTCGACGATCCACCACACCGACGTCGGCGGCTACGGGATCGGCGCCGGCGCGCGCGACGTCTTCGAAGAGGGCCTGTGGATCCCGATCGTGAAGCTGCTGAACGGCGGCGAGCGCAACGAGGACGTCTGGAAGTTCATCCTGTCGAACGTGCGTCAGCCCGAGCACATGGCGGGCGACCTGCACGCACAGATCGCGTCGGGCCAGGTGGGCGCGCAGCGGCTGCAGACGCTGTGCGACTCCCGCGGGCTCGACGACATCCAGGAGCTGGCCGACGAGGTCATCCGCCGCTCCGAGGAGGCGACCCGCCGCTCGATCCGCGCGCTGCCGGCGGGCACGTACCGCGCCCACTCCGTGCTCGACCTCGCCGACGGCAGCGAGATCGACATCCACGTCGCCATCACCGTCGACCCCGATCGGGGCGAGATCCTCGTCGACTACGCGGGCTCGTCTGCCGCCAGCCCCGCCGGCATCAACGTCGTCAAGAACTACACGCACGCGTACACGACGTTCACGATCCGCAGCGTCCTGAACCCCGACATCCCGAACAACTACGGGAGCCTCGCCCCGATCAAGGTCGAGGCACCGGAGGGCTCGATCGTCAACGCGGTGTCGCCGGCGCCGTGCACCGCCCGTCACGTCGTCGGGATGTTCCTGCCGATGCCGCTGCTCGCCGCGCTCGCCGAGGTCGCGCCCGACAAGGTGCTGGCCGAAGGCGCCGGCGCGGTGTGGACGATGCAGGTCAGCGGGACGAACGACGACGGCTCGCCCTTCATCACCGCCATGTTCACCTACGCCGGCGGCGTGGGCGCGCGGGCGACCAAGACCGGCCTGAGCGCGACGTCGTACCCGACCGGGGTGTCTGCGGTGCCCATGGAGGTCGTCGAGGCGTCGGCGCCGGTGCGCTTCCTCCGCAAGGAGCTCCGTCCCGGCTCGGGAGGCGACGGACGAGCCGAGGGCGGGCTCGGCCAGGTGATCGAGTTCACCGTCGACACGTCGCGGCCCTGGCAGCTGAACGCAGTGACGAGCCGGATGAAGCACGCACCTCGGGGACTGTTCGGTGGCGGTGCCGGGGCACCCGGTCGGTTCGTCGTGAACGGTGAGCCCGTCACGACGCAGGCCCGCATCACGCTGCAGCCCGGTGACGTCGTCCGCCTGGAGCTCCCCGGCGGCGGCGGCTACGGCGAGCCGACGGCGAAGGAGCACGCACCGGCGTGACGGCGGTGCCCACGTTCGCGGCGCGCTGGCGCCAGGCGGTCGCCGCCCGCGGTGACGAGCCGTTCCTCGTGTTCGAGACCGCCGACGGGTCGACCACGACGTGGACGTACGCCGAGTTCGACGCGCTCGTGGCGCGCGTCGCCGGCGGCCTCGTCGAGCGCGGCGTCGAGCGGGGGAGCGCGGTGCACCTCGTGCTGACGAACAGCCCGGCGTTCGTCGCCGTCTGGCTGGCGTGCACGCGACTCGGCGCGTGGATCGTGCCGTCCGACCCCGGCGCGACGGCACCGGAGCTTGCCGGCCACATCAGCCGCACGACGCCGGCCGTCGGCGTCTGCTCCGTCGCTCGCCGCGACGTCTACGACAGCGCGCAGCCGGCGATGCCGGTCATCGCCGTCGACGAGGCCGACACGGCGCTCGACGCGCTGACCGGCAGCCCGGTCGACTGGTCCCGCCGCTCGGAGCCCGAGCCGCTCGAGCGCGCCGCGGTCATGTTCACGTCGGGCACGACGTCGGCACCGAAGGGTGTCGTCGTGACGCAGGCGAACTACGCGTTCGCCGGGGACGCGATGGCGGCCGCTGCGCACCTCACGAGCAACGACCGCCAGCTCGTCGTCCTCCCGCTGTTCCACGCCAACGCGCAGTACTACTCGTTCGCCTCGGCGATATCGGCGGGAGCGAGCGTGGCGCTGATGCACACGTTCTCGGCGTCGCAGTTCCTCGCGCAGGCCGCCCGGCACGAGGCGACGCACGCGAGCCTCTTCGCCGCCCCGATGCGGATGATCCTCGCCCGGGGGGCGACGCCGGTCGAGGGTCTGCGACTGCGACACTGCTGGTACGCGCAGAACGTCACCGACGACCAGTACGAGACCCTGGCGTCGCTGCTCGGCTGCCGCCCGCGACAGCTGTACGGGATGACCGAGACGATCCCGGCCGTGCTGACGAACCGGGCGTTGGACCCCGTGCCGTCGCTGATGGGCGAGCCGACGCTCGGCTGCCGCGTCGACTTGCGGCGTCAGGAGGACGGCGGACCCGTCGCCGACGGCGAGGTCGGCGAGATCGTGGTCGCCGGCACGCGCGGTGTCACCCTGTTCGACGGCTACCTCGACGACGAGGCGACGACGAGCGCGTCCTACCGCGACGACTGGTTCCGTACGGGTGACCTCGCCCGGCGCGACGCCGACGGCCGCTACGCGTTCGCGGGACGCCGCAGCGACGTCCTCAAGGTCGCCGGTGAGAACGTCTCGGTCGTCGAGGTCGAGGCCGTTCTCGCCGAGCACCCGTCGGTCCTCGAAGCGGCCGTCGTCGGCGAGCCCGACCCGATCCGCGACGAAGTACCGGTCGGGTTCGTCGTCCAGCACCCCGAGCGGCCTCTCGTGACCGCCGACGAGCTGCTGGCGTGGTGCGAGACGCGGCTTGCGAAGTCGAAGCGCCCCCGCCGCATCGAGCTCGTGGACGAGCTCCCGCGTACGTCGGTCGGGAAGATCCGCAAGTTCCTGCTCAGGCGGGACAGCGAGGCCGCGACCCGATGACCGTGCTCACTCCCGAGCTGTTGGACAGCCTCGAGCCGTCCACGCGCGACGTCAACGAGGCGTGCCTGCTCCCGCCCCTCCTGTACACATCGGAGGAGTTCTTCGCGTTCGAGAAGGACGCGGTGTACGGGCACAGCTGGCTGTGCGTCGGCCGTGAGGCGCAGGTCCCCGAGCCCGGCGACTGGTACGCGTTCGACATCGTCGACGAGCCGCTGCTCGTCACGCGCGACAAGACCGGCACCGTGCGCGTCCTCTCCGCCGTGTGCCAGCACCGCGGGATGGTGGTCGCCGAGGGCTCGGGCCGCGACTGCACGAAGTTCACGTGCCCCTACCACCACTGGAGCTACGCGCTCGACGGCCGCCTGCTCGGCGCGCCGGCGATGGAGAAGGCCGTCGGCTTCGACAAGGCGTGCCACTCGCTCGCCGCGCTGCGCACGGAGACCTGGCAGGGGTTCGTCTTCGCGACGTTCGACCCCGACGTCGCGCCGCTGGCCCCGACCCTGACCGAGCTCGACCCGTTCCTCGAGCACTACGAGCTGCCGACGTCGACGTACCGCGCCGGCAAGCGCCTCACGGACCTGCCGTGGAACTGGAAGGTCATGCTCGAGAACTTCAACGACCCGTACCACGCGAGCCGGCTGCACGGACCGCTGCAGACGTTCGCGCCGAGCGGCATGAGCGACTTCTTCGACTGGCGCGACGACCTCGGGCACATCTCGCGCGTCCAGCACTTCACCGACCTCGACGGTTCGTTCAACCCGACGAAGCGCGCCATCCTCCCCGTGTTCCCGTCGCTGACCGAGGACGAGCGGCGCCGCGGGCTCTTCGTCCTCGTCCCGCCGACGCTCGCGCTGGCGATCGTGCCCGACGAGGTCGCGTACTTCATCGTCAAGCCGCAGGGCGCCAACACCATCTCGATCGACATCGACTACTGCTTCGACCCGTCGGCAGTCGAGGACCCGATGTTCGAGTACCTGTTCGCGGCGGCCGAGGCTGGCGTCGACAACTTCAACGTCCAGGACGTGTACGCGGACACGATGGTCCAGCGGGGGTTGCGGTCCCGCTTCGGGCCCCGCGGCCGCTACTCGTGGCAGGAGGGAACCCTGCCGCAGTTCAACCGCTGGCTCGTGCAGCGCTACCGCGCGGCATGGCCGTCGGGCCTCGTCACCACCAACCAAGGAGAGATGGCATGAGTGCACCGCCGATCGGGAGCCTGCTCATCGGCTCGTCGAACGTCGAGGCGATGAAGCAGTGGTACCGCGACGCGTTCGGCATCCAGGAGAACGACATGGGCGCGTTCGAGCTCGGGATCGGCGTGTTCATCGAGGAGCACAGCGACGTCAGCGGCCCGACCAAGGAGCCGGCCCGCGTGATCGTCAACCTGAACGTCGACGACTGCCGCGCGATCGAGTCCCACCTCGACTCGCTCGGCGTGACGTGGGTTCGGAAGGTCGAACAGGAGCCGTTCGGCCTGATCGGCACCGTCGCCGACCCCGACGGCAACTACATCCAGATCATCCAGTGGGGGGCGACCCCCGAAGCTCACAAGAGCTGACAGAGAAACCAAAACAGGGGGAACCGAACCATGCAGAAGAAGTTCCGGTGGCTCGTGCCGCTGCTACTGGTGATCGTGTTGGTCGCCAGTGCATGCGGTGACGACGACGACACCACGGCGAGTGGCGGCGACAACGGCTCCACGGCCACGACGAAGGCGTCCGGCGGGTCGTCGGGTGGCGACTGCTACGGCAAGACGGGGTGCATCCCCGCCGACCAGCCCGACGTGAACAAGGACGGCAAGGTCAAGATCGCCATCCTCAGCCCCGGCGACACCAACGACAACGGGTACTACGAGAGCTTCGTCATCGCCGCGCGCGAGTACGCCGACAAGAACGACTGGGACCTCGTCATCACCGACAAGATCAACCCGTCGGACGCGGCCGAGCAGGCCCGCAACGCGTGCCGTCAGAAGCCCGACATGGTCGCCATCGCCGCCAGCGAGCTCAAGGACGCGATCCCTGTCGCCGGTGAGGACGTCTGCAAGGGCACCGTCTGGTACGTCGCCGGCGGCCAGGGCGTCGAGCAGACCCCGTACTTCTTCCAGACGAACGACAAGGTCGAAGAAGGACAGTTCGCCACCGGCGTCGCGTCGGGCGAGGTCCTCAAGTCGATGGGCGCGACGAAGGCCGGCTTCATCACCGGTCCCGAGCTCGACTTCTCGACGACCGCGTACAAGGCGTGGGCCGCCGGCGTGAAGAGCGTGCTGCCGAACGCCGAGACCGTCGCGACCTACACCGGTGACTTCGACGACTCCGGCCTCGGCCGCGAAGCGGCGAACGCGCAGCTCTCGCAGGGTGTCAAGCTGCTCTACCCGTACCTCGGCGGTGCGACCGACGCGGTCGCGGACCTCGGCAAGTCGAAGGGCGTGCTCAGCGTGACGCCCGGCACCGACCGCTGCTCCGAGGACAAGTTCGCCATCTCGTCGATCTTCAGCCCCGGCGACTACTTCGCCGCCGCGCTGAAGGACTTCGAGGCGGGCAAGGTCAAGCTCGGCGTCACGCGTACCTTCCGCATCGGCGTCGACCCGGTGCCGACGGTCAAGGTGTGCCCGACGGTCAAGGACGCGGCGACCGCACAGGCGGCGGTCGACAAGACCATCAAGGACATCGCCAGCGGGACGATCGACCCGGCGGCGAAGACCAAGGAGTTCAAGGGCTGACCTGGTTTCGGTCGCAGGCGAACGAGACATGGCTTCGGTCGTGAACGAACGCCCGTCCGGCGCCGCGATGGGGGGAGGGTCACCTCCCCCCGTCGCGGCGGTCGAGCTGCGCGGCATCACGAAGCGTTTCGGCGACGTGGTGGCGTGCGACGCCGTGGACCTCGCGGTCGCGCGCGGCGAGATCCACGGTCTGCTCGGGCAGAACGGCGCCGGCAAGTCGACGCTGATGAAGATCCTGCTCGGCCTGCACAACGCCGACGCCGGGCAGATCCTGGTCTCCGGGCGACCAGTCGTCGTGAAGGACCCGCTCGTTGCTGCGTCGATGGGCATCGCGATGGTCCACCAGCACTTCAGCGTCATCGGCGCGCTGCGCGTGTGGGAGAACGTGACGCTCGGCGAGCGCGGTCGCGTCGATCCGAAGCGCGCCGCCCGCCACGTGCGGGAGATCGGCGAGCGCTATGGCCTCGCCGTCGACCCGCAGGCGCGCATCGAGGACCTCACCACCGGCCAGCGCCAGCGCGTCGAGATCATCAAGTGCCTCCGGCGCAACCCCGACATCCTCGTGCTCGACGAGCCGACGTCGGTGCTCACCCTGGCCGAGTCTCAGGACCTGTTCGGCGTCCTTCGGCGCGTCGTGCAGGAGGAGTCGCGCGCCGTCGTCCTCATCAGCCACAAGCTCGACGAGGTGCTGCACGCGACCGACAAGGTGACGATCATGCGCGACGGCGCCGTCGTCGCTCGCCACCGCACCGCCGACACCGACGCGTCGGAGCTCGCGCGGGAGATGGTCGGGCGCGAGGTCTCGTTGCGGTCCACCGCCGGCGCCGCGCTCGGTGTCGTGGTGGACGACGCCGCCGCCGAGGCGGACGCCGCGGCACGCGCCGTGCGGTCGGCGCGCGAGGTCGTCCTCGCCATCGACGACGCGCACGCGAAGAGCTCGGACGGGCGCCGGCTCCTCGACGGGCTCACGCTCGACGTGCGGCGCGGCGAGATCCTCGGCCTCGCCGGCGTCGAGGGCAACGGGCAGGCCGCGCTGGGTCTGCTCCTGTCGAGCGTGCTCCCGCTCGACCGCGGGACGGTCTCGGTGTCCGGCGAGGTGGTCCGCACCGGGAAGCCCGGCGCCATGCTCCGCGCCGGCGTCGGCGTGATCCCCGAGGACCGCCACGAGTGCGGGTGCGTGCTGGACATGACGGTTGCCGAGAACCTCGTGCTCGCCGACATCGACACCGTGTCGTCGGGCGTGTTCGTGAACACCCGCCTGATGCGCGAGCGAGCCGCCGAGCTCATCGAGCGGTTCTCCATCAAGACGCCGTCGCCCGACACGCTCATGCGCCAGCTGTCCGGCGGGAACCAGCAGCGGGTCGTCATCGCCCGCGAGCTGTCGCGCGGCCCGAAGGTGCTCGTCGCTGCGCAGCCGACGCACGGCCTCGACGTCGGCGCCATCGAGTTCGTCGCCGAGCAACTGCGTGCCGCGGCCGACGCGGGCGTCGCCGTGCTGCTCATCTCGACCGAGCTCGAGGAGATCCTGGCGCTGGCCGACCGCGTCGCCGTCATCAACTCCGGGCGCATCATGGGCGTCCTCGACCGGGCCGACGTCGAGCTCGAACGCCTAGGTCTGATGCTGGGTGGGCGAGCGGCGTGAGCGGACGCGGTGGGGTCTGGGGGCGCAGCCACCAGGGAGTCACAGCGTGAGCAAGCTCGTCGGGCTGTTCTCGGGGGCCGTGTCGGGCGGTCGCGGCCGGCGCGTCGGGCTGTACGTCGTGCTCTACGCGCTCGCCATCCTCGCCGCGCTCGCCCTGTCGGCGTTGTTGGTCGTGCTGGCGACGGACGCGTCGCCATGGAGCGTCTTCAAGGCGATGTACGACGGGAGCCTGCGCGACGGCGCCGCGTTCGGGCTCAGCCTCGACGAGGCGACACCGCTGCTGGTCGTCGCGCTCGGAACGATCCTCGCCACCCGATGCGGGATCATCAACATCGGCCAGGAAGGCCAGCTCATCATCGGCGCGACGTTCGCGACCTGGGTGGCGCTCGAGTTCCCCGGCGGCGGCTTCCCTGCCATCGCCGCCACGATGCTCGTCGCCGCGCTGGGTGGCGCGCTGTGGGCCGGCATCGCCGCGGTGCTGCGCTTCACCCGCAAGGTCGACGTCGTCATCTCGACGCTGCTGATGAACTTCATCGCCGCCGAAGTCGTGTCGTTCGCGGTCAACCGCGCGTACCTCCTGCGCGAGACCTCGGTCGGCGGGCAACTCACCGTGCCACAGTCCGACCGCATCCCGGAGAACACGCGCCTGCCCCGCATCGGCCACTTCCCGGACTTCAACGTGTCGACGGGCGTGTTCCTCGCCATCGTGTTGACCGCGGTGATCGCGGTCGTCGTCGTGCGAACGCGTTGGGGCTTCCGTCTCCGCATGCTCGGTATGAACCCCATGGCCGCCGCAAGCGCCGGCGTGAGCGTGGCCGCGGTCGGCGCGACCGCGCTGATCCTCAGCGGCGCGTTCGCCGGTGTGGCCGGCGGGGTGATGCTCACGGGCACCGCGTTCCGGCTCCAGCCCGGCTTCTCGCAGAGCGTCGGTTACGACGGTCTCCTCGTTGCCCTGATCGCCCGCGGCAGCCCGATCGCGTGTGTACCTGTCGCGTTCTTCTTCGGCGTCCTGCGCGCCGGCGGCGGGTTCCTTGCGTCGACCGGCGTGCCCCGCTACCTCGTCAACATCGTGCAGTCGCTGCTCGTGCTCGCCGCGCTCTTCCCACCGGTGTTCCTCGGCCTGCGTGAACGGCGCAAGCAACTGGCCCGGGCGCGTGCCGCGGCGCGCATGAGCGACGCCAGCGTCGACACGGAGCTGGTGCCCGCATGAACGATCTGACCACGATCCTGTCGAGTGCAATGCGCCTCACCGCGCCGCTGGCGTTCGCCGGCGCCGGCGAGCAGGTCGCCGAACGCTCCGGCACGCTCAACATCTCGATCGAGGCGATGATGCTGGCCGGGGCGTTCTTCGGCCTGCTCGGCACGTCGATCTTCGGCAACGTCGCCGTGGGCTTCGTCGTCGGTGCGGCCGCCGGGCTCGCGGTCGCCGTGATCCACGCCAACTTCAGTCACCGGTTGAACGCCAACACGTTCGTCGTCGGCCTGACGCTCAACGTGCTGCTCCTCGGGCTCACGAGCTTCCTCGACGAGACCATCGACATGACACCGCATCAGGCCGGCGTGATCCGCATCCCTGTGCTGCGGTCGATCCCGGTCATCGGCGAGCCGCTGTTCGTGAACCGGTGGCCGATGTACCTGCTCGTCGTCGTGCTGCCGCTGTCGTACTGGCTCGTGCAGCGCACGCGGTGGGGCCTCGAGGTGCGGGCGAGCGGCGAGGACCCGCAGGCCGCCGACGTCACCGGCATCGACGTGAACAAGCGCCGGCGCCAGTCGCTCTACTACTGCGGGCTGCTCGCCGGTCTGGGCGGCGCGTACCTCGCCATCGCCGAGGTCGGCACCTTCAACCAGAACATGACGGCGGGGCGCGGCTTCCTCGTCAACTCGGCCGTGATCTTCGGCGGCTGGACGCTCAAGGGCACCATGGGCGGTTGCTTCCTCTTCGGCGCCGCGGACGCGCTGCGCCTGGCGCTGCCGGCGCTCGGCTACACGATCACGCCGCAGCTGCTCATCATGGCGCCGTACCTCCTGGCGATCCTGGCGATGTTGTTCTTCGCCAGCCGCAACCGGAAGCCGGCCGCGCTGGCGGTGGCCTTCGAGAGAGGGATCACGTAGCCCGATGCGCGCGGCACTGCACCGATCCCATGGCGGGCTCGACGTCCTCGAGATCGCCGACGTCCCGGACCCCGAGATCGGCCTCGGCGACGTGTTGATCGCGGTCAAGGCGACGGCGCTCAACCGGCTCGACGTCCTGCAGCGTCAGGGTCCGGCACTGCTGCCCGACTTCTCGCTCCCGCACATCGCCGGCATGGACGTCGCCGGCGAGGTCGTTGCGCTCGGCGCCGCGGTCGACACGCTCGCCGTCGGCGACCGCGTCGTCGTGAACCCGGCGTTGCACTGCGGCGACTGCGACGTCTGCCGCTCGGGCGACGACGGCTACTGCCCGTTCACGCGCGTCGTCGGCGGCAACCACCCCGGCGGGCTGGCCGAGCTGTGCGCGGTCCCGGCGACGCACGCGTACCGCATCCCGGACACGGTCGACTACGGCGAGGCCGCGACCGTCCCGACCATCTACTCGACCGCGTGGCACGCGCTGTTCACGAGCGGCGACCTGCGCCTCGGAGAGACCGTGTTGATCCACGCAGCGGCGAGCGGTGTGTCGACGGCCGCGATCCAGCTGGCGAAGCGCGCCGGCGCGACCGTCATCGCCACCGCGTCGTCGCAGGCGAAGCTCGACGTCGCCCGCAAGCTCGGCGCCGACGTCGGGATCGTCAACCGTTCCGAGTCGTGGGTCGACGACGTTCGCGCCGCCACCGGCGGCCGCGGCGTCGACATGGTGTTCGACCACGTCGGCCCGGCGCTGTTCCAGGGGTCCCTGTTCGCGCTCCGCGCGCGCGGCCGGCTGGTCTTCTGCGGCACGACGACGGGCGTGAACGCGTCGTTCAACCTCCCGCACGCCTACCACTTCGGGATGCGGCTGCTCGGCGCCGATCCGTACTCGTACGCGGAGTTCGCCGAGCTCCTCGACCACTACTGGTCCGGAGGCTACGAGCCGGTCATCGATTCCGAGTGGCCGCTCGACGAGATCGCCGCCGCCCAGCACAAACTCGAGTCCGGCGACGTCGTCGGCAAGATCCTCGTCCGGCCTTGAGCGCGACGTCGGTGTGGCGCTTGCTCGACGGCCACGCGTCGTACTGGGCCGCGGCCGGCGCCGTCGCCGCCGGCGTCCTCGACCATCCACCCGCCGACGACGCGCGTCTCGCGCCGGTCGTCGCGCTGCTCGTGGACGCCGGTCTCGTCGATCGCACCACACGCGGCCTGACGGTCGACGGCGAGAGCCTGTCGTCGATGGCGGGGCTCCTGCTCGGTTCACCGGGGCGGCACGAGAACTGGCTGGCGCTCGGCGACACGCTGCGGGGCGCAGCGCCGCCCGACCCGGTCGACGACGACGTCGCCCTCCGCGTCGCGCTGGCTCGGGCCACGTACCCGGTGCAGCACGAGCTCGCGACCCGCGTCGCCGCCCACCTCGCCCCCTCGCTCCCGCCGGACCCCGTCGCCGTCGACCTCACCCCGCCGCTCGAGGGCGCGCCGAGGGCGTGGTCGGACGCGTTCGCCGCGCTCCAGCC
>DASSOZ010000071.1:0-13199 GCA_035700105.1 Acidimicrobiales bacterium
CGACGACGTCGACGACCACCACCACGACCACCGCCCCCCTCCTCACGGTGCCCGGCCAGCCGGCGCCCACGACGACGGCGCCGTCGGGGCCGACGACGACCGTCCCCGGTGACCAGCCGCCGGTCGATCCCGACGAGGCGCAGTCGGAACCGCCGCCCGAGGACGTCGTCGTGCCGCCACCGGCGCAGCCGTCGGCGCCGCCGGCGAACGCGCCACAGTTCACGGCCGAGCTCCGCAAGCAGCTGAAGGTCGCGCAGGGGTTCTCGCGCAAGGCCGACCAGCAGCTCAACGACGTCAGCGGCGTCGCGCAGGCACTGCAGGTGCTGCTCGCGTCGCTGCGCCAGCAGCTCACCGACGAAGAGGCCGAGCACGGCCGCGCGATCCGCCGGCTCGAGGCGGCGCGTGCACGGCTGAAGCACCGCGCGCTCGGCGCGTACACCGGCAACGAGCTGTCGTCGCTGAACTCGATCCTGTCGTCGGGTGACGTCAACGAGCTGATCCGCCGCAGCGGCATGGTCGAGACCGTGATGCGTGAGTCGAAGCGCGACGTGAACGAGTACGCGGCGGCGAAGAAGGCCGCCGGCGACAAGATCGTCGACCTGGTGAACAAGATCGGCGGGGCCGAGGCCGACCTGTCACTCGCACAACTGTCGTTGCAGCAGGCGTACGCCGGCGCGCTCGACGCGCACCTCCAGGTCGAGTCGCTCGCCGCTGGATCGGCGATCGCCGTCAAGGGCTTCGTGTTCCCGATCGCCGCGCCCCACAAGTTCGGCAACGACTTCGGGAACCCGCGCATGGTCGGTACGTCGTACGAGCACACGCACCAGGGCACCGACATCTTCGCCGACTACGCCGCGCCGCTCGTCGCGTGCGAACGCGGCGTCGTGACGCGCGTCGGCACCGACACCCTCGGGGGCACGAAGCTCTGGATCGTCGGCCAGTCCGGCACCCGCTACTACTACGCGCACCTCTCGGGCTACGCGCCCGGTCTCGCCGACGGCATTGTCGTCGAGGCGGGCACGCTCGTCGGTTACGTCGGCGACTCCGGCAACGCCCGCGGCGGCACGCCGCACCTGCACTTCGAGGTCCACCCGCAAGGCGGGCCGGCGGTGAATCCGTACTTCCTGTTGCGGGCGGCGGACAAGGTCGGCGCCAACGCCCCACCGCCGTCGACGACGACCGCGCCCGCGCCGCCGCCCGCGGCGTGACTCGTTGATCGGCACGTACGACGACGCGCTCGCCGCGCTGCGCGCTGGACACGTCGTCGCCATCCCGACCGACACCGTCTACGGCGTCGCCGCGTCGCTGTCAGCCGCGCCCTCGCTGTTCGCGGTGAAGCAGCGACCTCGGGATGTGGCGTTGCCGGTGCTGATCGCCGACGCGTCGCAGCTCGCCGGCGTCGTGCGGGCGCCGTTGCCTTCGCGCGCGCGCGACCTGATCGCCGAATGGTGGCCGGGGCCGTTGACGGTCGTGCTCGACCGCGACCCGTCGTTCACCGTGGACCTCGGAGGCGACGCGCGATCGGCGCGGACGGTCGGCGTCCGCCTGCCGGCGGCTGACCTGGTGCGAACGTTGTGCGGCGCGGTCGGGCCGCTCGCCGTGACGAGCGCGAATCTGCACGGCCGCCCGACACCGCCCGACGCCACCGGAGTCGAGGCGCAGCTCGGCGACGCCGTCGCCGTCGTCGTCGACGGCGGGACCTGCACCGGCGCCCCGTCCACCGTCGTCCGGGTCGCGAGCGACGGAACGGTCACCGTGCTGCGTGAGGGCGCCATCCGCGTGTGACGAGGGGCCGAGGGAGACGGTGTCCCGCCGCCTCCCTCGAGCCTCAGGAGTGGAGCCGCGCGAGGCGTCTCCACTGCCTTGTAACGGCAGCCACGTCGTGCAGCTTTCGAGAACCGCAGGAAATGGCCCGGTCGGGTGGCGCGCGGGGCCCGTTCGGGCCATGCGAAATCGCCGTTCGGCCGACCCACCGGGATCACCGCCGCGCCTACCCTCGTCGGTAGTGATCGACGTTGGCGGTCGCCGGGTGCTCGTCGTCGACGACGAACGCGACATCCGGTTCATGTTGAAGACGATGCTCGAGGCCTTCGGTGAGCGGGTCGTCGGCGAGGCGGCCGACGGGTGTGAGGCCGTCGAGCTCGCACGCGACCTGCAGCCCGAGGTCGTCGTCCTCGACTTGATGATGCCCGTGTGCGACGGCTTCCGAGCGCTGCCGCACCTCGTGGAGGTCACACCGTCGGCCCGCATCGTCGTGTGCACCGCGAAGCATCTCGAGCCCGGCGAGGAGCAGGAGCTGCGCGACGGCGGCGCGTTCGAGGTCGTGCTGAAGGGCACGACGCTCACCCGGCGGCTGGTCGAGGCCCTGGCCGCCTAGTGATCGGCGCGACGCAGCCCCCGCCGCAGAGGCGAGGGCTGCGTGAGTGATTCGGCTGGTGCGGTCGAAGCGTCAGTCGTCGGTGTCGGTGTTCGGCTTGTGGTCCGCGCTCTGGCCGTGCTCGGTGGACTGGTGCTCGTCGGCCGTGACCGTGCCGGTCGTGTCGTGCGAGTCGGCCTGCCCGTTGCTCTGGGCCAGCGTGCTGATCGCCTCGCCCTTGTCACGACCCTCGAGGTTCGTCGTGGTCGCGAGGTTGGAGACGGCGTAGCCGTGGGTGTCGGTCGGGCGGTTGGCCTGGCCCTCGTTGTCGTTCTGCGGCTCGCTGTTCGTGTTGACGGTCCCCGTCGTGCTCTCGTCGCTGTCCGAGGTGACCGTGGGGGTCGTCGACGACGTGGTGGTCGTCGTGACGTGGTCGGCCACGTGCTGGGTGGCGTTGTCCGACGCCTGGTCGGGGAGACCGGCGGCGACGGCGAGACCGGTGGCGAGCGTCAGGGCCGCGGCCGCCACACCGGCGGCGGTGGCGAGCTTGGCGCGTCGTTGAATCGGCAAAGCGGGACCTCCGAAGGGGTTGGGGGAACGTGCCCTCACCAGTGGTGAGCGTCCTCGGGCAGCCCGGGGTTACGGGCGGCTTCGAGCGAGCAGCGGGATGGCGGCGATCTTCCCCTCCGTCAGCTCCCCCCACCGGATGCCCGCCGATCCCCGACCGTCGCCGTCCCGGCGGCACTCGATCACGCGCCCGGGTGTCACGATCAGGTCGAGGCGCAGGTCGTGCGCCGTCATCGGGATACGGCCCGCTTCGACGACCTGCACCTCGTGCACGGTCGTCGCGACCACGGTGTGCTCGTCGACGAGACCGGCCTCCCACGCAACGGCGAACTCGAGGTCGCTGAACCCGCCGCCCTTGCCGAGCCGGTCGCCATCCGGCGAGACGGCGACGCAGCCGGCGACGACGAGATCGACGGGCTCGAGCTCCGCGACGTCGACCGGGAAGCCGTGCACGGACGCGCCCTTGATCGACGACGCCGTACGCGCCGACACCGTGAGGCGCGCCGGGTCGAGGAGGAAGAACGGGCGCTCACTCGCCAGCCGCGGGACCGCCATGAAGACCGTCTTGCCGTCCTCGAGCGCGCGCTGGCGCACCGGCCACTGCGGGGAATCGGGGTTGGCCTTCAACGTGCGGGCGCGTGCCCACTGCGGTGTCGCCCGCAGGCGCTCCGCCGCGGTTTCGGCGCCGGTGAAGTTCGGGATGCGACCCTCGGCGCCGGGGAAGCGCGACGCGCCCGCTGCCTTCAGCGCCGACCACACGTCGTCGCGCAGCGCCGCCTTCGCCGCGAGCACGTCGCGGTCACCGCCGGCGTCGCCGTCGTGCCTCGGCATGTCAGTCGAGATGCGTGAGCAGGCGCCCGCCGTCGACGACCGCGTGATGCCCGATGAACGGCGACGTCGTCATCGCCTCGAGGTCGTCCACCGCGGTCGTCGTCGCCCACGTGCGCGACCCGTCAGGCAGCAGGCACGCGGCGATGCCGTTCACGGGCGTGCCATTGCGGTCGTAGGTGACGGTGTACGTCTCGACGACGACCGGTCCCTCTGCGTTCGCCGCCAACTCGCGGCTCGGCAGCGCGTCCACCTCGCGCTGGGCGTCGATGGCGCGGAACGACGGTCCGCCTGCGGGCGGTGACGACGAGTACAACCCGACGCTGTGCTTCGTCACGTACCAGCCGAGTCCGGTGACGAGGCCGAGCGACGACGGCGGCGCCGACCGCAACCGGTCGACGAGCGTCGCGATCGAATGGGTCACGTAGTCGTTGCCCGGACCACCGGCGAACGTCAGGCCACCGGTCAGCGTGAGCGGCCGTGACGGATCGTCGATCGGCAGGCCGAGCGCGTTCGCAGCGATCTGCACTGCCGCGGGGAAGCAGGAGTAGAGGTCGACGAAGGCGACGTCGTCGATGGAGGCGCCGTCGCCGACCGCGCCGAGCGCGGCACGGCCGGCGGCCGCGATCGCCGGGGACGAGTGCAGGTCCCAGCGGTTCGAGACGTACCAGTGGTCGTTGGCGTCGGCGCCGCTCACCGGGAACACCATGCGGTCGTCGGGGACGCCGGCGGCACGAGCAGCGGAGTACGAGCACAGGATCAGCGCCGCCGACTGGTCGACCTGCATGTTGGCGTTGAGCAGCTTCGTGTAGGGGAACGACACCATGCGGTTGTCGGGCGACGGCGTGCCGATCTCCTCGGGCGTCTTCGCCACCGGCAGCCACGCGTGCGGGTTGGACGCCGCCACCTCGCTGAAGCGCGACCACAGCCCCGCGATCGCGCGCTGGTGTTCGTCGATCGTCTCGCCCGTGGCGGCGCGCAGCGCGTTCTCGAACAGCGGGTACACGACCGGCGGCGCCAGGAGCCCGACCGCGCCCTCGGCGTCGTTGTTGCCGCGCTTCTCGTCGCCGAGCAGGCGCGCCGGTGAGGTCGACGCGTCGGCCAGCGGCGTCCACTCGAGGTGCGCGCCGGCCGAGCGGGCGCGCAGGCGCGTGTACATCGCCTCGGCGCCGGCGATCAGGCAGACGTCGAGGTCGCCGCGTGCGATGTCGGTGGCCGTGCGGTTGACGAGCCACTGCGGCCCGTTCCCACCCGTCGCCGTGACGGCGAGATCGCGCGCCGAACCGGCACCGACCCGGCGAGCGACCTCGCCGGCCGGGTCGGCGTAGCGCCACGACAGCACGCCGACGGTGCGCACGCTGTCGGCCCGCTCCAGGAGGGTGGCCGTCGCCTTCGAGTCGTCCTGGGCCAGCCGCAGCGTCTCCGCCATCAGGTCCGCCGGCTCGAGCGCGTCGTCGAACGACGACGGCCGCCGGCTCAGCTGTCCGGTGCCGACGATGACGGGCGTGCGGGGATCGACCGGGACGGGCATCGGTGCCGAACGTAACGCTTCACCCGAGTCGCCCACATGTCGATCACTACGAGGTGACGGCGGTGACGGTGCGCGTGGGACCGGTCGATGCCGAGCACGCCAGGACGTGGATCGCGCACGAGCTGCGAAACGTCGAGATCCTGCGCGCCAACGCGGAGAAGCTGCCGTTCCTCGTGCCCGACGAGATCGTCGACGAGATCATCTCGTACCTGCACGAGTGGGAGTTCGTCGCGGCGGGCGACGGGCCGTTCGAGTGGTCGGCACCACTCGACCGCCACCGCCTCGAGCTGCTCGTGCGGTACTGGGCCAACCTCGACCTCATGACCGACGAGCTCGTCGACCGGCTCGGGCTCGCGTGGGCCCCGCTGTCGACTCGGCCGTTCTTCGACGCGCTGGTCGCCGGTGTCGATGCCGCGTTGCGCACGGACGACGGCGTTCCCGACCCGTTCGCCCGGATCCTCGCCCGGTAGCGGCCAGTTCGCCGGCTCGTCAGCCCGCCGGCCGGCACGGCTGGCGGATGACGGTGTCGCACGCGGCGAGCGCCAGCGGCGCGCGAACGCCGGGCAGCACGCTGAACGCGATCGACGACGGGTGCGCGGCGTCGTGGTACACGACGTTCGTCGCCGGGACGGGCAGCGCCGCGAACCCCCAGAGGTCGGGGACGGCCTTCGGCCCCTCGACCCAGAGCCGGATGCGCGAGCCCTTGCGGAACACGTGGCCGAACGGGAACACCTCGACGCGCACCGGCGTCGGCTCACCGGGCGAGAGCAGCTGCTGATCGGCCTGCTCGTGGGTCTGGTACGGCTGGGTCTCGGTCGAGTGGGCGGGGTCGAGCGCTCGATGTGATGCGCGCAGCCAGCCCTGCTGCACGAACTGCTCCAGGCCGTCGGGGCGGATCTCGGTGATCGTCACCTGGAGGTCGGTGTCGGGTGCCGTCGACGCGATCCACAGGTCGACGCTGGCGCTGCCCAGCACGGTCACGTCGGACGTCAGCGGACCGGTCGTGTACGTGACGGCGGTGCCGGGCGCGGGTGCCTGGTCGAAGTACACGTCGGGCTGGCTGACGACGCTCGAGTAGCGGGCGTTGGGGATGCCCTGACCGGTCGGTCCCGCGTACGCGAACGCGTCGGGCGCGCCGTCGGGGAGGTGCACGCGCCATGTCGTCGCCTGGGGCGGCGGCCACGCGGCGATCGTCGTCTGCCAGCCCGGGGCGCGGGTGCCGTCCCGGCCGGCCTCCCACCAGACGCGCAGGTCGGGCCCCTCGTCGGGGAAGCCGTTGTCGACGCCGCGAACGAAGTGGTCGAGGAACGCGTCGAGCCGCTGCATCGCCGGCTCGGTGCGGTACATGCCGTGGTCGCCGTTGGTGACGATGCCGTGGAGCAGGTCGCGCCGGAGGTGCGGGAACCAGTCGACCGCCTTCGGACCGACCTGCTCGTCCTGCCAGGCGGCGACCGTCCACACCGGGACGTCGATGCGGTCGACGAGGTAGATCGGCGAGCGCTCCTCGATGAGCGCGTCGTCCCACGGGTGCTCCTGCGCCTGGACGAACGGGTTGTACCGGAGGCTCGGCGCGGTGCGGGTGGCGAGGTGTTGCGCGCAGGTGGCGTCGCCTTGCGCGGCGAGCTGGAACGCGTGTGGGTACGACTGGCCGGGCTGGGCCACGAAGCTCCACAACGCGGCGAAGCTGTAGTTGAAGATGCCGCCGGGATAGGCGACGTCGCGGTAGATGTCGCCGTACGTGTGCCCGGGCGCGATCGCGACGAGGTGCGGGGGTCGTTGCGCGGCGACGAACAGCTGGGTTATGCCGGGATACGACTTCCCGATCATCGCGACGCGCCCGTTCGACCACTTCTGGCGGGCGATCCACTCGACGACCTCGGCGCCGTCCTTTGCTTCTCGCGGCGAGAAGAAGTCCCACGTGCCGCCGCTGCAGCCGCTCCCTCGGAGGTTGACGCCGATGTACGCGTAGCCCTTCGGCACGTATCGGGCGACGTAGCCGGCGTCGGGGACGAGGCCGGGTTCGTAGCCGCTGTACTCGAACAGCGTCGGCGCCCTGTGCGCCGGGTCGTTGCTGACCGCGGGGCGGACGACCGTGTAGTTGAGCAGCGTGCCGTCGCTGACGGTGATGTAGCCGGTCTCGGTGACGCGGGCGTCGGCGCGGGCGCCGGGGATCGCCAGCGTGAGCGCGGCGAGGGCCGCGAGCGCGGTGAGGACGGCGATTCGGCGGCGGCGCACGGCGGAGGTGGTTCGGCGTGCCGTCGAGGTGTTCCTACGCTTGCCCGCCATCGAGATCCTCGTCGTGTGCACCGCCAACCAGTGCCGGTCGCCGATGGCGGCGGCGTTGCTGCGCGCCCGCGTCCCCACCGGCGTCACCGTGTCGTCGGCGGGGTTGTTGCCGGGCGGCGCGCCGGCGACGCGCGACGCCCGGCGCGTCGTCGACGGGTTGGACGCCCACGTCAGCCGCCAGCTCTCCTCGTCGTTGGTCGACGGCGCGGCACTGGTGATCGCGATGGAGCGGCGCCACGTGCGCGAGGTCGCGGTGGCCTCACCCGACGCGCTCGCCCGTACGTTCACACTGCGCGAGTTCGTGCGCCGGGCATCGTCCGTCGGTCCCCGGCGGGTCGCCGGCGGCGAGTCGTTCGACGAGTGGCTGGACCGTGTGGGCGCGGGGCGGCGGATCGCCGATCTCGTGGGCGACGACCCGGCCGACGACGTCGCCGACCCCATCGGTCAGCCGCTCGCGGTGTACCGGGCCACGGCGGCGGAACTGTCGGACCTGCTCGACCGGCTGGTCGCGCTCGCGTGGCCGGGGACGCGCCCGACCGTTGCACGCGCGGATCCGTAGCATCGGCAGTAGGGGCGCCGGGCGACCGCATCCGCCAGGCGGGGGTCCCGCGTGAGCCGCCACTCCGCGGGCATCTGCCCGGCGCCCCTACGATCCTTGCCGTCGCGGTCGTCTCCGTCAGTACGGCGGGGGTTTCGTTTCTGCGGCGAGCGACGGTCCTACTGGTCTAGTTCGGCGCACGGCGCTGGGCACCTGCCCCGCAGCCGTCGCCGGACGGGGCCGAGCGTCCGGCGACCCGCCGTAGACTCCGCTCATGGACGCCGGGCCCCGAGACACCGAACTGTTCGGCATCGTCGAGCGGGAGGTCGAACGGCAGAACACGACCGTCCAGCTCATCGCCAGCGAGAACTTCGCCTCCCGAGAGGTGATCGAGGCGACCGGCAGCGTCCTCACCAACAAGTACAGCGAGGGCTATCCCGGCAAGCGGTACTACGGCGGCAACCAGGTCGTCGACGAGGTCGAGGACCTCGCCCGGCGCCGGGTGTGCGAGCTGTTCGGCGCCGACCACGCGAACGTGCAGCCGCACAGCGGGGCGAACGCCAACCTCGCCGTCTACCTCGCCACGCTCGAGCCCGGTGACACCGTCATGGGCATGCGCCTCGATCAGGGCGGCCACCTGACGCACGGCTCGCCCGTCAACGTCAGCGGGCGCCTCTACAACTTCGTGTCGTACGGCGTGACCGAGAGCGACGAGCGCATCGACTACGACCAGATGCGCGACCTGGCCCACGAGCACCGACCGAAGATGATCGTCGCCGGCGCGACGGCGTACCCGCGCATCATCGACCCCGACGCGATCCGGTCGATCTGCGACGAGGTCGGCGCGCTGTTCCTGTTCGACGCCGCCCACATCGCCGGCCTGATCGCCGGCGGCGTCCACCCCAACCCGGTGCCGGTTGCCGACATCGTGACGTTCACGACGCACAAGACGCTGCGCGGCCCGCGTGGCGGCTGCATCCTCAGTCGAGACGAGTTCGCGCAGGCGATCGACAAGGCGGTGTTCCCCGGATTGCAGGGCGGGCCGCTCGAGCACGTGATCGCGGCGAAGGCGGTGGCGTTCTTCGAGGCGTCGCAGCCGTCGTTCGCCGAGTACGCGCAGCAGATCGTGCGCAACTCGCAGGCGCTGGCGAAGGCACTCGCGGGCGAGGGGTTCCGCCTCGTGAGCGGGGGATCGGACAACCACCTCATGCTCGTCGACCTGCAGCCGTTCGACGCCGAGCTCACGGGGAAGATCGCGCAGGAGACGCTCGACCGGGCCGGCATCACGCTCAACAAGAACCAGATCCCGAACGACCCCCGCTCGCCGTTCGTGACGTCGGGCCTGCGCATCGGCACGCCGGCCACGACCACGCAGGGCATGCGGGAGCCGGAGATGGAGCGCATCGGCGAGCTCATCGGCCGGGCGCTGCGGCACCGGGACGACGACGCCGAGCTGGCGGGCGTGCGCTCCGACGTCGCGACCCTGTGCTCGAAGTTCACGCCGTACCCGTGAACCCCGGGCTGATCGCTCCGCCAGATCCGCCCTCACCGGGCGGGTTGCGCGCACACGTTCAGGGCGTCGCCGTCGCCGCTCGGCTCGGCTAGCGGCGGCGGACGCCAGCACCCATGGCCGGCTACGCCGCGGTGTTCGCCGTCGCCGCGGTCGTCACGTTCGCGCTCGTGCCGATCGTGCGGCGCGTCTCGATCCGCATCGGCGCGGTCGTGGCGCCGGGGGAGCGGCGGGTGCACACCGCGCCCACGCCGACGCTGGGGGGCACGGCGATGTACGTCGCGTTCCTCGCGGCGATGGCGGTCGCCTACGTCATCCCGCAGTTCCGCGACAACATCTTCAGCGGGTCGTCCGAACCGCTCGGTGTCGTGCTCGGCGCGACCGTCATCTTCGGCGTCGGGCTGCTCGACGACCTGCGTGACGTGTCCGCACCGGCGAAGCTCGCCGGACAGGTCGCGGCGGCGATGGGCCTCTACTGGCTCGGCGTGACGATGTTCTACTTCCGCGTCCCGTTCGCCGACGTGATCGTCCTGAGCCCCGACATCATCCCGCTGATCACGGTGATCTGGGTCGCGCTGATGGCCAACGCCGTGAACCTCATCGACGGGCTCGATGGTCTGGCGGCGGGCATCGTCGCCATCGCCGCCGGCGCGTTCTTCCTGTACGGCGACCGCCTCTTCAAGAGCGGCGTGCTCCCCGACGACAACGTCGGCCCGTTGGTCGCGGTGATCGTCGTCGGGATGTGCATCGGCTTCCTGCCGCACAACTTCCACCCGGCGCGCATCTTCATGGGCGACTCCGGCGCGCTGCTGCTCGGCACGCTGATGGCGGCGTCGACGATGGTCGTCGGCGGCCGGGCCGACCAGCCGTTCTCCGGCCAGACGTACTTCTTCTTCGCGCCGATCTTCATCCCGTTCTTCATCCTCGGCGTGCCGATCGTCGACACCGTGTTCGCCGTCGTCCGCCGGGCGGTCCGGCGCGCCGGTGTGGCCGAGGCCGACAAGGAGCACCTCCACCACCGCCTCATGCGACTCGGGCACGGGCAGCGCCGCTCGGTCGTCATCCTCTGGGCGTGGACGGCGATCCTGTCCGGGATCGTGCTCATGCCGACGTACACCAAGCGCGGCAACGCGGTCGTCCCGTTCCTCGTCGCCGCGCTGGCGGTCGCGCTGTACACGCTGTTCCATCCCGGCGTTCGGGCCGCCCGGGCCAACGGCCAGATCGAGCAGCAGGAGCTGCCGCTCGAGGACGTACGGTCGGGCCCATGAGCACGCCCGTGAGGATCGCGGTGGGGTCGGACCACGCCGGCTTCCGGCTCAAGCAGCGCGTGGCCGAGCACCTGAAGTCGCGCGGCTTCGCCGTCGTCGACGTCGGCACGCACGACGAGGAGCGCTGCGACTATCCCGACTTCGGCGCCGCCGTGGCCCGTGCCGTGTGCGTCGACGACGCCGCCGACCTGGGCGTGTGCGTGTGCGGGACCGGGATCGGCATCGCGATCGCGGCGAACAAGGTGCCCGGCGCGCGGGCCGCGGTCGTCCACGACGCCACGACGGGGCGGCTCACGCGGCAGCACAACGACGCCAACATCGTGTGCGTGGGTGCGCGCACGACCGGCGAGGAGACCGCGCTCGACGCGATCGACGCGTGGCTCGACGCGTCGTTCGAAGGTGGCCGCCACGCCGGTCGGGTGGCGAAGCTCGCGGCGCTCGAGACTCGAGACTGACGCTCAAGCCCGACGCTGCGATGTGCCGACGAGACCCTTCGTGGGCTTCGTGCAGGAGAACCGTGCCGTGGTCGCGACCTTCGGCGCCTCGGTCGCGGCGATCCTCGGGGCGAAGGTCTTCCTGACGCCCGGCGCGCCGGCGGCCGATGCCGCCGCCCTCGCCGTCACCCGCCCGGCCGCCGTGGCCACGGCCGCCGCAGTCGTGCCCGGGCCACCGGCGTCGACGATCCCGGCCGACCCGACACCGGAGGAGGTGGCCGCCCGCGCCGCGGGCACGGGCACCGCCGGGGGCGGCGACACCGCCGCCGCGACCGGGACCGGGACGGGCACGGCCGTGGTGGTGCCCGGCGTCCCCGTGCCGGCGATACCAGTGGTGCCGGTGCTCGACCTCGCCGGCGACACCGCGGACCCCTCGCCGGTCGCCACCACGACGACCCGCCCGCCGGCGACGACCACGACGACCCGGCCCGCGACCACGACGACGGTCGAGCCGACGACCACCACCGTCAAGCCGACGACCACGACGACGTCGACCACGTCGACGAGCACCACCACGACGACGAAGCCGCCCACGACGACCACCACGGCACCGTCCACGACGACGACCGCCGGCCCGACCACCACGACGACGGTCCCGCCCACCACGACGACGGCGCCCCCGGCAGGCACGACGACCACGACGACGACCGCGCCGTAGCCGCGGCGGCCCTTCCCGAACTCGGCGCGAAAGGTTGCGGCAGGCGCAACTTTCTACGCCGAGTTCGTCGGGGCGCCCGAAAGTTCCCGCCTCTCGCGACTCGATTTGCGGTACCCCAAAACCTGCGCGTACCGTGCCCGGGTCAAGGACCCCGAGCGCGAGCATCGTGGCTCGCTGCCCGAGCCCCGAAGGCGAGTTCTCCAGGTGGACCTCCGCAGCAGGCGTGAGACCTACAACGGATTCGGTGAGGCCCTCGCCCGTGGGTTCGAGTTCGCCGTCACCCCCGCCATCTTCGGTGGCGTCGGCTGGCTGCTCGACCACGCGCTCGGCACCAGACCGCTGTTCCTGCTCGTGCTGATCCTGTTCGGCTTCGCCGGGATGTTCGTGCGGATGTGGCTCGGCTACGACACCGAGATGCGCCGCCACGAGGCCAACGCGCCGTGGGCCCCGAAGAACCGGGGGGCGCAGTGACCGCCGCCGTCGAGCCGCAACTCCACGGCCCGGTCGCCGGGCCCGCGGTCGAGAAGCAGCTCGCCACCGACCTCGTGAAGCGGGGGCTGATCGCCGCACCCGTCATCCTCGTGCTCGCCATGCTCGGCTGGGGCCTGGACGGGCTCGCCAGCGCGGCCTACGCCGAGGGCCTCGTCCTCGTGAACTTCGCGCTGGCCGCCGCGCTGCTCACGTGGGCGGCGCGCATCGGCCTCGGCATGCTGATGGCCACCGCGCTCATCGGCTTCGTGCTCCGCGCCGCCCTCGTCGCCGCCGCCGTCCTCCTCGTCGCCGACGCCGGCTGGCTCGCCAGGATGCCGCTCGGCCTCACGCTGATCGTCACGCACCTCGGCCTCCTGCTCTGGGAGACGCGGTACGTGTCGGCCTCGCTCGCCTTCCCCGGCCTTCAGCCGAAGAAGAACAAGGAGTAGGTCCCGCTTGCTCGCCCTGGAGTTCCCGCCCCTCGGTCACATCGTCGACTGGAAGCCGTTCGCCCTCGACGGCACGCCGTTCGCGATCAACAAGGTCGTCCTCATCTACTTCATCAGCATCATCCTGACGATGCTGCTGTTCATCCTCGGCAACAAGAAGAAGCTCGTGCCGACGGGGATGCAGAACCTCGCCGAGATGTCGATCGACTTCGTCGAGAACGGCATCGTGATGGAGACGATGGG
>DASSOZ010000072.1:0-26246 GCA_035700105.1 Acidimicrobiales bacterium
TTCACCCGCGCCTGGCCACCGAGGATCCCCTCCGTGCCCACCTCCCTCGCGACCCGGGTCACCTCGTCGGCGAACGACGACAGCTGATCCACCATCCGGTTGATCGTCTCGGCCAGCGCCGCCACCTCCCCCTTGGCCTCGACGGTGATCTTCTGGGTGAGGTCGCCGTCGGCCACCGCGGGCGTCACCTGGGCGATGTTGCGCACCTGCGTCGTCAGGTTCGACGCCATGAAGTTCACGGAGTCGGTGAGGTCCGCCCACGTGCCGCTCACACCCTTCACCCGCGCCTGGCCACCGAGGATCCCCTCCGTGCCCACCTCCCTCGCGACCCGGGTCACCTCGTCGGCGAACGACGACAGCTGATCCACCATCCGGTTCACGGCGGTACCGATGCGCAGGAACTCGCCCTTCACCGGCTGACCGTCGATCGTCTGGGCCATCTTCTGCGTGAGGTCGCCCTCCGCGACGGCGACGATGACGCGGGCCACCTCGGTCGTCGGGCGAGCGAGGTCCTCGACGAGGCCGTTGACGGCGTCGGCGTTGGCGGACCACGCGCCGCCGAAGTCGGCCGAGTCGAACCGCTCGTTCATGCGCCCTTCGCGCCCGACGGCCTTGCGGACGCGCTCCAGCTCGCGGCTGAAGCGGGCGTTGCGGGTGACGAGGGTGTTGAACGCCTCGATGACCTCGCCGGCGACGCCGCCGCGGCGCGAGCGCAGCCGGACGGAGAAGTCACCCTCGCTGGCGGCGCGCAGCGCGGCGAGGAGGTCGACCAGCAGCGCCTCGTCGGGCGTGCCCGCCGCCGCTCTCGCCGCCGATCCGTTCGCCTTGTCGCCGTTGCCGGCCGCCGTTCCGGCGCGTCCACGCGCCGACGTCCTCGTTGCCATTTTCGGGCGCCTCCGTCCGTTCGACCCCGCGGGAACTGCGCACCATCGTGACACGCTCCGCCATTTGGCGGAGGCACGTGCTCCGTCAGACGGCGGAGGGTGCCGTGGCGAGCGCGCCTCTCCCGACCTTTCCGCGCGAACCCGCCCTCACAGGGCGGATTCCGCGAAGAGTTCTGTGGTCGGGCCGGGTCGCTACCGCCTCAGACGGCGGACCCGGCGAGGCGCGGGACCTCGAACCACACGCGCTTGCCGTCGGGCAGCGGGTCGATCCCCCATGCCGCGGCCATCGCGTCCATGATCGCCAGCCCACGACCCGACGTGTCGTCCTCGTCGGCCTCCTGCGGCGACGGGATGACCGGGCTGGTGTCGACGACCTCCACGCGCACGGCGTCGGGCAGCAGCCGCACGGACAGGTCCACCTCGGAGCCGGCATGGAGCACGGCGTTCGTGACGAGCTCGCTGACGAGCAGCACGACGGTGTCGATGGCGTCGCCGGCGTCCCACCGGGCGAGGCATTCGTCGACGAACGCTCGCGCCTGGCGCGCGCTCGTGAGGTCGGCGGCGAGCGTGCAGCCGGCCTGCGACAGCGCCTGCTGGGCGATCGCCATCACGCCGGTGACCTCGACGAGCTGCGGCACGAGCTGCTTCTGGGTGAGCGACTTCTGGATGTAGCCGACCGCGCCGCGGCTGCGGACGACGGCCTCCATGCGCGACGCCGAGAAGCTCGAGAACACCACGACCTTGGTCGCCGGCGACGCATCCGTGAGCGCCGGCAGCGCGGCCACGCCGTCCATGCGCGGCATCGAGACGTCGAGCAGGACGATGTCCGGCTTCAGGTCGCCGGTGAGGCGGATGACGTCGTTGCCGTCCACGGCCTCGCCCACGACCTCGAACAGCCCACTCGCCTCGAGGGTTGCCCGGGTGAGGAAGCGCGCGTCGGCGATGTCATCGGCGAGGACGACGCGGAACTTCGTCGCGGTCACGGCGTCGGGGAGTCTACGGACGTCCGCGACCCCTACCCCGACCCGAACACGTTCGCGAGCAGCTCGGGGGTCGGCGTCTCGAGCTGGTCGTACGTGCACGAGCGGGGATCGCGGTCGGGCCGCCAGCGCCGGAAGCGGGCCTGGTGGCGGAACCGCCCGCCCTGCACCTGCTCGTAGTTCACCTCGACGACGCGCTCGGCGCGCAGCGGCTCCCACGACAGATCCTTGCCCTGCGACCAACGTGAGAGCCCGCCGGGCATGCGCCCGCTGTTGCCCGACGCGGTGATCGCCTCCGCCCACGCCGCCCACGGGTGGCCGTCGAGCGCGTTCTCGCGCAGCGGGGCGAGCTCGTCGACGAGTGCCTTGCGCTGCGCCATCGGGAACGCACCGATCACGCCGACGTGGTGGAGGTCGCCGGCGTCGTCGTACAGCCCGAGCAGCAGCGACCCGACGACGCCGCCGGACTTGTGCCACCGGAAGCCGGCGACGACGCAGTCGGCGGTGCGTTCGTGCTTCACCTTGATCATGACCCGCTCGTCCGCCTTGTAGGCGAGCGTCGGCGACTTGGCGACGACGCCGTCGAGCCCGGCGCCCTCGAAGCGCTCGAACCAGTCCTCGGCGACGGCCGGGTCGGTGGTCGCCGGAGTCAGGTGGATCGGCGGCGTCGCGGTCGCGAACGCGGCTTCGAGGCGCGTCCGCCGGTCGGCGAAGGGCTGCTCGCGCAGGTCCTCGTCGTCGAGCGCGAGGAGGTCGAAGGCGACGAACGACGCCGGCGTCTCGTTGGAGAGAAGGTTGATCCGGGACGCCGCGGGGTGGATGCGGTTCTGCAGCGCGTCGAAGTCGAGGCCGTCCGGCCCGGTGACGACGATCTCGCCGTCGACGACCGCTCTCGGCGGGAACTGCTCCTTGATCGCGTCGACGAGCTCGGGGAAGTAGCGGGTGAGCGGCTTGGCGTTGCGGCTCCCGAGCTCGACGTCGTCGCCGTCGCGGAACACGATCGAGCGGAATCCGTCCCACTTGGGCTCGTAGATCAGCCCCTCCGCGCGCGGGAGCTCGCGGGCGAGCTTGGCGAGCATGGGGAGGACGGGGGGCTTCACCGGCAGCTTCATGAGACGGCCGAGCGTACGTACAGAGCGGTCGGTAGTCCGTACGACCCAGGATTCTCTAAGGGACGTCTGGCGGCGTGCCGATATCCAAGAACGTGTTGCCGCTCGTTCGGAGGCCACGTCACGCGATGTCAGCAGTTCTCGAAGACCTTCCGGTCGGCTACCAGGCGCTCGATGTCGAGGGCGTGCTCGTGGTGGTCGGGCCCACCGGCGCGTTCGCCCTCTCCGACGGCGAGCCGGACCTGTGCGCCGCCGCCCGGCGCGTCGCCGGGGCCGCCGTGCGTGTCCGGAACACCCTCGCCGCCCGCCTTTCGTGGGCGCCGTTCGTCGACCCGCTCGTCGTCGTCGACCGCGTGACGTCGCGCGTCGCCGAAGCGACCGTCGTGCCCCGCCGCCTGCTCCGCGACCTGCTGACGACGGGCAACCTGCAGCTCGGTGAGGCCGAGATCGGGCGCATCATCGCCACGCTCGACACCGAGGCGGCGTAGCCCGCCGACCGGCTGCGGTAGACAGCGGGGATGCGCCGCATCCCTTCCACGCTCGGCGTCGAGGTCGCCGCCTACGAGCTCGGCGGTGACGGGCCGCCGCTGCTGTTCGCGCACGCGACCGGGTTCCACGGCCACGTCTGGACGCCGCTGTTCTCGTCGCTCGCCGACGCCTTCCGCGGCTTCACGTTCGACGAGCGCGGGCACGGCGACTCGACGTCGCCGGAGGGACGCAACTTCGACTGGCACGGCTTCGCCGACGACGTGCTGGCGGTCATCGACTCGTTCGGGTTGGACCGGCCGTTCGCCGTCGGCCACTCCGGCGGCGGCGCCGCGGTGCTGCTCGCCGAGATCGCCCGGCCCGGGACGTTCCGCGCCCTGTACTGCTTCGAGCCGATCGTGTTCCCGGCGGGCGCGGCGCTGCCGCACGAGGACAACCCGCTCTCCCAGGGCGCACTGCGCCGGCGCGAGGTGTTCGCGTCGAAGGACGACGCGTACGCCAACTTCTCGGCGAAGCCACCGTTCTCGGCGCTGCACCCGGACGCGTTGCGGGCCTACGTCGACTGGGGCTTCGACGACGTCGCCGACGGGACCGTGCGCCTGAAGTGCCATCGCGAGGACGAAGCCGAGGTGTACCGGATGGCACCCGTCCACGACGCGTTCGCGCACCTCGGCGACGTGCGGTGCCCCGTGACGCTGGCGTGCGGTGCGAGGTCGGACACGATCACGCCCGCGGTGCTGGCGATGCAGGCCGAGCGGATGCCGTCGGCCCGCACCGAGGTGCTCGACGGGCTCGGTCACTTCGCCCCGCTCGAGGACCCGGCGGCGGTGGCGGCGTCGATCCGCCGGGCGTTCCTCGGGGGCTGATCAACCCCCACTTTCGTTGCATGAAACGAAAGTGGGGGCTGGGACCCCCACTTTCGTTTCATGATGCGGAATCGGGGCCGGGGCAGGGGTGGGGTTCCGCGTTCCTGTCACACCCCGGTCGTAACCTCCGAAGCGTCATGCCGTTGCCGCTCCCGTCCTCGCTGTCGCCCTCGAAGGTCGCCTCGTTCAAGGACTGCGCGCTGGCGTTCCGTTACTCCGCGATCGACCGGCTGCCCGAGCCCCCGTCGCCGGCCGCGGCCAAGGGGACGCTGGTGCACAGGGCGCTCGAGCTGCTGTTCGCAGAGGAAGCGCCGCCGGCGCGCACGCTCGAGATGGCGATGGCGAAGCTCGACCGGGCGTGGGTGGAGGTCATCGAGCACGACGACGAGTACACGGACCTCGAGCTCGACGACGCCGAGGCGTTCCGGGCCGACGCCGCCGACCGTGTCCGCCGCTACTTCGACCTCGAGGACCCGACGACGATCAACCCGATCGGCCTCGAGCTCCGCCTCGAGGCGACGCTGGGAAGCCTGAGGCTCGCCGGCATCATCGACCGGCTCGAGCTCGACGCCGACGGCGAGCTCGTCGTCACCGACTACAAGACCGGGCGGGCGCCGGGCGAGCGCTACGAGCAGGGCAAGCTCGGCGGCGTCCACTTCTACGCGCTGCTGTGCGAGCAGATGCTCGGCCGCCGCCCGGCGCGCATCCAGCTGCTCTACCTGTCCGACCCGCCCGTCGCCATCGTCGCCACGCCGTCCGACCAGTCGATCAAGGGGATGGCCAACCGGGCGTCGGCCATCTGGACGGCGGTCGAGCGGGCGTGCGAGCGCGACGACTTCCGCCCCCGGCCCGGACGCCTGTGCGACTGGTGCGCGTTCAAGGCGCACTGCCCGGCGTGGGGCGGCGAGATGGTCACAGCGGCCGCCGCTGGTTGACTATGTAGCGGTGCGTGCTCCGGGCAGCGGCGCGGTTGTGGCGAGGCATCGTCGTCGCTGGCGAGGCGCGAGGCCGACGCGCTGGCCTTGCCCCACCGCGAGGCCGATGAACGACGCCAGCGGCGGGGAGGCCCGTCAGAACCGCCCGATGATCCGGCGTACGCACCGCTAGTGGCGCTGTCGCACCGCACCCGACGACGCATCGCCGACTTCGACCAGCGGGTCGACGCCGCGTTCGACAAGCTGCGCGGCAACCCCGTCGCCGACCGCGTCTTCTACGGCGCGTCGGAGCTCGGCGACCACAGCCTGATCTGGCTCCTGCTCGGCGCGGCCCGGGGAGCGCGGTCCGAGCACGACTGGCACGCGGCGGTGCGCGTCGGCACCGTCCTCGCCGCCGAGTCCGCGCTCGTGAACGTCGGCATCAAGTCGCTGTTCCGCCGGACCCGACCCGTCCACGAGGGGGCGCGACCGCTGCGCCTCCGGCGACCGCGGACGTCGAGCTTCCCGAGCGGGCACGCGACGTCGGCGTTCTGCGCCGCGGTGCTCCTCAGCGAGGACGACCCGCTCGCCCCGCTGTACTACGGCGCCGCCGCGATCGTCGCCGCCAGCCGCGTGTACGTGAAGATCCACCACGCGTCCGACGTGGCCGCGGGGATACCGATCGGACTCGCCATAGGGTGGGTAGGGCGAAAGCTGCTCCCCCTCCCCGTTCGACCAGGTCCGGTGCACACGTCATGACGCTCCAGTTCGCAGTCACCTGGGACTACCGCTGTCCCTTCGCCCGCAACGGCCACGAGCACGTCGCCGCCGCCCTCCAGGGCGGTGCCGACTGGGACGTGCGCTTCGTCCCGTTCTCGCTCAACCAGGTCCACGTCGAGGAGGGGCAACCCGCCGTGTGGGACGACCCGGCGAAGGCGCCGGCGCTGCTCGCCATGCAGGCCGGGATCGCCGTGCGCGACGCGTTCCCCGACGCGTTCCTGGCGGTGCACCTCGACCTGTTCCGGGCGCGCCACGACGACGCGAAGGACATCCGCGAGGAGGGCGTCGTCCGGTCCGTGCTCTCCCGCCACCTCGACGCCGACGCCGTGTTCGACGAGATCGCGTCGGGCCGTCCGCTGGCCACGTTCCGGCGCGAGCACGAGGAGGTCGTCGAGTCGCACGACGTCTTCGGCGTCCCGACGTTCATCGCCGGCGACCAGGCGGTGTTCGTGCGGGTGATGCACCGGCCCGGCGAGGACCGGGAGTCCGGCCGTCAGACCATCGAGCGGATCGTCGACCTGCTCGCCGGCTGGACCGACCTCAACGAGTTCAAGCGGACCCGGATCCCCCGCTAGCGGGGTACACCGCAGTCCGCAGACGCGACACGCGGCGCCCGGAGGCGCCGCGTGGTCGAACTGCCCGGCCGTGGGCGAGTTGCGAAGAGTTGTTCAGCTGCCGACAGGGACCTCGAGGTCGTCGACGTCGAACTCGTCGAGCGCACCAGCGAGGAGCGAGCGCACGTCGAGGAGCAGGTCGGTCGCCTCGGCCGTCGACACGAGCTCGCGCTGGGAGAGCTCGATGAGTCCACGGTCGATGATGGCCAGCGCTTCGGTGACGATTTCGCTGTCGAGGATGGCAGTCATGTTGTTCGTCCCAACGTGAGTGGCTCGTGCGATCTTCCGTGGCGGCCGTCACAGGGTGACGGCGCGTGGCTTGGCGCCCACGCTACCCGCGCCCTGTGACCAACATCCGTCACCTTCCGGGTCTATCGGCGCTCCCGATGGCCGCCTGAACGACCAGTAGCCTCCCGCTTCGTGGGCTGGACGGTCGTGCGCCGCCTGGGCCGGGGCGCCACCGGCGTCGTGGAGCTCGCCGTCGGCCCCGACGGCCGCCCGGTCGCCCGCAAGCGCCTCGCGCTCCACGGGTCGGCCCCCGAGCTCGACGATGCCCGCCACCGCATCCGGCGCGAGGCGGACGTGCTGCGCCGCCTCGACCACCCGGCGATCGTGCCCCTGCTCGACGTCGAGACCGACGGTGACGACGTCGTCCTCGTCATGCCGTACTACGAGGGCGGCACGCTCGCCGACCGCGTGGCGAGCGACGGCCCGCTGCCGGCGGACGCCGTCCTGGCGCTGTCGGAGCGGCTGGTGGGCGCGCTTGCCGCCGCCCACCGCGCCGGGATCGTGCACCGCGACGTGAAGCCGCAGAACGTCCTGTTCGACGCGGGCGGCGACGCGTTCCTCGCCGACTTCGGCGTCGCCCGGGCGAGCGACGTGACGACGGGCCTCACCGGCGACGGGGTCGTCGTCGGCACGCCGGCGTACATGGCGCCCGAGCAGGCGCGCGGCGAACCGGCCGGGCCGGCGAGCGACGTGTTCGCCCTGGGCGCCACGTTGCTGTTCGCGCTCACGGGGCGCGGGCCGTGGGGCGACGGCCCGGCCGCGGCGGCGTTCGCCAGGGCGTCGCGGGGGCGGGCCGACCTCGGCGGGGTCCGCGGCGGCGACGTGCCCGCATCGCTGCGCCGGCGGCTGCGGGCGATGCTCGACCGCGAGCCGCGCCGGCGTCCGTCGGCGGCCGCGCTCGCCGGCGGCCCCCACGGGACCGGCGGCGCAACCGCTCGGCGGCGCCGTCCGCGCCCAGCGCGACGGTCGACGGCCGTCCGGGCCGGCGTCGGCATCGCCGTCGTCGTGATCGCCCTCGTCGCCGCGCTGGTCGTGGTCGACCGCGGCGACGACCGCGGGAAGCAGCTCGCGGCCGCGCCCGGCGGCACGACGCCGTGTCACCCGCTGCCGTATCAACCGTGCGGCGGCGCGCCCGTCGCCCCGTACACCGACGGCCGCGCCTGCATCGACGACCACGCCGACTATGACGGCATCGCGACCAACGGCTGCGAGGCGGCGCCCGACACGGCCGACGGCACGGCGTTCGTGAACGGTCGCTCGCTGCACGCCAATCTCGTCCCCGGCACCGACGTCGACCGGTATCCGATGCGCGTCGACGACCGCTTCCAGCTCCTGTGCGACGGCGAGCTGCGCGTCACGCTCACCGCGCCCGCGAACGTGGCCCAGCGCGTGCGCATCCTCGACCCCGAGGGCGACGAGGTCGCCAAGGCCGTCAGCGGCGACGGTGTCCCCGCCACGGCGAAGGTCGGCGACCCGAACTGCCTGTTCGACGACGGCGGTACCTACGTCGCCGAGGTGTCCGTCGTCAGCGGCAACAGCGCGACCGACTACGAGCTCACGCGCGCCGGTTCGCTGTAGGCGATCGCCAGGATCCAGTCGCCGAGGCCGCGCCCGGCGAGCCAGTTCTGGAGCGCGTCGCGGCGGGCCACGAGGTTGTACGCACGCATGAGCGGGCGCCTCGGGTCGGCGTCCTCGGGAGGGTAGGGCGGCGACAGCGAACGGGTGGTGACGACGTCGACGGTGAGACCGGCGTCGCGCAGCGCGTCGGCGAGCGCGTCGCCGCTGAACAGGACGAGGTGGTCGTTGGGGCCGAACGCCCACCACCGGCCGTGCAGCGTCCGCGCCGACACGCCGTGGGAGTTCGGCGACAGCACGAACACGCGGCCGCCGGGCGCGAGCAGCCGGGCGACGTCGTCGAGCAGGTCGCGTGGCGACACCGCGTGCTCGAGCGCGTCCCACATCGTGACGACGTCGAACGCGCCCGGACGCTCCGTCGCCAGCGCGCGCAGGTCGCCGGTGTGGACCGGTCGCGACCAGCGGCGGGCGGCCGCGGCGGCGACCTTCGGGGCGAGGTCGTGGCCCTCGGCGTCGTAGCCGGCGCGGGCGGCCGCGGCCACGAACGCCCCGCTGCCGCACCCGACGTCGAGCAGCCGGGGACGCGCGGCGGGCGGTGCCGCCGGGACGACGAGATCGAGCTTCCACCGCTCGCCCTCGACCATCGCGTCGAGCGCCTCGGGCGTGTCCGCCGTCGTGTCGGGGGCGAACTCGTCGAGCCGGCTGACGAGCACGGCGTCCGACGGGCGGGGGTCGGCGAACACCGTCGCGCACCGCCGGCAGCGGACGTAGTCGCCCGCCTCGAGGTGGGCGTACCGGTACCGGCGGTACGAGCCGCACATCGGGCAGCGGGGCACCGGCGTCGCGGGCAGTCGGGGGCGCCGGCCGTGCCGCATGGCGGCCGGAGCGTACCGGTCGCCGTCGGGTGGGCCGGCGCGAGGGAAGCGCCAGCGACGAGCGCCAGCCGAGCGGCAAGGAGCGCAGCGACGCAGAGCGAGGCCATGGGCCGGCGCGAGGGAAGCGCCAGCGACGAGCGCCAGCCGAGCGGCAAGGAGCGCAGCGACGCAGAGCGAGGCCATGGGTATGGCCAAACCGCACGGAGCGTGGGACCATCTGGACCGTGGGCGTGGTCGAACACGACCGCGACGTGGTGCCCCGCGCCTGGGGGCCGCGTCTCGGACAGCGGCTCGAGGCGGCGCGCAAGCGCGCCGGCATGAACCGCGCCCAGCTCGCCGCCCGCCTCGCCGTGACCGAGGAGTCGATCCGGCGGTGGGAACGGGGCGGTGCTCGACCGTCGCCCGAGAGCCTCGTCCGGCTGCTCGCAGTCCTCGCCCTCGACGGCGCCGAGTTCACGACGCTGGGCGAGCACGACGCGCCCGCGGCACGAGCCACCGACGACCGGCCCGAGATCGCCCGCCGGCTCCGCGAGGAGCGCTCGGCCCGGGGCATCAGCCAGGCCGAGGCCGGCAAGCAGCTCGGCGTCGCGCAGGCGACGTACGCGGGATGGGAGATCGGCCGCGCCGTCCCCGACTCGCGGTTCCTCCGAGCGATCGCCGACTTCCTCGACCTGACCGTGGCCGCGACGTCGCAGCTCGTGTCGGTGCCGGTGCGGGTCGACGTGACGCACCTGTCGGCGTTCGGCCGGCTCCTCGGTCAGCGGCGTGAGGAGCTGCAGCTCACGCGTGACGATCTCGCCGAGCGCGTCGGGGTGATGCCGCGCACGGTCCGGGCGTGGGAGCTCGGCGAGAAGACGCCGCGCGATCACGACCTCGTCGGGCTCGCCGATGCGCTCGACGTGGCCGTCGACGCGCTCGCCGCCGCCCTGCCCCGGCGCGATCCCGCGCTGACGCCGCTCGGCCGCCTGATCCGCACGCAGCAACGCCGCCTCGGTCTGAGCCGTGAGGATCTCGCCGGGCGCGCCGGTCTGGACGTCACGACGATCAGCCGGTGGGTCCACGGCCGTCACGAGCCCGAGCCGGCGAAGCTCGAGCAGCTCGCCGGCGCGCTCGAGGTCGACGTCGACATCGTCCTCGACGCCGCCGCCGCGTCGTAGTCACGCGCGGGACTACGGTCCCGGCATGGACCCGAACACGCACATGGAGCGGGCCGTCGCGCAGGCGAAGCAGATCGTCGCCGGCGTCCGTGACGACCAGCTGACCGCACCGACGCCGTGCAGCGAGTGGGACGTCAAGGCGCTCCTCGCCCACATGCTCGGGGGCGCGCTGATGAGCAGCGCGGCGGCGCGTGAGGGCTCGGTTCCGCAGTCCGTGATGCAGCAGATCATGTCGCCGGACCTCGTCGGCGACGACTTCCGTGAGCGGTACGCGGCGGCGGCCGACGAGATGGCCGACGCGTTCAGCGACCCTGCGGTCGCCGGCAAGATGATCGAGCTGCCGTTCGGCACGATGCCGGGGCAGGCCGTGCACAGCATCTTCACGATCGACACGGCGATCCACGCGGCTGACCTCGCGCACGCCACCGGGCAGTCGTTCGACGACGCGGAGCTCGCCGAGGCATCACTGGAGGTGGGCCGCCGCAACGAGCAGATGATGGGCGGCGCCATGCGGTCGCCGAACGTCTTCGGTCCCGAGCAGCCGTGTCACGACGACGCGCCGGCGACGACTCGGCTGCTCGCGTTCGCCGGCCGCAAGGTCTGACGCACCAGGTGCCGCTCGGACTCACCTCAGCGCCGTTCCAACCGCTCGGCCTCCCGCTCGCCATCAACGTCGCACGCGACGCGGAGTCACTCGGCTACGAGTCGTTCTGGGTCGCCGAGGCGAACGGCCCCGAGGCGTTCACGTCGCTCGGCGCGCTCGGCGCATCGACGTCGGCGATCGGCCTCGGCACCGGCGTCCTCGCGCTGCAGCTGCGCACACCGCCGCTGCTGGCGATGGCGGCGGCCACACTGCAGAACCTCGTACCCGATCGCGACGTCCTCATCGGCATCGGCATCTCGTCACCGGTCGTCGCCGGTCGATGGCACGGCGCACCGTACGAGTCGACGCGGCCGCTGGCGCAGGTGCGCGAGTTCGTGACCGTGCTTCGGCAGTGCCTCAGCGGCGAGAAGGTCGACTTCGCCGGCGACTTCTACACCATCAAGGGCTTCCGGCTGGGGCTCAAGACCCGCAGTGAGCGCACGCCGAAGATCGTCGTCGGCGCGCTCAACGAGGGGATGTTGCGCCTCGCCGGTGAGATCGCCGACGGCGTGCTGCTCAACTACCTCCCGCACTCGCACGTGAAGTGGTCCGTCGAGCAGGTCAGGGCGGGCGGCGACGCGACGATCTACTGCTACGCGCACGTCGGCGTCGGCGACCCCGAGTACTCCATCGACAACGCGCGCTACGACGTCTTCTCTTACGCGACCGTCGACTCGTACGCGCGCAACTTCGAGCGGGCCGGCTTCGCCGACGACGTCGCCGCGGTGCGCGAGCGGCACGCCGCCGGCGACCGCACGGCCGCGGTCGGCGCGGTGTCGTTCGAGTTCGCCCAGGAGATCGACTTCGTCGGCACGGAGGACGAGGTGCGCGACCGCGTCCAGGCCTACGCCGATGCCGGCGTCGAGGTCCCGATCGTGTTCCCGCTGCCGTGGGGTGAGGACCGTCGCGCCACGATCGACGCGACGATCCGCGCGGCGGCGGCCGTCCTCGCCTGATGGAGCTGCGCGACAAGGTCGTCGTCGTCACCGGCGGCGGGAACGGCATCGGCGCCGCGCTGTGCCGGCGGTTCGCGAAGGAGTCGCCGCGCGCGCTCGTCGTCGCCGACCTCGACGGTGACGCGGCGTCGGCGGTCGCAGCCGGCATCGGCCCGGTCGCCACCGCCGTGGCGATCGACGTCTCGCGCGAGGACGACGTGCAGCGACTCGTCGCCACGACCGAGGACGGGCACGGACCCGTCGACCTGTTCTGCGCCAACGCCGGCATCGGCACGATGGGGGGTGTCGAGATCGCGAACGACGCGTGGCAGCGCACCTGGGACGTGAACGTGATGGCGCACGTCTACGCCGCCCGCGCGCTGTTGCCCGGTTGGGTGGCGCGCGGAGAGGGCTACCTGCTCACGACCGCATCCGCCGCCGGTCTCCTCACGCAGCTCGGCGGCGCGCCGTACTCGGTGACGAAGCACGCCGCCGTCGCGTTCGCCGAGTGGGTCGCGATCCACTACGGCGACGCCGGCGTGAAGGTGTCGTGCCTGTGCCCGCAAGGCGTGCGCACGAACATGCTCGCCGGCGCCGGGCCCGCGGGCGAGGCACTCCTCGGCGCGAACGCGCTCGAGCCAGACGTCGTCGCCGAGACCGTGCTGCGCGGGCTCGCCGACGAACGCTTCCTGATCCTCCCGCACCCGGAGGTCGCCGACTACGAGCGGCGCCGCGCCGACGATCGAGACCGCTGGCTCGGCGGCATGCGCAAGCTGCTTCGCCGGATCAGCTCAGTGTGAGGGCTGGCCGAACACGGCGGTGACGACGCCGTCGTCGAGCCCGCCGACGACGTAGCCCGACGTCGGCTTCGTCGTCTTCAGGTAGGCGCGGAGCGCGTCACCGAGCCCGCCCGACGCGAGCAGGAGCGGACCGTGCTGGCGCGCCGCCATCGCGCCGCCGGCGATGCCACCCACGAAGTCCGAGCCCCCGGCGAGCCAGACCGTCGACGCCGACGGGTAGAAGCGCGAGCCGGCGGCCGCCGCGGTCGCGTCGCGATCCGCGCCCCACACCCGTTCGGTCCCACGCAGCGCGCCGTACGTCGAGTCGTTCACCGCCGCCGCGCCGCCGAACACGATGCGCGACGAGTACAGGCCGGTCTCGAGCTGCAGCGAGGTCGCGGCCGGCACGGAGTCGACGTTCGTCAGCAGGACGTGCGCGCCGCCCGACACCGCGCCCGCCGCGGAACCGGCCGAGAGCGCGTCCGGGAAGTTCCACGCGTTCACGACGAACGCGTTCGACGCGGGACCGATCTCCTTGGCGACCTCGACCGCGGTCTCGACGCGCGTCCCGCCGGCGAGCCGCCGCGGCGTGTAGCCGAACTGGCGGATGGTCGACTCGACGTTGGTGGACAGCGCGTTCGTGCCACCGAGCAACCAGACGTTGCCGCCCTTGCGGACGACGCGCTGGATCTCGCGCACGACCTCGGCCTCGACGCCACCGCTCGAGGACAGGAGCAGCGGGCCCTGCTTCTTCAGCGCCAGCGGGATGCCGGCGAGCGCGTCGGCGAAGTTGTCGAAGCGGGCGAGCACCGCGTCGTTCGTCGAGCCCGCGGCGAACTGCGCCTGGCTCGCAGCGACCGACACGACCGGCTGCGACGCGGCGTTGAGTCGCTGCGCAGCGAGGTTCACCGGCGGCGGCACCGGCGCCGGTCGCTGCAACACGATCCAGTTGCCGCCGTAGAACCCGTCGGGCCGCGGCTCGGACGAGCACGCGCCGCCGCTACCGCAGTTGAACGGCTGCCATCCGTAGCCGCCGTCGGGCGCCTGCGACCACGTCGTCATGTGGTTGAGCTGGCCGTTGTCGGCGTTGCGGCCGAAGCCGACGATGTCGGCGCCGTCGGCCTTGGGATCACACGAGTGCACGATCAGCACGCCGAGGATCTGGTGGCCCCAGTCCCACGGCTGCGCCGCCACTCGAGACCACGCGACCTTGCCGTCCAGCGACGTCACGCTCCCGTCGGCGTTGAGACGGACGCGGTAGTTGCCGGGGCCGGTGCCGTCCGGCGTGCGCCACACGGTGTTCGTCCACTCGGGCGCGACCTGGAGGTACTGGTTCGGGCGGCACATGCCGGTGACGTTGATCTCGAAGTCCATCGGCAGCGTGAACGTGGGCACGTACGGCTGCACGTCGGCGACGGTGTTGCCCGGGCTCGCGGCGTAGCGCGGCGTCTTGGCGACGAGCGTCGATCCGGGCGTGAACGCGAACGCGTCGTCGCCGTCGACGCCCGGTGCCTGGACGTGCACGACGAGGTCGCCGGACGCGCCGCCGTTCGGGAAGAACGCCAGCTGGTCGTCGAGCGAGCGCACGAACCCGCTCTGGTCGACGCGCACGAGGTAGTCACCGGCGACGACGCCGGGCTGCGACGCCCACCGCCGGTTCGCCCACCCGGCGTCGATGATCACGCGGGTGTCGGTGCGCCGGTTCTCGACGTGGATCTTCAGGAAGTGCGGCCACGCCAGCGTGCCCGCTGCGTGTGCGGGCGGGGCGGGCAGCGCGGCGACGCCGGTGAGCGTCAGCGCGAGCGCGAGGAACGAAGGGAGAAGCCGCCGAACGAGAGACATCCCTCTGGATATCGGCGCGTATGTCCCGAGGTTGAAGCGCTGAAGCGCTAGCGCGGGGCCAGGTCCCTCGTCGCCTGGCGGGCGTCGACACCCGGGAACGGGAGGATGGCCAGGGCGGTCGTCGTCACGCCGTTGTCGATGTAGCGCTGCACGTGGGCCCGGCACTCCTCGGGGGTCCCGCTGACGACGAGGTCGTCGACCACCTCGTCGGGGATGGCGGCGAGCGCGGCCTGCCGGTCGCCCGCCTTCCATGCGTCCCACATCGGGCGCAGGACGTCGCCTCGGCCGAGCCACTCGTGGAACGCGGCGTAGACCGGGACGTTCAGGTAGGCGGCGACGGCGAACCGGCCCGCGGCTCGGGCGGTGTCCTTGTCGATGCCGGGCGCGCAGAAGATGCGGCAGACGATCTCCTTGGTCCCGGGCTCGCCGACGTGGGGCACGACTGTCTTCACGTCGTCGGCGCTGAGCCAGTTGATGATGGCGCCGTCGCCCTCGCGACCGGCGAGTCGGAGCATGCCGGGGCGGAGCGCGGCGACGAGCACGGGCGGCGGCTCGATACCGAGCGCGGGCAGCGGGCGCCCGAGCTTGAAGCCGTTGACGGAGAACGTCTCGTAGTCCTCCTTCACCTTCTCGCCCGCGAGCGCGGCCTTGAGGAAGCGGACGGTGTCGCGCACGCGCTGGTACGGCTTGTCGAACGCGATGCCGTTCCAGCGCTCGACGATGACGTTCGACGACGTGCCGATCCCGATGGCGACGCGGCCCGGTGCGGCCTCGCACAGCGCGGCCGCCGACTGGGCCAGCAGCGCGGGACCCCGGAGGTAGGCGGGGAGGATCGCCTGACCGAGGCGCATCGCCGGCGTCCACGTCGACGCGAGCACGAGCGGGGTGAACCCGTCGGTGCCGTCCGCCTCGCTCGACCAGAAGTCCGTGTACCCGAGATCGGCGCACTCCTCGAACCACTCGCGCTGGGCGTGCAGCGGTCCGTTGAACGGGACGGTGATGCCGTAGCGGGTCATCGTCGGTCCTCTCTCCACTTGCGGACGATCGTCGACTGGCTGGCGGTGCCGAGCAACACGCCGTCCTGGGCCCACAGGTGGATGAGCCCGTGGCCGAAGCCGTCGTTGACCGCGTGGACGCGGACGTCGGCGAGGATCCAGTCGGTCGGGTGACGGTGGGCGATGCGGAGCGTGTTGTCGAGGCTGTTTCCGCCGGCGCGCTCGCCGAGTGACTGGCCGATCCCCATCGGGACGAAGTCGCCGAAGATCGCCAGCAGCGAGCTCTGCGTCAGGTCGAGCCCGGCGATGCGGACCCAGAGCGCAGTGCGGCCGTCGCCCGGCGGACCGGGCAGCTCGTCCATCATCCGGCCCTTCGCGATGCGCATCTCGATGGAGTCGGCGATGGTGCCGCGGTGGTGGGCCATGAGCTCGCGGGGCGGGCAGTCGTCGGGGCCGGGGACGCTCGGCATCTCCGACCACGACCCGTGGAACGGGACGTCGGGCCGGCTGCCGAGCGCGGCGTTGACGGTGAGGATCTCCTTGCCGTCGACCCGGCCGACGGCGCGGGCCTGGCTCACCTGGTGGCCGCGCACACTCTCGTCGACGGCGATGTCGAGGTTCTTCTCGGGCGGGGCGAAGTTCAGGAACTGCGCGGTGGCCCACACGATGTGACGCCCGGTCGTCCGCTCCAGCGCCTCGACGCAACTGCCGAGGCCGGCGCCGCCGAAGAGGAAGCCGGTGCCCGAGCACAGCCGCGTCTCGATCGGCAGGATCCAGTTGCCGGGGTCCTCGGTCGGTCGCAGGCCGTAGAACGTCATCGCGTCCATCGCGGCGGCGACTCTACGAGGTGTGGTGTGTCAGGCCTTCCTGATGCGGACGTGACCGAGGTGCTCGACGGCCGCGGTCGCGGCGTTGCGCAGCACCGGGCCGAGCTCCCCCTCGAGCAGGACGACGGCGTCGGGCGCGATGCCGTTCATGACCTGCGCCCGGCCGCGGCCCAGGCGGACGGTGCACTCCGAAAGGCCGTCCCGGAGCCCGACGGTGACGCTGAACGGGAGGCGCAGCAGGACGAGGCGGACGCCGGCGTTCGCCGTCCACGCTCTGACGGTGTCGGCGACGACGTGGGTCAGGAGGTTGGCCTCGTCGTCGTCGGGTGTCTCGATGCTGCGCGGAGGGGGCGCGAGGCGCTGGACGAGGCGGGCCGCCGTCGCGGCGGCGATGCCCGTCGCCGCCACGGGCGCGCCGACGGTGGCGAGCGCGGCGTCCCATGCGAGGCGAACGGGGCGGAGGTTCGCGTTCGTGCGCCTCCCGGTGACCGTGGCGACCAGCCGGTCAGCGGCGTCGGCCGTGAGGTTGGCGAGCTCGCCGCCGGCGACGAGCGCCCGGAGCTGGACGACGGCGTGCTTCGGGAGCGTGGCGTCGAGCACGGTCGTGTCGAGCGGTCGCTGCTCCCTCGCGCAGGCGCGGGCGTAACCGATGAACGGCTCGTCGCCGTCGGTGGCCTCGCCCGCGCCCCGGAACTCGAGCCACGCGTCGTGGACGTACGTCCACGTGGCGGCCGTGTGCTCGTCGCTCACGGCCACGAGGATGCGGTGCGTCGTGGCCGGCGACAGCGGTCCGCCGGGCAGGAGCCCGGGTAGCGTGCGGGCCAGCTCCCGCAGCCAGTGGAAGACGGTCGCTGGCGTGGCGTCGCGGCGTTCCATCGGTGCCGAGATCGTCCCACGCCGGGTCCGCCGGGTGGTCGATCCCGGCCGGTCCCGGCGTTGTTGTCACACCCCCCTGTCATCGTTGTCGGCATGGAGAACGACACCGCCCAGCTCACGCTGATCGACACGGCGTCGGGCGCGTGGCGGCTCGACGAGCGGACCCGCGAGACGGGGCGCCAGGGCGTCGCCGCCGCCCGCCGTGCGCTCGCCGTGGCTGCCCGCCAGACGGCCGCCTGACACGACCCGTCGCCGAAATCGGACAACATGGAGCCCATGCGCCGCCGACTGGGGTCTGTGTTCGTCGCGCTCACGCTCGTGGTGCCGCTGGTCGGCATGACGTCCGGGGGGGCCGCGTCGGCTGCGCCGACGTCGTTCGTGTTCGCCGGCAGCGGCTTCGGCCACGGCGTCGGCATGAGCCAGTACGGCGCCTACGGCCAGGCGGTCGCCGGGCGCAGCGCCGCCCAGATCATCCAGTCCTATTACACGGGATCGGCCGTCACGTCGGCCACGGACGACGTCGACCTGCGGGTCAACCTGCTGCACGAGTCGCCGACGGCGGCCGCGAGCTCCGAGGCCATCGACGGCGGTTCCGGTGCGGTGTCGGTCACGGCCGGGACGACGACGACCGTGGGGACCAAGGCCGACGTGTTCGAGTTCGGCATCGACGGCACCAACGTCGTCGTCAACAAGAACGGCGCCACCGTCGCGTCGGGCGCCGTCGCCACGATCCTCTGGTCGGGCACGCCGACGGTCTTGAACCTGGCGGGGACGCGGGCCGACCTGTCGAGCGGCGGCCACCGCTACCGCTACGGGCTGATCGAGGTGTCGGTGCTCAACGGCAAGCTCGAGGCCGTCAACGTGCTGAAGCTGCACGGCGAGTACCTGCGGGGCATCGCCGAGGTGCCGTCGTCGTGGCCGGCAGCCGCGCTGCAGGCGCAGGTGATCACGGCGCGCACGTACGCGCTCCGCAAGTACCAGGCCGGCGTGCGTGACGTGTGCAAGTGCCACGTGTTCGACACGACCGCCGACCAGGTGTTCGCCGGGTGGGACAAGGAGAACGGCGCCGGCGGCGCGAACTGGGTCGCTGCCGTGAACGCGACGTCACCGTCCGGGTCGACCGGTCAGGTCGTCACCGTCGGCGGGTCGCTGATCACGACGTTCTACTTCTCGTCGAGCGGCGGACGGACGGAGAACAACGAGGACGTGTTCGGCGGGTCGGCGCTCTCGTATCTGCGCAGCGTCGACGACCCGTGGAGCCTCGGCGACTACAACCCGCGCCGCGCCTGGTCGTACACGAAGACGCAGGCGGAGGTCGCGTCGGCGTTCGGGCTGCCCGACGTCGCGTCGATGGACCTGTCGTCGCGCACCGTCGGCGGGTCGGTGAAGAGCGCGGTGGCGACGTCGTCGTCCGGACAGAAGGCGACGATCAGCGGTCAGACGCTGCGGTCGCGGCTCGGACTGCCCGGCGCGTGGATCCGCAAGCCCGTCGTGCGCATCGCCGGCGGCGACCGGTACTCGACGTCGGTCGAGATAGGAAAGGTGGCGGCCGGGTCGTCCACGACCGTCGTGGTCGCGTCGGGCGACACCGCCCACCTCGTCGACGGGCTGGTCGCGGCGCCGCTCGCGGCCGCGAAGAACGCGCCGCTGGTGCTGTCGTCGCCCGGCGGCCTGCCGTCGTCGGTCGCCGCCGAGATCGACCGGCGCAAGGCGACGACGGCGTACCTCGTGGGGGGCGCGGCGGCGCTGGGTGCGCAGGTGGAGTCCGACCTCAAGGCGCACGGGGTGACGTCGGTGACACGACTCGCCGGTGCCGACCGCTACGAGACGGGGTTGGCCGTCGCCCGCGAGATGGGCGGCACGCGGGCGAACGCGGTGATCGCATCCGGCGACGTCGGGCACCTCGTCGACGCGCTCGCCGCCGGCGGACCGGCGGCGCACGAGGGGTGGCCGATCCTGTTGGTGTCGCGAGACGCCGTGCCCGACGCGACGCGAACCGCATTGACGGAGCGGGGCGTGTCCGCGACGACGGTCGTGGGCGGGACGTCGTCGATCTCCGACGCCACGATGTCGCAGCTGCCCAAGCCGAACCGCCTCGCGGGGGCCGACCGGTTCGCGACGGCGCTGGCGGTCGCCGACGCGTTCTCCGGCCCGGTCGGGGTCGACCAGGTCGTCGTCGGCTCGGGTGCCGACGCCAACCTCGTGGACACGCTGCCCGGCGGCGCGCTCGAGCACGTCATCGTGCTGACGTCGCCGGCGCCGTTGACGGCGGCGACGAGGGCGTGGCTGCAGGCGCGGCCCGACCTCGGCGGCGTCCAGGTCCTCGGCGGCACCGCCGCCATCGCCGACTCGACGCTGTCGTCGATCCGGTCCGCCGTCGGCGGCTGACACCCGCCCGGCCGCCCGCCGCCGCCGCCGCCTTCCAACCCCCACTTTCGTTTCATGAAACGAAAGTGGAGGTCAGAGCCCCCGTTTTCGTCGCCGATCGCGCCAGACTTCTCGCCGTGGGGTTCTTCGGCTGGGTCATCGTCGGGCTGATCGCGGGCGCGCTCGCGCAGCGGGCGACGGGCGTGCGCGGGCAGGGATGCCTGTTCACGCTCGTCATCGGCGTCCTCGGCGGCATCCTCGGCGGGGCGCTGATGAACATCGCCGGCGACGACGGCATCACCGACTTCGGCCTGCGCAGCATGCTCGTCGCGTTCGTCGGCGCCGCCGTGCTGCTCCTCGTCGCCAGCCCGTTCGTACGTAGGCGGTAGCGCCCGGCCGCTCCGAGGTTCTCGGATCTCGCGGTGGGGCAAGGCCGGCGCGTCGATCCTGCGGCCTGGCGAGCGGCGAACCGTGGCTCGGCGATCTGCACGCCGATTGCTCGGCACGCTCCTAGTGTGCGAGGCATGCCCGCAGGAGCCCGTGAAGTCGTCATCGTCGAAGCCGTGCGCACGCCGATCGGTCGCCGGGGCGGCGGCCTGTCGACGATGCACCCGTCCGACCTGCTCGGCGTCGTGCAGAACGCAGTGGTCGCCCGCAGCGGCATCGACCCGGCGATCGTCGACCAGGTCGTCGGCGGCTGTGTGAGCCAGGTCGGCGAGCAGTCGTTCAACATCGCCCGGACGGCGTGGCTCGCCGCCGGCCTGCCCCTCACCGTGGCCGCCACCACCGTCGACAGCCAGTGCGGGTCGTCGCAGCAGGCGACCAACCTGGCGTCGAGCCTCGTCGCTGCCGGCACCGCCGATGTCACCATCGCCTGCGGCGTCGAATCGATGAGCCGCATCCCGATCGGCTCGAACAGCAAGGCCGGGCCCGGCCGCCCGATCAGCAAGTCGTACTTCGCCAAGTACGAGTACACGAGCCAGTTCGAGGGCGCCGAGCGCATCGCCGAGAAGTGGGGCATCAGCCGCGCCGATGCCGACGGACTCGGCGTGCTGTCGCAGCAGCGGGCGGCGCAGGCGTGGGCAGAAGGTCGCTACGACACGCAGATCGTGCCCGTGGACGCGCCCGTCCTCGGCGAGGACGGGAAGCCGACCGGCGAGACGACGCACGTGGCCCGCGACGAGGGTCTGCGCGACACGAGCCTCGAGGCGCTCGCCAAGCTCAAGCCCGTCGCCCGCGAGGACGGTGTGCACACGGCCGGGTCGTCGTCACAGATCTCCGACGGTGCCGGCGCCGTCCTGATGATGACGGCGGAGAAGGCGGCGTCGCTCGGGTTGCGGCCCCGGGCGCGCATCGTCGACACGTGCCTCGTCGGCGTCGATCCCGTGCTGATGCTGACGGGCCCCATCGACGCCACCGCGAAGCTCATCGACCGCACCGGCCTGTCGCTCGCCGACATGGACGTCGTCGAGATCAACGAGGCGTTCGCCTCCGTCGTGCTGGCCTGGGCCAAGGAGCTCGGTGCCGACATGGACAAGGTCAACCCGAACGGCGGCGCCATCGCCATCGGCCACCCGCTTGGCGGTACAGGTGCCATCTTGATGACGAAGGCGCTCCACGAGCTGGAACGCACGGGCGGCCGCTACGGCCTGGTGACGATGTGCTGCGGTGGCGGGCTGGGCACCGGGACGATCATCGAGCGGGTGTAGGCGCGCCCCAGCGTTTCTGTCACACCCCCCTGGCACACTTCCCGTAGCGAATCGATCGCAGCCGTCCTCCGGGCGTGAGCTGCCTGCATCCTTTGCCGTCGCGTCGGGAGCCCTGCTGTGCCGCGCCGTGTCACGCCGTTGGTGTTCACCGTCCTCACCGCTGTGGCCGCCGTCGTCGCGGCCGGGTGCTCACGCGCCGCGTCACCGGCGAGGCCGGCACCGGCGTCGGCGGACGGGGCGAACGCCACCGTCGATCGCGTCGTCGACGGGGACACGATCCGCGTCGCCGCCGCCGGGGGCCGGTCCGAACGCGTCCGGCTCATCGGCGTCGACACGCCCGAGACCAAGGACCCGCGCCGGCCGGTCCAGTGCTTCGGGAAGGAGGCGTCGGCGTTCACCACGAAGCTGCTGCCCCGGTCGACGCGCGTCCGGCTCGTGCGCGACGTCGAGGGCCGCGACCGATACGGCCGCCTGCTCGCCTACGTCTACCGGGCCCGCGACGGGCTGTTCGTGAACCTGGCCCTCGCCGAGGGCGGGTACGCCCGGACCCTCACGATCCCGCCGAACGTCGCCCACGCCGACGAGTTCGTCGCCGCCGTCCGGACCGCCCGCGACCAGGGCCGGGGTCTGTGGGGACGGTGCGCCGACACCGCCCGGGATCCACCCGCCTCCCCCTAGAGCTGGCTAATATGAACTACGTCCAAATCGGTCGTCCGGCCGATGTCGGGCGAGATTACAACGGTGTAGGTTTCGACCAGCAGCGGGCGGGGGCAACGCTGGAGGGCGTGACAACATGAACAGCATCGAGACGGTCACGGCGGCCGTCCCGGCGGTCTCGCACCGCCGAGGAGGAGCTCCCGACGTGACCGCCGACGGCGACGTCGTCGCCGCCACCGCGGTGCTCGCGCACACGCTCCTGAACTCGATCGCCGTCGTCCGCGGCGGCACCGAGCTGCTCGCCCGCCATCACGAGACCCTGCCCCCCGCCGAGCGCCACGAGTGGTACCGCCGCATCGACGACCACGCCGAGTTCCTCGCCATCGTCCTCGAGCGTCTCGCCCAAGGGCGTCTCGCCGACGCGCTCGACGCCAGCGCCGACGGCTGCCAGCCACGCCGCCGGCCGGTGCACGCCACGCGAAACGGTTCCGTCGACCGTCCCGCCTGACGGCGGTCGCTCGCGCGCGCCCGCCGGTAGCGTGAGCGTCGTGACGTCGCTCGCCGAACGGCTCGGACACGCGCCCGACGCCAAGCTGCTGATCGTCAACGGCGACGACCTCGGCTCCTGCTGGTCCGCCAACGTCGGCGTGTACGAGGCGCTGCGCGACGGCGTCGCCACGAGCGCGTCGCTCATGGTGCCCTGCCCGTGGGCCCGCGAGGCGGCGGCCCGCTACCGCGGCGAAGACGTCGGTGTGCACCTCACGCTCAACGCCGACTGGGACCTCTACCGCTGGGCGCCGATCACGCACGCCCCCTCGCTGCTCGACGGCGACGGCGGTTTTCCCCGCACGATCGAAGAGGTGTGGGACCACGCCGACCTCGACGAGGTCCGCCGGGAACTGCGCACCCAGATCGAGCGGGCGATCCTGTGGGGCTTCGACGTCAGCCACCTCGACAGCCACATGGGCACGCTGCAGCTCCGGCCCGAGTTCTTCGACGTCTACCTCGAGCTCGCCGTCGAGTTCCGCCTGCCGATCCGGCTCTCGGGATCATCGAGCGAGCGCGTAGTCGGGTTCCCGTTCCGCGACCTCGCCGCCGAGGAGGGCGTCGTGTTCCCCGACCATCTCCTCGTCATCCGCGGCGCCGGGACCCGCCGGTCGCTCGAGCGGGTGCTGCACGACCTGAAGCCGGGCGTGACCGAGGTGTACGTCCACCCCGCCGTCGACTCCCCCGAGCTCCGGGCGTGCGCGCCCGACTGGCCGGCCCGGGTCGACGACCACGACCTCGTCGTGCGCGACTCGTCACTGCGCACGCTGCTCGACCGCGTCGGCGTCACCCTCGTCGGCTACCGCGAGCTGCGCGACCTCCAGCGCGCCGAGACCGCGGCCGCCTGACGGCGGGCCACCTTCACGTACCGGAACACCGGGTCGCGCCTACGCGGGGCGGATGTCACCGGCGGCGACGGGCTTCTGCTGTGTGCGGACCACGCCACCGGCGACCTCGTCGGTGACGGCCAGCGCCGTCGCCGATGCCGGCGCCCGGAACGAGAGGACCGACGGGTCGTTGCCGAGCACACCGGCCGAGATCGTGCGGTCGCCGACGACGGCCCACAGCTGGTACGTCCGATCCGAACCGAGGGCGGAGAGCCGGTCGCGCACCAGGTAGCCGGTGCCGTCGGGCAGCACGACGGCAGTGGCGACGGCGCGCCCGTCGCTCGCCGTCAGCTCGACGGTACGGGCCCGCGGGTCACCCTCGGCGGCCAGTGCCGCCTGGGCGAGGCCGCCCGAGTGGATCGCCGTCTGGAGGCGGTCGATCTGGTCGCCCTGGTCAACGACGCGCCAGCCCAGCAACCCGATCGCCACCACGGCCGCGGCGGCCAGGGCGGCGGCGCCGATCGTCGTCAGCGGGCGCCGACGTGGACCCGTGCGCGCGCCCAGCGCGATGACGGGCGCGACATCCACACCGTCGGCGCCGGCGTCGATCGAGGCCGTGATCCGGTCCCAGAGACCGGCCGGGGCGTCGCCTCCCGACGACGACGCGAGCAGCGCCGCGACCTCGCGGTGCTCCGCGACCTCCGCGCGACACCGCGGGCACTCGCGCAGGTGTGCCTCGACCGCGTCGCGCTCGGACGGATCGACCGCGTCGAGCGCGTACGCGCCCAACAGCGACTCGACCTCGTCGTGCGCCGTCATGACGGCGATCCGATCCCCGCGTCGGCGAGTGACACGCGCAGGCGCTTCATCCCCGCGCGGATGCGGGACTTCACGGTGCCCTCGGGCTCGCCGAGCATCACGGCGACCTCACGGTACGTCCGACCGCCGAAGTACGCGAGCTCGATCGCCCGCCGTTCGCCCGCTGGCAGGTCGCCCAGCGCGGCGCGCACGTGCGACGCCGTCGCCATGTCGGCGACCTCGTGCTCGAGGTCGTAGCCCGCCTCGGCCGTCGCCCGGGCATCGCGCTCCTCGCGCCGGCGACGGGCGGAGTCCGCCCGCAAGACGTCGACCGAGCGGCCGTGGGTGTGCGCCAGCAGGAACGACCGCAGCGACCCACGGCCGGGGTCGAAGCGGTCGGGGGCGTTCCACAGCCGCAGGAACACCTCCTGCACGACCTCCTCGGCCGCGGCGACATCGCCGCCGAGCACGCGCCGGGCGAGCGCGAACACCGCGCCCGCATGGCGACGGTACGCCTCGGCGAGCGCGTCCTGGCGGTAACGCGCGATCGCGAGGACGACCGTCGCATCACTCGCGTCCCGCAACGAGCCGTCCATCTCGCCATCCATACGGGGCGGGCGGCTCGTCCGGATGATCAGTACTCGGTGATGCCCCGGATCTCTTCCTGGAGCGCCTTGTACTCCGGCGAGTTCGTGAGCGGCATGAGCGTCATGAGCTTGCCCATGTTGCCGGTGACCTTCATTCGCCCCTGCATGAACGCGGCGTTCGGGTCGAGCTCGCCCTTCTGCACCTTGACGCTGTCGTCGTACGAGAGCGTCATCGTGAAGTCGGCGTCGTCGAGCTCACCGATCTTCGACTCCTGGAGCTTCCCGTTCTCGAGGATCCAGTAGTACTTGATGTCGCCCTCGGGACCGTCCGTGACGTGGTACTGCATGCGGGCCGAGGCGCCGGGGCGCTCGGGCTGGCCCTCAGCCAGCTTGCGTCCCTCGTCCATCCACTCCTGCGACAGGTACTTGGGCATGCGCGGATCGTAGACCCGCGAACAGGTCGTCCTCCGGCGGCGTGGTGTCGACGAGCGAGCGGGCGAGGATGTAGTCGTCGTACGGGTAGACGGTGCGGGCGATCTCGGGCGGGAGACCGAACCAGAACGGCGACGTCGGGTCGATCTGCGTGGCGTGCGCGAGCAGGCCGAGCCGGCGGGCGTCGTAGTGGTCGGCCACGTCGACGCGCGTCGTGATGCGGTGATCCATGCTCGGGCGGTCGAACCACTTCTCGTCGTACGGCGACTCGAGGCCGAGCTCGAGCATCTTCTCGTGCGTCGCCTGGATGCGGCTGCGCGACCACGCCGAGTAGTACAGCTTCGACGGCTGCCACGGCTCGCCTCCGAGACCGGGATACGCGGACGGGTCTCCGGCGAGCTCGAACGCCGGCAGCGAGATGTCGTGCACGCGCAGGTGGTCGGGATGCGGGTAGCCCTGCTGGTCGTCGGGATAGGTGACGATGACCTGCGGGCGCTCGCGCCGGATGATCTCGACGAGCCGCCCGATCGCCTCGTCGGCGGGCGCGTTGGCGAACGCGTCGGGACGCGCGTTCGCCTCGCTGTCGGGCATGCCGCTGTCGCGGTAGCCGAGCAGGACGACGGTCTCGTAGCCGATGGCGTCGGCGGCCTTGGCCAGCTCGTCCATGCGGATCTCGTGCAGCCGCTCGCGGACCTCCGGCGTGTCCATCGCCGGGTTGAGGATGTCGCCCTCCTCACCGCCGGTGCAGCACACGAGCACGGAGCGGATGCCCTCGGCGGCGTAGCGCGCGACGGTGGCCGCACCCTTCGACGCCTCGTCGTCCGGGTGCGCGTGCACGCTGAGCAAGCAGAGGGGGGCAGTGCTCACTCCGGGCACGCTATCGCTCCCGTGACCCCCC
>DASSOZ010000073.1:0-38797 GCA_035700105.1 Acidimicrobiales bacterium
CTGCGCGGCGAGGTTCGGCAGCGTGATCGTCCGCTCGACGCGGACGAGGCCGAGGTCGGCGATGAGCGCGTCGGCCGCCTCGTTGACGCTGCGCTCGACCTCGGGCGTGACGGGCACGCCGCCGAGGCCGACGTCGACGACGACCCGCCGGCCACGCATCGAGTCGAGCGACGCGCCGAGGTTCTGCTCCCACCCGCCGGGCGTCGGCGTCCGCGGGAGCGACGTCGGGTCGTGCGTGTCGTAGCCGGCGCACACGTCGTAGTAGCGCGCCGCGTCGCGCACGGACCGGGCGAGGCAACCGAGGACGACGGTGCTCGGGCGGATGAACGCGTGCGGGCCGCGGGGGATGCGGCCGTACGTCCCCTTCATGCCGAGCAGGCCGTTGTAGCCGGCGGGGATCCGGATCGACCCGCCGCCGTCGCCGCCCGTCGCCAGCGTGACGAGCCCGCCGGCGACCGCCGACGCGCTGCCGCCGGACGACCCGCCGGCCGTGCGTCCGCGGCGCCAGGGGTTGTGCGTGACGCCGTGGATCTTCGTGACGCTCACGTTGAGGCCGCCGAACTCGCTCGCCGTCGTCTGCCCGACGGCGACCGCGCCGCCGTCGCCCAGGAGCCGGTCGACGACGGTGCTCGTGCGGTCGGCGACGCGGTCGCGGAACACGAGGGACCCCTCGCTGAACGGCCAGCCGGCGACGGGCTCGAGCTCCTTTACGCCGACGGGCACGCCGCCGAACGGCTTCGACACGTCGGCGTTGCGGGCGGCGTCATGGGCCCGTTCGGCGTCGAGGAAGCAGAAGTTGTTGAGGTCGCTCCGGTCGATCGCCGCGAGCGTGGCCTCCAGTTCCTCGACCGGAGACCGCTCGCCGGCGCGGAACGCATCGACGAGCGAGCAGGCGTCGCCGTCCCAAGGGGTGTCGGGCATCGCCGGAGCCTGCCACTGGGTAGCGTTGCACCGCATGCCGAACGCACAGCGCACGCACGACGAGGTCGTGGAGTCCACGGCGGCGACCGAGGCGACGATGGCGCCCCAGAGCGTGCCGGTGAACGTCTACGAGACCACGGGCGCGCTCGTGGTGGTCGCCCCGTTCCCCGCCGTCCAGGCCGACGACGTGACGATCGAGCTGCGGCCGGGGCGGGTGCGGTTCTGTGCCCCGCTGCGCAGCGCGGGTGGGCGTGAGTACCTCGTGCAGGAGTGGGAGTACGGCGGCTACGAGCGCGAGGTGGAGCTCCCCGCCGGCTACGGCGCCGGCGTGGAGGCGTCGCTCGCGAACGGGCAGCTGGCGATACGCGTGCTGCGCGGTGACCCCCCGGGTGACCTCGTGACGATCCACCCGACGGCGCTGCCGTCCGCATAGAACCCACAGGCGTGGCCGTCGAGATCACGCCGCCCCGCATCGAGGGACGCATCACCGTCCGGGGCGGGCGCAAGCTGAGCTTCGCCGAGTTCGGCCCGGTCGGCGGGCGGCCGCTCGTCTGGTTGCACGGGACGCCGGGGGCGCGCCGTCAGATCCCGGAAGCGGCGCGGCTCGCCGCGGAGGACCTCGGGTTGCGCATCGTCGGGATCGACCGCCCCGGCGTCGGGCTGTCGACGCCGCACCAGTACCCGTCGATCGCCGACTTCGCCGCCGACCTGGAGATCGTCGTCGACGAGCTCGGGTTCGACGCGTTCGCGGTGATCGGCCTGTCCGGTGGAGGGCCGTACGCGCTCGGCGCTGCGCACGCGATGCCCGGTCGCGTCCCCGTCGTCGGTGTGCTCGGCGGTGTCGTGCCGACCGTCGGCGACGAGGCGGTGTCCGGCGGGCTCGTCGGGGTGGCGACGCGGGTGGCACCGCTGCTGCCGCTCGTGCAGGGGCCGGCGGGCATCGCGTTCACGACGCTCGTGCGGCTGCTGCGTCCCGTCGGGCCGACGGCTGTCGACCTCTACGCCCGCGTCTCGCCCGAAGGCGACCGTCTCGTGCTGTCACGGCCGGAGATCAAGGCGATGTTCCTCGACGACCTCATCGGCAATGGCCGCCGCGGCCTGCGGGCACCGGGCTTCGACGTGCTGCTCTTCACGCGGGACTGGGGGTTCCGCCTGCAGGACATCCGCGTCCCGGTCCGGTGGTGGCACGGCGACGCCGACCACATCGTCCCGCTGCGCCACGGCCGTGCCGCGGTCGCCGCGCTGCCCGACGCCGAGCTCTACGTGCGGCCGGGCGAGAGCCACCTCGGCGGGTTCGCCGCCGCCGAGGAGGTCCTCGACACGCTGCTCGAGGTCTGGGACAAGACGCCAGGCTGATGCCGTAGACCCACCCCAGCGGTGGTCCACGGCATCACCCTGCGAAGTTCGTCAATGGGGCGCGAGGCCGCCGTCGACGATCAGGACCTGGCCGGTCATGAAGCTGGACGCGTCGGACACCAGGAACAGCGCGGGCCCGACCATCTCGTCGGGTTGCGCCCCACGGCGCAGGAGCGACGCCTTCGCCATCGCCTCGACGCGCTCGGGCGGGTTGTTGAACACCATGTCGGTCATCACCGTGCCGGGCGCCAGCGCGTTGGCGCGGATGCCGCGGCCGGCGAGCTCGGCGGCCTGTGACCGCGTGAGCGCGAGCAGTCCCGCCTTGCCGGCGGCGTACATCGACGTGCCCGCGGAGAACAGGAACGCGCCCACCGAGATGACGTTGAGGACGGCGCCGTGCGCGCTGGCGGTGAGGTGCGGCAGCGCCCGCTCGACGAGGAACGCGGGGCCGCGCAGGTTGACCGCCATCGACTTCTCCCACGCATCGACCGTGTAGCCCCCGATGGGGAGGGCCAGCGCGTTGGCGGCGTTGTTGACGACGATGTCGACGCCGCCGAACCGGTCGACGGTCGCGTCGACGAGCGCGGCGATGGCGTCGACGTCGCCGAGGTGCGTCGGCACGCCGAGGGCGTCGCTCTCGCCGGCGCCGAGCTCGCGCAACCGCGCCTCCGTCTCGCGGCAGGCGTCCGCCTTGCGGCTGGCGACGACGACGTCGGCGCCGGCGCACGCCAGCCCCTCGGCGATCGCCCGGCCGATGCCGCGCGTGCCGCCGGTCACGATCGCCGTGCGGCCGCGCACGTCGAAGAGCGCGTGCAGCTTCTCCCGGTCCATCAGCGCGTGATCCGCGCCGCGTAGTCGGCCATGAACGCCTGCACCTCGGGGTTGGCGCTCGCCATGAGCTGGTTGCGGTTCTCGAGCGAGATGCACGCCGCCATGTTCGGCGTGTCGAGGTTCGCCCACATGACCTCCTTCGTCGCCCGCAGGGACGATCCCGGTCGTGCGGCGATCTCTTCGGCGAGCGCGAGCGCGCCGTCGAGCAGCGCGGGGCCGTCGTCGTACAGGCGGGAGACGATGCCGAAGCGTTCGGCGGCTTCCGCGTCGACGGTTCGGCCGGTGACGATCATGTCGAAGGCGCGGGCGGCGCCGATGAGGCGGGGGAGCAGGTACGTGACGGCGATGTCGGTCCCGGTCAGGCCCGTCTTGACGAACGCGCTGCAGAAGGACGCGTCGCGCGACGCGACCCGCAGGTCGCAGGCGAGTGAAAGCGACAGCCCGCCGCCGAACGCGGCGCCGTTCACCGCGGCGACGAGCAGCTGCGGCGTCGCCCGCATGTGCAACGTGAGGTCGGCGATGAACGACTGGAACGTGCTGCCGGCGTAGCGGAAGCGGTGCGCGCCGACCGCGGGCGGCTCGCCGTAGTCCTTGAGATCGAGACCGGCGCAGAATGCCCGTCCGGTGCCGGTCAGCACCGCGACCTTGCACGCCTCGTCGCCCGCGATCATGTCGAGCGCGTCGTGCAGGTCGCCGATGAGCTGGAAGTTCATCGCGTTGAGGCGGTCGGGGCGGTTGAGGCGCACGACCCGCACCGCGTCGGACACCCGCTCGATCTCGATGGTGGACACGGTGCCTGTTGTATCCGATCTACGCTCCGGCGCTTGACGCTGCGGGTCACGCTCGTCGCCGCAGTGGTGGCGTTCGCGGTCGCGTTCGGCGCCATCGCCCCACCCGAGCGGTGCCCCGACGTGACGGTCGCGTCGGTGCGGGGCGCGGCGGCGCGGACGGTGGCGTGGTTCGAACGCAACCAGCGCGACGACGGCAGCTGGCTGTACGAGTACGACCGGGACAGCGGGCGGGAGACGCCCGAGTACAACGTCGTGCGCCACGCCGGCGCGGTGATGGGCCTCTTCCAGGCGGCGCGCGACGGCGTGTCACGCACCGCCGCGCTGCGTGCCGGCGACCGCGGTCTGTCATGGGCGCTGTCGCGCACGTCGGAGGCTGGCGACGGCGCCGCCGCGCTCGACGTCGACGGCACGCAGCCCACCGGCGCGTCGGCGCTCCTCGCCGCCGGGCTCGTCCACCGTCGCGACGCGACGGGCGACCGCGGCTACGACACGACGCTGCGCCGGTACGGTCGCTTCCTCGTCACCAACGTCGAGCCGTCGGGCGCGGTGCGGGCGTACGGCCGCCCGGGGCCGGGCTTCGAGCGCTATTCGAAGTACTACACGGGCGAGACGTTCTGGGCGCTGGCGCTGCTGGCGCGCACGTTCCCCGACGAGGCGGTGTGGCGGAGTGCCGCGGCGCGCGTGCAGCACTACCTCGCCACGCGGCGCGACAAGGCCGAGGACCACTTCCCGCCGGTGCCCGACCACTGGGCGGCCTACGGCATGGCCGAGCTCGGTCGCACCGACCCCGCCGTCGTGCGGTACGCACACCGCCAGGCCGAGCTGTTCGGGCTGCAGGTGCGGAGCGTCGCGCAGCGGTTCGGTCCGTGGGGCCGCCTCGTGCGCGGCCGGTGGGTGCCGCGCGGTGGCGGCTACGGCGTCGTCGGCGAGGCGCTCGGGCAGCTCGCCCGGCTGAGCGACGTGACGCCCGCGCTGGCGTCGGCGCGCGGCGCGATCGCCGAACGCGACCGGTGCATCGTCGGACTCGCGCTGCACGCGCAGACGACGTCGTCACGCGACCCGCGAGCGCAGGGCGCGTGGTTCCGCGACGGCGTCACCCGCATGGACGACCAGCAGCACGCGATGTCCGCCCTGCTCGGGTGGCTGTCGTCACCGGTGCGGTCCGAGTCGGGGGACGAGTCGCCGTCGCCGTGGCTCTGGGCCGCTGCGCTCGTCCTCCTCGCCGACCCGGCCCGGCTCGCGCTCCCCTCACCACGAACTCGGCGTAGATCTGCACCGCAGGGGGACAGATCTACGCCGAGTTCGCTCGGGGTCGTGGTCGTGGCCGCCGCCGCGGCCGCCATCGCCGTCGCCGCGATCGCGGCGGTCAGCGGGCCGGTGCTCGACGCGATGGACGTGTCGGCGCCGGCGGCGCGTCTCGCCGCCGGCGCCGTCCTCGCCGTCGTCGCGATCGTGCACCTCGTGCGCCGGCCGCCGCTGCACGTCGGTGTCGCCGCCGCGCCCGTCGTGCTGCTGGCCGCGGGCCACGACGCCGGCGTGCTCGTTGTGACGCTGGCCGCCGTCGTGGCGGCGACGGCGGCCAGCGCCCTTCCCGCGATCCCCGCCCTTCGGTGGGTCACGCGAGGGTTCGCCGCGGCGCTGCTGGCGACCGCGATCGCGCTTGCCGTCGCCGGCGTGCTCGCGGTGTAGCCGGCGACCTACGAGCCGGGTGCGCGGTAGCTGACCGTGAGCTGCGCGGCCCGGTCGATCTCCTCGGGTGACAGCAGCACGATCGTCTTGCAGCTCGCCATCCCGCTGGCACCGACCGCCATGCCGACGGCGGCCGCCGACACGTTGTCGGGCACGTCGCACAGGACGTACGCGTCGGTGTCGCCGAACGCGAAGTCGAACGACTCCACGTGACCACCGAGGTCCGACAGCATCTTCTCGACCGCTTCCCGGCGAGCGACGCCGCCCTTGGCGAGCACCCCCTTCATGCCGTCGGGTGAGTAGCTCGCTTCGATGAGGTACCTGGCCATCGACGCCCCCCTTTGGCCTCGCCCTACCGCTCGAGTGTCCGCCTCGACGGGGGGCGACGCAAGGGCGTGACGGCGCGACGATCACCACGGTGCGCGTGGACGACCTGCCCAGCTACCTCGAGCTCGACGCCGACGAGCCGGCGCCGCCGACGCGACCGCTGACGCAGGCAGACGTCAGCGCGGCGCGTCCGATCGGGACACCGGTCGCGACGCTCGTTCCCGTCGACGCCGCCGTGCAGCCGGCGACTCCGAGCACCGTCGTCGTCCAGGTCGTCCCCGTCGCCCCCGACATCGCGTTCGCGCACGTGCACGCGTGGTCCGCGTCGCTTCGGGCCGGGCGCGACGCCCTCACCGTGCGCGGCACGACCGCGTCACGCCCGTGCTGCGCGTCGCACGTGCGCGTCGACGTCAGGCGCCGCGGGCGGCCGCCGATGACGATCGAGCTCGGCTGCGGCCCCTGGTCGTCGACGCGCGCCGAGCTCCACGTCGTCCCCGCCCGCCGGGTGCGCGGCGACCGGCGCCGCTACTACCGCGCCGCCCACGCCGTCCTCGACCGGCTCGTCCGCGAGCTCCGGTAGCTCCGGTAGCTCCGGTAGGACCGCCCGTCCCGGTACGGTCGGACGCCGCCATGCGCGTCCCGCTGTCCGTCCTCGACCTCGCGCCCGTCGGTGACGGCTACACGCCGGCCGACGCGCTCGCGCACTCGGTCGAGCTCGTCCGCCTCGCCGAGCGCCTCGGCTACACGCGGCACTGGGTCGCCGAGCACCACAACATGCCCGGAATCGCCAGCTCGTCGCCCGCCGTGCTGATCGCCCACCTCGCGGGGGCGACGTCGACGATCCGCGTCGGCGCCGGCGGCGTGATGCTGCCCAACCACGCGTCGCTCGTCGTCGCCGAGCAGTTCGGCACGCTCGAGGCGATGCACCCCGGTCGCATCGACCTCGGCATCGGCCGCGCGCCGGGCACGGATCCGGTCACCGCCGCGGCGCTGCGACGCCTTGACGTCGATCGCCTCGGCGTCGACGACTTCCCGGAGCAGCTGCGCGACCTGTTGGCGTACTTCGACGGCAGCCACCCACGCATCGTCGCCGTCCCCGGGCGGGGCTACCGGCCGGCGTTGTGGATGCTCGGGTCGAGCGACTACAGCGCGCAGGTCGCCGGCGTGCTCGGGCTGCCGTTCTCGTTCGCCCACCACTTCGCCGCCGCCAACACGCTGTCGGCGGTCGAGGCGTACCGGTCGTCGTTCCGGCCGTCGGCCGAGCTGCCCGAGCCGTACGTCATGCTCGGCGTGCCGGTCATCTGTGCCGACACCGACGAACGCGCGCAGTGGCTGGCGGGGCCGAGCCGGCTGTCGTTCGTGCGTCTGCGGCAGGGACGCCCGTCGCCGCTGCCGACACCGGAGGCGGCCGCCGAGTACGTGTTCACGCCGATGGAGCGGGAGATCGCACGCTCGTGGATGTCGCCGCTCGTCGCCGGCTCGCCGTCGACCGTCGCCGCCGGGCTGGAAGAGCTCGTCGCCCGCACGCGCGCCGACGAGCTGATGGTGACGACGATGGTGCACGGTCACGCCGACCGGTTGCGTTCGTACGAGCTGGTGGCCGACGCGTGGTCGCTCTCGCCGTCGGGCGCTACGCCCGGCTGAGCGCCGCTTCCCGCCGGCGCTCTCGCCGCTCGGCCTGACGCTGCGCGGCGGTACCGATCTGCTCGACGAGCTCGAGCACCCGGCAGCGCGCGGCCTCGCCCTCGGGCGTGAGCCCCTCGAGGCGGTCGACCTTCCAGTGACGCAGCACGACCGGCGCCACGATCTGCTCGTGGTGCGTCGGCAGGTCGTAGATCCCGGCGCGGGCGATCGCCGCCGCGTGACGGGTGAACCCGGGGATGCCGGTGCCGGGCATCTCGAAGTCGCGCACCTGGCGCTCGATCGCTTCGACCGCGGCCGAGGGCTCGAGCTCGATGGCGGCCGACACGAGGTCGCGGTAGAGGAGGTAGTGGAGGTTCTCGTCGGCGCCGACGCGGGCCATCACCTCGTAGCCGACCGGGTCGTCGAGGAGCTTCCCCGTGTTGCGGTGGGCGACGCGCGTCGCGAGCTCCTGCAGCGCGACATAGGCCAGCCCGTCGAGCACCGTCGTCGGCTGCGGGACGACGCCACCCGCGACCTGCGACATGCGCGCCCGCTCGAGTGCGACCGGGTCGAGGGCCCGCGTCACGGTCGCGTAGTCGCGGATCACGGTCGAGTGCCGCATCTCCTCGGCCGTCCACCGGCGCGCCCACACGCGCCACGGCTCGTCGCCGAAGACGCGGTTGATGGTCTCGAAGTAGTGGGGGAGGTTGTCCTCGGTCAGCAGGTTGACGAACAGCGCACTGCGCACGCCGTCGGCCATCTCGAACTCGCTCGCGTCCCATGCCTCGTCCGGCTCGAAGTCACGGCCGCGGCTCCACGGCACGAGCTCGTGGGGGAACCACTCCTTCGTCGTCTCGAGGTGGCGCTCGACCAGCTCGTGCAGGCGGGGGGTGAGGGCGGCGAGCATCGCCCGGTCGTCGACCATGGACCGCAGCCTACCTACCGGTCGGTAGGCGGCCGCAAGTCGCCGTCAGGGAACGGCGGCGAGGCGGGGGCCGTCGCGCCCGAACGTCACCCGGGCCATGGCCACCGGCCGCGGCGTCGGTGTCGTGTACGCCTGGGCCCACGGCGAGTAGAGGATCCACGTCGTGCCGTCGCGATCGGTGAACAGCGACGCCTCGCCCGGGCCCTCGCCCTGCGCGTTCGACGAGAGCCACGGCCCGCCGAACGGCTTGCGGCACGGGCCCGCCGGCCCCTCGCACTCGGCGACGCCGATGCCGTAGTACGGCTGGTTGAACCAGTTGCCGGAGTAGAACAGCCAGTAGCGACCGTCGACGAGCTCCATGTCCGGCGCCTCGACGATGCGACCCTCCCACGGCTGATCGGCCTCGAGGATGCGCGTGCGCCCACCGACGAGGCGCAGCCCGTCGCCCGACAGACGCTGCGCGTAGATCGACGAGTGCGAGGTGCCGTCGACGTCGGCGTTGTCGTCCGACTTCCAGTGCAGCCAGAGCTGGTCGTCGCGATCGACGAAGACGCGCGGGTCGATCGCGCCGTTGCGGTCGAGCTGGCACACGAGCGGCTTCGGCAGCGGCACGAACGGACCTTCCGGACGCGACCCGACCGCGGTTCCGATGCACTGCGTGAGCGGCGTGCGGTCCTTCAGCGCGGACGTCACGTACATGACGTAGCGCCCGCCGATCTCGTGCACGTCCGGAGCCCACGTGAAGCCGACCGCCGCCCACGGCAGCGTCACGGGCATCGCATCCACCGGCGGGCCGTCCCACCGGCGCAGGTCGCGTGACACGCGCACCGAGACGTTCGGCGTCCAGAAGTTCGTCTGGCTGGTGTACAGGTAGTACCGCCCACCGGCGGTGAGCAGCATCGGGTTGGGCGCGTCGGCGCCCGGCGTCAGGATGACCGCCGGGGCCGGCGGCTGGCGCACCGCCGTCGCCGGATGGGGCCGGGCCGGCGGTGTGGCGCGTGGACGGTCGCCGCGCGAGCGCGACGGCTGCTGCGGCGACACCGGCGCACGGGATGTCGTCGGCGACGGCGGTGACGGCTCGGGTGCCCGATCGGCGACGGCCCTGCTCGCGCCCGCGGGCTGCGCCACACGCGAACCGACCGCGGCATCGCCCCGGCCCGAGCACGCGGCGAGCAGCACGATCGCGGCGACGGCGCCCGCGCCGCGCCACGCCCTCGTCGTCGACATCGTCAGGCGGGCGACGTCGTCAGCGGCGGGTACTCGTCGGTGAGCAGGTAGGCGTACGCCGACACCCGTGTGCCGAACCGCAACGCCCCGACGACGAAGTCGCGCATGCCCGCGGGATACCGGCCGGTGAACAGCACGGCGAAGAACGACACGAACACGACGACCGACGCGGCGAGGTAGACGAACATCGCCACGAACGCGGCCGGGATGATCCAGAGGATCCGCAGGCCGACCGTCAGCCGGTTGCGATCGTCGAGGGCCGGGTGCACGTCGACGCGCACCGGGTCGCCGCCGGGGTCGTCGTGCGTCGTCTGGAACTCGAACGGCGGGTAGTCCTCGTGCAGCCACAGCGCGTAGCCGTACGCGCGAGCGCTGTACCGCAGGACGAGGCACTGCACGTCGGCAAGGCCGGACGGCAACCGCCCGGTGAAGACGATCGCGAACCACGACAGGAACGCGATGAGGCTGCCGACGTTGCTGAACACGTACGCCAGCGCGGCGTGCGGGATGACGAGCAGCCAGTGCACGAGCGGTCGCCACCGGGCGATGTGATCGTCCGCGTCGAGGTCGAGCGAGACCGGGTAGGCCATGTCGCCCAGGTTATGGATCGCCGGCGGCGGCGTCGTCGCCCGGTACCGGGAAGACGGCGAAGTCGGGCGCCGTGCGGGCGAGCGTCCGGTAGAGGCGGTGGGCGAACCACCAGCGGCCGTCGACGCGCGCGTAGCGGTCGGTGTACAGCCCGTAGATGACGGTCCAGCGACCGGACGCACGGTCCTGGCGCAGCTCCGACATCCACATGCGCCCCGTCGCGGACGTCCCGTCGTCACCGAGGACGAAGTGCGAGTTGAGCACGACGAACTCGAAGAACTCGAACGGCTCGAGCGCGGTCGAGATGAACTCGCCGAGCGCGGCCGGACCGACCAACCGCACCGGGTCGATGGAGCGCCGATCGACGACGACCTCGGCGTCGGGCAGGAACTGGCCGGCAAGCTCGGTGAACGCCCGGCGCGAGCACGTGTCGGCGTACGCCGCGTGCAACCGTCCGAGCGCGACGACATCGAGCCCTTCGTCGGGTGTCATGCCGCAGGACGGTACGCGTACGCGCCCGGCCGTGTCCTAGGGTCGCCCGCTCGTGGGGGGACCGCTCGAAGGGCTGAAGGTCGTCGAGCTCGCCGTGTGGGTTGCGGGGCCGGCGGCGGGCGGGATCATGGCGGACTGGGGCGCCGACGTCGTCAAGATCGAACCGCCGACCGGCGATCCCGCCCGCCAGTACCAGCGCATGCTCGGTGGCGACCTGCCGACGAACCCGGTGTTCGAGCTCGACAACCGCTCGAAGCGGAGCATCGCCGTCGACCTGCGAACCGACGCCGGGCGGGAGATCGCGTTCGAGCTGTTCGAACGGGCAGACGTGTTCGTCACCAACGTCCGCGCCGCGGCGCTGAAGCGACTCGGCATCGACTACGACGCGGTCCGCACCCGGGCACCCCGTCTCGTGTACGCGCTCATCACCGGCTACGGCGTCGCCGGGCCCGACGCCGACGAGCCGGCGTACGACATCGGCGCGTTCTGGTCGCGAAGCGGCATGGCGAACCTGCTGTCGCCCGAGGGCGGTGAGCCGCCGTTCCAGCGCGGCGGGATGGGCGACCACTCGGTCGGCATGACCACCGTCGCCGCCATCAACGCCGCGCTGCTCGCGCGCCACCGGACGGGCGAGGGCCAGCTCGTGTCGACGTCGCTCCTGCGACAGGGCGCCTACACGATCGGCTTCGACCTCAACCTCAAGTTGATGTGGGGCAACCAGCTCCAGCTCGGGCGGCGCACGTCGATGCGCAACCCCGCGATGAACCACTACGTCGCCGGCGACGGGCAGCGCTTCTGGATCATCGGTCAGGAGGCAGCCCGTCACTGGGCGCCGCTCGCCCGCGCCGTCGGGAAGCCCGAGTGGATCGACGAGTACCCGTATCCGCGCGACCGGGCCGAGCACGCCGTCGAGATCATCGCCGAGCTCGACCGCATCTTCGCCACGAAGTCGCGCGACGAGTGGGCGGCGGTCTTCGCCACCGAGCCCGAGTTCTTCTGGGCGCCTATCAACACGCTCGACGACCTCCTCGCCGACCCGCAGTTCTTCGCCGGCGGCGGCACGGTCGACGTCCCCGACGGCGGGTCGACCACGACGATGCTGTCGACCCCGGCCGACTTCTCGGCGACGACGTGGGCACCGCGCGCTTTGGCGCCCCGCCTGGGCGAGCACACCGCGGACGTGTTGCGCGAGCTCGGTCGCGACGACGGCGAGATCACCGCGCTCGTCGACGCCGGCGCCGTCGCGCTCGAGACGACGCCGGAGGGCGCGTGACGATCCGCATCGGTTGCCTCGGCGCCGCGAAGATCGCGCCGAACGCGCTCGTCAAGCCGGCGCGCAGGGTCGACGGCGTCGAGGTCACTGCGATCGCCGCACGCGACGTCGACCGCGCCCGCGCGTTCGCCGCGAAGCACGGGATCCCGAACGTGCACGCGACCTACGACGACGTCGTCGAGGACCCGGACGTCGACGCCGTCTACATCCCGCTGCCGAACGGCCTCCATGCGCACTGGATGCGCACGGCGCTCGAGCACGGCAAGCACGTGCTGTGCGAGAAGCCGTTCACGTCGAACGCGGCCGAGGCCGAGGCGATCCGTCACCTGGCCGACGAACACCACCCCGACCTCGTCGTCATGGAGGCGTTCCACTGGCGGTACCACCCGCTGGCGCACCGGATGGTCGACATCGTCCAGCGGGGCGAGCTCGGCGAGGTGCGCCACCTCGAGGCGTCGTTCTGCTTCCCGCTCTTCCCGCGCAACGACATCCGCTGGCAGCTCGACCTCGCCGGCGGCGCGCTCATGGACGCCGGCTGCTACGCGATCCACATGGTCCGCCACATGGCCGGCGTCGGCACCGGCACCGAGGGCGAGCCGACCGTGACGCACGCCGAGGCGAAGCTGCGCAGTCCCGGCGTCGACCGCTGGATCCGCGCCGACCTGCGGTGGCCCGACGGGCGAACGGGCCGCATCACCGCCTCGATGTGGTCAGCCGACGTCCTGCGCCTGGCGGCGCGGGCGACGGGTGACAGGGGCACGATGCGCGTGTTCAACCCGCTCGCACCGCACCTGTTCAACCGCCTCAGTGTCACGGGCCGCAGGGCCGAGCGCGTGAAGGGCGACAGCACCTACACGTACCAGCTCCGCGCGTTCGCCGACGCCGTCACGAAGGGCACGCCGACGTGCACGCCGCCCGGCGACAGCGTCGCCAACATGCGCGTCGTCGACGCCGTCTACCGAGCGGCCGGCCTCGAGCCCCGTTCCACGGCCGACGCTTGACAAGAACACGTTCTAAGAACGAGCATTAGAAACCATGGAATTCGGCATCTTCCTCAACGGCTACCTCCCCGGGCCCGCGGCGCACGACTTCGCCTCGGAGCACGAGATGCTGATGCGCGAGATCGAGTACTCGATCTTCGCCGACAAGCACAACTGGAAGTACGCCTGGTACGGCGAGCACCACGCGCTCACCGAGTACAGCCACATGTCGGCCCCCGAGGTCGTCATGGGCTACGTCGCCGCCAAGACCGACTACATCCACCTCTCGTCGGGGATCAACAGCCTCTCGCCCCGCAAGGAGCACCCGGTCCGCTACGCCGAGCGGGCGGCGATGCTCGACCACGTCACCAACGGGCGCTACGAGTGGGGCACCGGTCGTGGCGCCGGCAGCCACGAGCTCGCCAGCTTCGACATCAACGACAAGAACTCGACGAAGCCCGAGTGGGAAGAGGTCATCCGCGAGATCCCGCGCATGTGGGACGAGCGCGACTACGAGTTCCACGGCGAGCACTTCACGGTGCCGTATCCGCACAACGTCCTGCCGAAGCCGCTCGACGGCAGCCACCCGCCGATCTGGGTGGCGTGCGGCAACCCCGGGACGTTCAGCCGCGCCGGTGAGCTCGGCATCGGTGCGATCGCCTTCAACTTCGAGCCCGTCTACAGCCTCAAGGGACGCATCGACGCGTACAAGGAGGCGATCGTCGACTGCACCGACCCGGTCGGTCAGTACAAGAACGACAACGTGATGATCACGAACGCGGTCATCTGCCTCAGCGACCGCAAGCGGGCGCGCGAGATCGCGATGACTCGCGGCCGCGGCTACCTCTACTCGCTGGTCTGCCTGTACCACGACACGATGCCGAAGCCCGACTACGCGCCGACCTGGCCGCAGCCGCCGCACGACCCGCCCACGGACGACGAGACGCTCGACGCGCTCATCGAGCAGGGCTGGATGATGTGCGGTACGCCCGACGAGGTGGCCGAGCAGATCGAGAAGTACCAGACCGTCGGCACCGACCAGGTCGTGTTCGGCCTGCCGGGCGAGGGGCTCGAGCACGAGGAGGTCCTCGAGTGCCTCGAACTCTTCGGCGACAAGGTGATCCCCGAGTACGACAAGGACCGCGTCCACTCGACGACGCGCCACCGGCAGTCGGCGAAGCGGAAGTACCCGGAGTTCAGCCACGACGTGCCCGAGGTGAAGGTCGACGTGATCCCGAACACCGCGCTGCTCCCGCTTCCGAACTAGCGGGCATCAGGAAGGCACGACGCCGTGCCGCGCGACAGCACCGAGACGAAGGCGCGGCTCGTCCGCGAGGCCGAGCGGCTGTTCGCGCGGCGCGGCGTGTACCAGGTGACCATCCGCGAGATCGTGCAGGCCGCCGGGCAGCGCAACGTCTCCGCGCTGTCGTACCACTTCGGCTCGCGCGAGGGGATCCTCCACGAGATCCTGCTGCGACACGGCGGCCCGATCGACGAGGGACGCGGCGCCGTCCTCGCCACGCTCGACGACGCGCCGTCCACGCGTGATCTCGTCACCGCGCTGCTGCTTCCGTACAGCGCCGGCCTCGCCACGACCGAGGGGCGCGACTACCTCCGCATCGTGGCCCAGCTCACAGGCCGCTTCGCGGCGTGGAACATCGAGAGCGACCTCACGCCGCCGCACCTCATGCGCATCCTCCACCTGCTGGAGGAGCGCCCGCCCGGCGTGCCCGACGAGGTCCGCCGTGAACGTCTCATCGGGATGATCATGCTGATGACGGCGGCCATCGCCGAGCGTGCGAGGCGCATCGAGGCCGGTCACGCGCTCGACGTCGACGAGGCGACGTTCCTCGCCAACCTCGCCGACATGCTCGTCGGCGTGCTCGAGGCGCCGACCGCTGCTACGACGCGAACGTGAACAGGAACAGCTGGGTCGCGTAGGCGACGAGGCGCGGCCCGTCCCACAGCGCCATGTCGGCCGACGCGTACCCGTCGCCCGCCCAGCGGGCGCGGTTGTGCGCGAGCACCCACTCGGACCGGCACTCGTCGAGCAGGTGCAGCGTGAGGTCGACACTGGGCGCGAACCACGGCCTGTCCCACGGGCCGACACGCTCGTGCACGGCGCCCGGCATCGTGTCGGCGAGCACGACGAGCGCGAGCGGGTCGAGCCGGCCGTCGTCGAGCACCGGCGGGTCGTCGAGGCGGTACCACATCACCCGCTCGGCCCGCCCCGGCTCGTACTGCTCCCAGGGCGGGTGGCCGGCGACGTTGCGACCCTCGACGCGCTGTTCCCAGAACGGCAGCGGGCGCGCCTCGACGCCCTCGGGGACGGGGTCTCGCCACGACGGACAGTGGTCGGGCGGCGGGGCGTCCGGCCGATCGAGGTCGGTGAACTCGAACCCCTCGCGTCGGGCACCGAACACGCACGTCGTGACGTGCCCGCGTGGCGACCCCGGGTTGCGGACCTCGGCGCGCAGCTGCGACATCGACCGCCCCGCCCGCATGACCTCGACGTCGATCTCGAGCGGGCCGTCGGTCACCTGCGCGACATACGTCGTGTGCAGCGTGCGCGGCACCTGCTCGTCGTGACCGAGCTCGGCCTCCATCGCCTTCACCGCGACGGCGGTCACGATGCCGCCTTGCGGCAACGGCATGAGGTTCCAGCTCGGGTCGAGGTCGGCGACGTAGCGACCGTCGCCCACTCGCGCGACGGTCGTCGCCTCGGCGAACGGCGTGCCCATCAGGCGGGCACGCTCGCGGTCGCGGCGCGGCGCGTCAACCGCATTCGGCGTCCGGCCGGCACCCACTAGCCTGCCGCGGGTGGGCCACCCGTCCGACGCCGCGCTGCGCGTCCTGCACGCGCTCCGGTTGAAGTGGGTCGCCGATCCCGACGCTGTCGCCGCCGCGACCGGTCTGCCTGTCGATGCCGTCACCGCCGAGCTCGAGGCCGCCCACCGCGACGGCCTCACGGAGGCACGCGCCGGTGGGCGCGTCCCCGGCTGGAGGCTGACCGACGAGGGCAAGCAGGCCCACCGCAAGCGCCTCGAGGCCGAGCTCGACGAGTCGGGCCAGCGCGACGCGGTCCACGCCGCGTACCAGCGCTTCCTGGAGCACAACCGCGAGCTTCTGTCGCTGTGCACCGCGTGGCAGATGCGGCCGGGCACGAGGGGCGAACCCGTCCTCAACGACCATCGCGATCCGGGGTACGACGCCGGCGTCCTCGACCGCCTGGACATCGTGCACACCGCGGTGCAGCCGGTGCTCGGCGACCTCGCCGCGTCGCTCGACCGCTTCTCGCCGTACCGCGCGCGGCTCGCCAGCGCCCACGAGCGGGTGCACCGGGGGGAGCCCGACTGGCTCACCCGCCCGCTGATGGACTCGTACCACACCGTCTGGTTCGAGCTGCACGAGGACCTGCTGGTCACGCTCGGGATCGAGCGCAAGGAAGGGGAGCATTAGTGAGCGAGCCGCAGGCGAGCGAACCATGTCGAACGCTTGGTCCGGCGCTAGCCGGACCTCACGGTGATCACCGGTGCGACATCGGAACGATGGTGCGCCGGTGATGGCCGGATCGGGGCGCTTCGGGACCGTCCTCACCGCGATGGTCACGCCGTTCGACGACGACGGCGCGCTCGACCTCGACGCCGCGGCCGCGCTGGCTCGCTGGCTCGTCGACAACGGCAGCGACGGCCTCGTGATCGCCGGCAGCACCGGCGAGGCGTCGACGCTCACCGACGACGAGAAGCGCGACCTGTGGCGGGCGGTCGTGGACGCGGTCACCGTGCCGGTCGTCGCCGGGTCGACGTCGAACGACACCGCCCACTCGGTGCATCTGACGAAGGCCGCGACCGACGCTGGCGTCGCCGGCATCCTCGGTGTCGGGCCGTACTACAACCGCCCGTCGCAGGCCGGCCTCGAGGCGCACTTCCGCGCCGTCGCAGCCGCGACCGACCTGCCGGTGCTGATCTACGACATCCCGATCCGTACCGGGCGCAAGATCAGCAACGACGTCCTCGTCCGTCTGGCGCGGGAGGTCGACAACATCGTCGGCATCAAGGACGCCACGCTCGACGTCGGCTCGTCGGCGCGGCTCATGGCCGCCGCGCCCGACGGGTTCGAGCTCTACAGCGGCAACGACGACCAGACGCTGTGCCTGCTCGCGCTCGGCTGCTGCGGGCTCATCGGCGTGGCGACGCACTGGGCGGCGAAGGAGTTCGGCGAGATGATCACGTCGTTCCACAAGGGCGACGTCGACGCCGCCCGGCGCATGAACGAGCGGCTGCTCGAGTCGTGCGACTTCGAGTCGTCGAACGACGCGCCCAACCCCGTGCCGACGAAGGCGCTGCTGCGCACGCTCGGACTGAAGGTCGGCGAGTGCCGGCTGCCGATGGGGCCGACGCCGCCCGGCCTCGAAGATCGCGCCCGCGAGGTGCTCGCCAACCTCCGTGGCTGACGCCGTTCGCATCGTCTTCCTCGGCGGTCTCGGCGAGATCGGCCGCAACTGTGCGTGCGTCGAGGTCGACGGCCGCATGATGCTCCTCGACTGCGGGTTGATGTTCCCCGACGTCGAGATGCCCGGCATCGACCTCGTCCTGCCCGACTTCACGTACCTGCACGACAACGCCGATCGCATCGAGGGCGCGATCCTCACCCACGGCCACGAGGACCACGTCGGCGCGCTGTCGTACCTGCTCCGCGACCTCCGGTTCCCCCTCTACGGCAGCGCGCTGACGCTCGCGTTCGCGCGTGGACGGATCGAGGAGTCGGGCCTCACCGGGCGCACGTCGTTCAACGTCGTGCGTGACAACGAGCGCCGGCGCATCGGTCCGTTCGACGTCGAGTTCATCCCCGTCACCCACTCCGTGCCGAACGGGTTCGCCACCGCGTTCCACACGCCGCAGGGCGTGATCCTGCACAGCGGCGACTGGAAGCTCGACCTCAACCCCGTCGACGGCCGCCGCACCGACCTCGCCCGCATCGGCGCGCTCGCCGAGGACCCCGGCATCCGGCTGTTGCTGTCGGACTCGACGAACGCCGAGGAGCCCGGCCACTCGGCGAGCGAGAGCTCGATCGGCCACACCCTCCACGACCTCTTCCGTGCGCACGAGGACAAGCGCATCGTCGTCGCCTGCTTCGCCAGCCACATCCATCGCGTGCAGCAGGTGGTCAACGCTGCGCTCGCGACCGGCCGGACAGTGGCGACGCTGGGCAGGTCGATGGGACGCAACGTCGCCATCGCGCGCGAGATGGGCCTGCTCACCGTGCCCGACGACCGCCTCGTCGACATCGAAGCCGTCCGAGAGCTCGACCCGCGGCGCACCTGCGTCATCTCGACCGGTTCGCAGGGCGAGCCCCTGTCCGCGCTCGCACTCATGGCCGCCGGTGAGAACAAGTGGATCCAGGTCGGCGAGGGCGACCTCGTCGTGCTGTCGTCGCACGCGATTCCCGGCAACGAGTACAGCGTGAACAAGGTGATCGACGGGCTCTGGCGTCGCGGCGCCGAGGTCGTCCACGCCGGCGTCGCCGATGTCCACGTCACCGGCCACGCGCAGCAGGGCGAGCTGCAGACGCTGCTGGCGATCGCCCACCCCGAGTACTTCATCCCCGTGCACGGCGAGTACCGGCACCTCTTCCACCACGCGCGCCTCGCGATCGGCATGGGCGTCGCCGAGGACAACGTGCTGCTGTGCGAGGACGGCGACGCGGTGGCCCTGTCCGACGATGGTCTGGAGTTCGCCGACGAGGTGCCCGCCGGCTACCTCTACGTCGACGGCATCGTCGGCGACGTCGGCCACGGTGTCCTGCGCGACCGCCGGGTGATCGGCGAGGAGGGGGTCGTCGTCCTCGTCGTGACGGTCGACGGTCGCACGGGTCAGGTGCTCAGCGGCCCCGAGGTCATCACGCGTGGCTGGGTGCACGCCGCCGAGGCCGAGGACCTGCTCGCCGAGGCACGCGAGCGCGTCGCCGCCGCGCTCGACGAGGCGCTGGCCGAGGGCGTGCCCGACATCGAGACGATGAAGCGCACCGCGCGCCGGGCACTCGGCGCGTTCGTCAACGAGCGCACCCGCCGTCGCCCGATGATCGTCCCGATCGTCATGGAGGTCTGACACGACCCCATGCCGACTTTTGCGCGTCAACCTGACCTGAGAGGGCGGAATCCGCGAAGAGTTCGGTGGGGGTGCGGGTGATGCGCATCGCCCTCGCCGCCGACCACGCCGGCGCGCCCCTGCTCGACGCCGTGCGGTCGGCGGTCGCAGCGGGTGGGCACGACGTGGAGGTGATCGGCGAGCCGGTCGAGGGCGACGACTACCCGGACGTCGCGCTCGCGGTGTCGCGAGTCGTCGTCGCCGGCGGCGCGCAGCGGGGGATCGTCGTGTGCGGCAGCGGCGCCGGTGTCGCCGTCGCCGCCAACAAGGTGAACGGCATCCGGGCGGCGATGGCGCACGACACGTACACCGCGCACCAGATGGTCGAGCACGACGACGTCAACGTGCTCGCGCTCGGGGCGCGCGTGATCGGCCCCGCGCTCGCGGCCGAGGTCGTCACCGCGTTCGTGGGCGCCGAGTTCAGCGGCGAGGACCGGCACGTGCGTCGCCTGGGCAAGGTGCGGGCAATGGAGAAGGAAGAATGAACGAGCGCCTGGGTGACATCGAGCAGCGGGTCGGCGAGTCGATCGACGCCCTCACGGCACGGGACGCGGTGGCCCGGGCGTTTCGCGTGGACCACACCGTCTGGCAGGACGATCCGACCGAGGTCGCCGACCGGCTCGGGTGGCTGCACAGCCCGGCGGAGATGGCCGAGGTGGTTCCCGAGCTCGACGCGTTCGCGGCCAAGTGCCACACCGACGGGCTGCGCCACGCCGTGCTCATGGGGATGGGCGGGTCGAGCCTCTTCCCCGAGGTGATGGCGCAGACGTTCCCGGTGGCCGACGAGCGCCTGCAACTGCACGTGCTCGACACGACCGATCCGGCGGCGGTGCGCCGCGTCGCGACGACGTGCCCGCCCGACGAGACGCTGTTCGTCGCCGCGTCGAAGTCGGGCACGACGATCGAGACGACGAGCCACCTCGCGTTCTTCTGGGAGCGCATCGGCCGTCCGGAGCACTTCGCCGTGATCACGGACCCCGGCTCGCAGCTCGGCGACCTCGGCCGCCAGCGCGGGTTCCGCGCCGTGTTCGAGAACCGGCCGGACATCGGGGGCCGGTACAGCGCGCTGTCGTACTTCGGGCTCGTGCCCGCCGCGCTCATGGGTGCCGACGTCGCCGGGCTGTTGCGGAGTGCCGAGTCGATGCTGCACGCCTGCGGTGCGCACGTCGCCGTGCGCGACAACGCCGCGGCGCGCCTCGGCGCGGTGATGGGCGCCGGCGTGAAGGCGGGGCGCGACAAGCTCACGCTCGTCCTGCCGGAAGCGGTCGAGACGTTCGGTCTTTGGCTCGAGCAGCTGATCGCCGAGTCGACCGGCAAGCACGGCACCGGTGTCGTCCCGATCGCCGGCGAGCCGCTCGGCCCGCCCGACGTCTACGGCGAGGACCGCGTGTTCGTCGCGTTCGCCGGCGACCCCCGCCTGGATCTCCTCGCCGCCGCCGGCCACCCCGTCGTCGTCCTCGACAGCCCGGCCGGTGCCGGCGATGCGCTCGCACTCGGCGGGGAGGTCGTGCGCTGGGAGTTGGCGACGGCGATGTGCGGCGCCGTGCTCGGGATCAACCCGTTCGACCAGCCGAACGTCGCCGAGGCGAAGGCGGCGACGAACGCGGTGCTCGACAAGGGGCTGCCGACGACCGCCACCACCCCGGTCGCCGCGCTCCTCGAGCAGGTGAAGCCGGGCGACTACATCGCGATCCAGGCGTACGTCGACCCGTCGGATCCCGTCGTCGCCGAGTTGGAGCGGGCACGGTTGGCGTTGCGCGACCGGCTCCGCGTCGCGACGACGTTCGGGCTCGGCCCGCGCTTCCTGCACTCGACCGGCCAGCTGCACAAGGGCGGGCCCGCCACCGGCGTCTTCCTGCAGCTCGTCGGTCGCGACGAGAGCGAGCTGCCGATCCCGGGCGCGCCGTACGGGTTCTCGACGCTGAAGCGGGCGCAGGCCGCGGGCGATCTCGAGACGCTGCAGAAGCACGGGCTGCGCGCCGGGCGCGTCGACGTGGACGATCTGCTGAAGGAGGTGTCCCGGTGAAGCTCGGGATGGTCGGGTTGGGCCGGATGGGCGCAGGGATGAGCGAGCGCCTGCGGCGCGCCGGTCACGAGGTCGTCGGCTACGACCGGAACCCCGAGGTGAGCCAGGTCGCGTCGCTCGGCGACCTCGTGGCGGCGCTCGGTGATCCCGGCTCGCGCATCGCGTGGGTGATGGTGCCGGCGGGCGCGCCGACGGACTCCACCATCGAGGAGCTGTCCGGGTTGCTGGCCGAGGGCGACACGCTCGTCGACGGCGGCAACTCCAACTTCCACCACTCGATCGGTCACGGCGAGCTGCTCGGCGCGAAGGGCATCCACTTCGTCGACGCCGGCGTGAGCGGCGGCGTGTGGGGACTCGCCGAAGGGTTCTGCCTGATGGTCGGCGGTGAGCCCGACGTCGTGCAGCGACTGCAGCCGATCTTCGACGCGCTCGCGCCGGAGGGCGGGTTCGTCCACGCCGGCCCGACGGGTGCGGGCCACTTCACCAAGATGGTCCACAACGGCGTCGAGTACGGGATGATGCAGGCGTACGCCGAGGGCTACGAGCTGCTGAAGGCGTCGCCGCTCGGCATCGACGTGCCCGCGTCGGTGAAGGCGTGGCGGCGGGGGAGCGTCGTGCGCTCGTGGCTCCTCGACCTGCTCGACCTCGCGCTCGACGCGGACCCCGGTCTCGCCGAGATCCGCGGGTGGGCCGACGACTCCGGCGAGGGGCGGTGGACCGTGCAGGAGGCGATCGACCTCGCCGTGCCCGCGCCGGTCATCTCGTCGGCGCTCTACGCCCGCTTCGCGTCACGCCAGGACGACTCGCCGGCGATGAAGGTGATCGCCGCGCTGCGCAACCAGTTCGGCGGTCACGCGGTGGTCAAGGAGTCTCCGCCCGCCTGAGCACGGTCGTGCTGAGTGCGACGAGCGCGACGCCGAGCACGATGGCGACCACGCTCGACGCGGTCTCGTTGTCGGTGCCGTCGATCTTGTCGCCGAGGACGCCGAGCGCGATCGCCACGCCGGCCGCGCCGACCCACGTCGTCAGGCGGCGACCGTTGTTCGCGCCGAGCCAGCACACGAGCCCCGCGATCCCGAGCGTGATCAGCGCGCCCGGTGTGCTGCCGAGGTCGGCGCTGATGCCGACGAGGCCGATCGCCGTCGCCGGGATCCCGGCGCCGACGAACGGCGTCGACACGTCATGACGGTGGCCGCGGTCGAACGCCGCCGACGCGATGAGGTAGCCGGCGCCGAACAGCAGTGACACCGCGCCGATGTCGCCGAGCGCGCCGCCGACGTCGAACCCCTCGAACGGGTTGAACGTGATCGTGGGCGGCGCCTCGGTGAACGTGCCGTCGTCGGAGAACGTCGGCGTCTCCGTCGGACGCGTCCCGCCCCGGAAGTTGCTCGTCGGGTCGACCAGCGTGAGGCCGGCGAACCAGATGGCGACGAGGGCCAGCCCGAGCAGGATCGGGCGGTTCTTCGCCGGCCCGGCGAAGAACAGCACGAGCCAGACGATGGCGGCGAACAGGAGCGGCGCGGTGAGCGACGACGGGCCGTCGACCGACGACGGGTCGACGAGGAGGAGCAGGACGCCGGCGCCGGCGGCGATCGCCGCGACGGCGGTGAGCGCGGTCGCGACGGACGGCCGGTCGGTGACCTGCGTCCGGGCGATCAGCGCGGCCGCGCCGACCGCGAGCGCGAACAGGCCGGTGAGGATGCGGCCGGCGTCGCCGTCGGCGATCTGGCCGATCAGGCCGAGCGCGCCGCCGACGACGAACACGCCGCCGACCGCGCCGAGCGTCGGCGTGAACCGCGGCGGCTCCCGCTCGACGACGACCGGCTCCGGCGGCGACGTCGGCCCCGGAGGCTCGGCAGGCGACTCGGCGGGCGGCTCGGCAGGCGGCTCGGCAGGCGGCTCGACGGGTTCCACCAACGCGCATCCTCCAACAAATCCGCGTTTTCTTGGCGGATATCGCCGCGAAAACGCGAGTGTGTTGGAGGATGCGCGAACGGGTGGTCGTCGTCGGGGCCGGGTTCGGCGGGCTGTCGCTCGCCAAGGGGCTCGAGGGCGCGGGGGTCGACCTGACGATCGTCGACCGGAACAACTTCCACACGTTCCAGCCGCTGCTGTACCAGGTCGCCACGTCCGGGCTCGGCGCCGACGACGTGGCCCACAACGTGCGCGGCATCTTCCACGAACGCGACGACATCACGTTCCGGCTCGCGGAGGTGACCGGCATCGATCACGGCCGGCGCGAGCTGCTGGTCGCCCGCGACGGCCCGGCGATCCCGTACGACACGCTCGTGCTCGCCGCCGGCGCGTCGACGAACACGTACGGCGTGCCCGGCGTCGACGAGTACGCGTTCGCCATGAAGACGCTCCCCGAGGCGATCGCCGTCCGCAACCACGTCCTCGCCCAGTTCGAGGCGGCGTCGCTCGACCCCCGAACGGTCGACGACGGCGCGCTCAACGTCGTCGTCATCGGTGGCGGGCCGACCGGCGTGGAGCTCGCCGGCGCGATGCGCGAGCTCTTCTCGATGGTGCTCTCGCACGACTACCCGGAGCTCGACGTGACGCGGGCGCGCGTGATCCTCGTCGAGGCGACCGGCCACGTCCTCGGCCCGTTCTCGCCGTCGTCGCGCTGGTACGCGAAGGGACGGCTGTCGCGCATGGGGGTCGAGGTCCGGCTCGACGCAGCCGTCGCCGCGATCACGCCGCACGCCGTGCACCTGACCGACGGTGAGGCGATCCCGACGCGCACCGCGATCTGGGTCGCCGGCGTGCGGGCCAACCCGCTCGCCGATGCGCTCGGGCTCCCCCAGACGAAGGGCGGTCGCATCGAGATCGGCCGTGACCTGACCGTCCCCGGCCACCCGGAGATCTTCGTCATCGGCGACCTCGGCGCCACGCCCGACGCCCTGCCGCAACTCGCGCCGGTCGCCATCCAGCAGGGCACGCACGTCGCCAAGTCGATCCGCCGGCGCGTCGACGGCCGCCCGCTGAAGCCGTTCCGCTACTTCGACAAGGGCACGATGGCGACGATCGGCCGTGACGCCGCCGTCGCCGAGCTGCCGCTCGGCATCAGGTTCCGCGGCCGGCTGGCGTGGGTGGCGTGGCTGTTCCTCCACCTCATGTACCTGGTCGGGTTCCGCAACCGCGTCAACGTGTTCGTCAACTGGGCGTACAGCTACGTCACCTGGGACCGCGGCGCCCGCCTCATCGTCCGCCCCGACCGGCTCGAGGCCGATACCGGGCGCTGATCGCCCGCTCGTCGCCCTCGTCGTCGACGACGACGGTGACCTCGTCGAAGCCCGCGTCACGGAGCAGTTGCGCGGTCGACGTCGCCTGGCCGCCACCGAGCTCGAGCACCATCGTGCCGCCCGGACGCAGCCACCGCGTGCTCGCCTGGACCACGCGAGCCAGGACGTCGACACCGCCGCGGCCGCCGTCGAGCGCGCGGCGGGGCTCGAACGCGAGCGTGTCGCGCGGCAGCAGGTGCAGCGACTCGGTCGGGACGTACGGCACGACGGCGGTGACGACGTCGACGGCGCCCCGCAGGTTGTCCGGGATCGGGGCGTCGAGGTCGCCGAGGCGGGCGTCGACGCCGTTGGCGCGGGCGCACGCGACCGCCGCGGGGTCGATGTCGGTGGCCACGATCGTCGCGTCCGGGTGGTGCGCGGCGAGCACCGCGGCGATGGCGCCCGAGCCGGTGCAGAGGTCGACGGCCACGCCGTCGTCGGGCAGCGCGTCGATCGCGACGCGCGCCATCGCCTCGGTGTCCCACCGTGGCACGTACACGCCGGGATCGACGCGCACCCGCCGCCCGCAGAACGTCGTCCACCCTGTGATCCACGCCAGCGGCTCACCGGTCACCCGCCGGTCGACGAGCGCAGCGACGTCGACGCCCCGTTCGCTCGCCGCGGCGAGCAGCTCGGCCGCCTCCTCCCGGGCGGCGACGCACCCGGCCCGCTCGAGCGCGGCGACGACATCGGACGGATCCACCGGCGGTCGACGGTACGCAAGTGGGAGACTTCGCGGCGATGGACGCGATCGACGACATCCGGGTGGCCTACCGGACGTGCCCGCTGTGCGAGGCGACGTGCGGGCTCGAGCTGACGATGCGCGGCGACGAGGTCGTCCGCATCCGCGGTGACCGCGACGACGTGTTCAGCGGCGGCTTCATCTGCCCGAAGGGCACGACGCTGGGCAAGCTCGACACCGATCCCGACCGCGTCCGCACGCCGCGTATCAAGCGCGACGGCGAGTTCGTCGAGGCGACGTGGGACGAGGCGTTCGCCGAGATCGACCGTCGCTTCGAGGCGGTCGTCGCCGAGCACGGGCGTCACGCCGTCGCCGTCTACCTCGGCAACCCGTCGGCCCACTCGCTGTCGGCGCAGCTCTACGGCGGCGTGTTCATCAAGGCGCTCGGCACGCCGAACGTGTTCTCGGCGTCGACCGTCGACCAGATGCCGAAGCAGGTGAGCGCGGGGCTGATGTTCGGCACCGCGCTGTCGATCCCGGTGCCCGACCTCGACCGCACGTCATACCTGCTGGTGCTGGGCGCGAACCCGTACGAGTCGAACGGCTCGCTCATGACGGCGCCCGACGCGCCCGGGCGGCTGTCGGCCATTCGTGAGCGCGGCGGCAGGGTCGTCGTCGTCGACCCCCGGCGGACGAAGACCGCCGAGGCCGCGGACGAGCACGTCGCCGTGCGGCCGGGCACCGACGCGCTCCTGTTGTTCGGCCTCGTGAGCGCACTGTTCGAGGCCGACCTCGTCGACGTCGACCGCTACGGCGAGCTGCTCGAAGGGCTCGACGACGTGCGTGCGGTCGCCGCGTCGTTCCCGCCGGACGCGGTCGCCCCGGTGTGCGGTGTCGAGGCCGCGACGATCCGGCGCCTGGCGCGCGAGCTGGCGACGGCACCGTCGGCCGCGGTGTACGGCCGCATCGGCACCACCACGACGGAGTTCGGCACGGTCGCGTCGTGGCTCGTCGACGTCGTCAACGTCCTCACCGGCAACCTCGACCGGCCCGGCGGCGCGATGTTCACGAAGGCCGTCGCCGGCAGCGCCAACTCGCGCGGCACCCCGGGCACGGGGCGTGGCATCCGCCTCGGCCGCCGCGCGTCGCGTGTGCGCGGCGCTCCCGAGGTGTTCGGCGAGTTCCCCGCGGCCGCGCTGGCCGAGGAGATCGAGACGCCCGGCGACGGACAGGTGCGGGCGCTGTTCACGATCGCCGGAAACCCGGTGCTGTCCACGCCGAACGGCGGCCGGCTCGACGCCGCGCTGAACGCGCTCGACCTCATGGTGTGCGTCGATGTCTACGTGAACGAGACGACGCGCCACGCCGACGTCATCCTCCCGGCGAACCGGATCCTCACGCGCGCGCACTACGACATCGCGCTGTACCAGCTCGCCATCCGCAACGTCGCCAACTACACCCCGCCGACGATCCCGCTCGCGCCGGGCGAGCTCGACGAGTCGGAGATCCTCCTGCGGCTCGCGGCGATCGCCGGCGGGCAGGGCGCCGACGCCGACCCCGCCGCGCTCGACGACCTCGTGGCGCTGGACCTGGCGACGAAGGCCGCCGGGGCGCTCGGCACCGCACCCGAGGCGCTGCTCGAGTCGGTGTCGGTCGACGGGCGTCGCGGCCCGGCCCGCCTGATCGACCTCATGGTGCGGTCGGGTCCGTACGGCGGGGTGACGCTGGACGCGCTGCTCGACGCGCCCCACGGGATCGACATGGGACCGCTCGAGCCGCGCCTGCCCGAGGTGCTGCGGACGCCGTCCGGCCGCATCGAGCTGGCGCCGCCGGCGATCGTGGCCGACGTCGCCCGGCTGCGCGAGCGCCTGATCGCCGCGGAGCCCGACGAGCTCGTCCTCGTCGGCCGGCGCGACCTGCGGTCGAACAACTCGTGGATGCACAACGTCGAGGTGCTGGTGAAGGGCAGGCCCCGGTGCACGCTGCACGTCCACCCCGCCGACGCCGAGCGCCTCGGCCTCGTCGACGGCGGGTCGGCCAAGGTGGCGTCCCGAGTGGGCGTGCTCGAGGCGCCGGTCGAAGTGACCGACGCCATCGCCCGGGGCGTCGTCTCCCTGCCGCACGGCTGGGGCCACGACCTGCCCGGCGTGGCGCTCTCGGTCGCCGGCCGCCACGCCGGCGTCAACACGAACCTCCTCACCGACGAGGACGTCCTCGACCCGCTGTCCGGGACGTCCCGACTCAACGGCATCCCGGTCTCCGTGACGCCAGGTTGATGCCGTAGACCCCCCTCCACGGTGGTCTACGGCATCAACCTGGGGATGGGCGCTGCAACCAGTGTTGCTGGTGTTACCGTTGTTGCCACTGTGGCGACCACGCAGCAGCGTCGCAAGCCGCCGGCCCGGCGCCCGGCGGCGAAGAGGAAGCCGGGCGGGCCGTCGACGTTCGCCCGGGTCCGCACCGCGCTCACGCAGTACCTCGGCCGGCAGTCCGACGACGTCTGGGGCCTGCTCCTGTGCGTCGCCGGTGTCGTCGCCGCACTCGGGATCTACGCCGATCTGGCCGGTCCGGCGGGCAAGGCGCTGTCGGACGCGGTCGGCACCGTGTTCGGCGTCGGCCGGTTCCTCGTGCCGGTCGTGCTGTTCGCCGAAGGCGCGGTCCTGATCCGGGGCCGCACGAGCGAGGCGCCGGCCCGGGTCGCCATCGGGCTCACGGTCCTCACCGTCGCCGGGTGCGGCCTGCTCCACCTCGTCCGCCACAGCCCCGACCTGAGCGCGTCGGCGGCGGAGCTGCGCAAGGCCGGCGGGCTCGTGGGCGCCGGCGTCGGCGGTCCGCTCGAGGCGCTGCTCGCGGTCTGGGGGGCGGCGCTCATCCTCGCCACCCTCGTCGTCCTCGCGCTGCTGATCGTCACCCGCACGTCGGTGCGCACCGCGGCGCACGCGACGGCGGCGACGGTGCGCCCGGCGGCCGGCTGGGTCCGCCGTCAGGCGAGCAGCCTCGGCCGCCTCGAGCGCGAGGTCGACGACGCCCAGGACCGCCACCCGACGGCCATCGACCCCGTCGCGCATCCTCCAACAAACCCGCGTTCCGAGCCGGAAGACGATGTCGAAAGCGCGAGTGTGTTGGAGGATGCGCGGCAGGACGCGGTTGCCGTGCCGGACGACGTGCCGGTCGAGATGCCGGTGTCGCCGGCGGGTCCGACCCAGCAGCTGGCCATCGACCTCGGCCCGGCGGCGACGCCGAGCGCGTGGAAGCTGCCGCCTGTGCAGCTGCTGAAGAGGGGTGGCGCCCAGGACATCGACCGCCGCCTCGTCGAGTCGGGCGGCCGCACGCTCGAGGACGCCCTCGCCGCCCACGGTGTCGAGACCCGCCTCGTCGGCATGACCGTCGGCCCGACCGTCACCCGCTACGAGCTCGAGCTCGGTCCCGGCGTCAAGGTGGGCAAGGTCACCTCGCTCAGCAAGGACATCGCGTACGCGATGGCGAGCCCGGACGTGCGCATCCTCGCCCCCATCCCGGGCCGCAGCGCGATCGGTGTCGAGGTGCCGAACAAGCAGCGCCAGCTGGTGAGCCTCGGCGACATCCTCACGACCGACGAGGCGCGACGGGCGACGCACCCGCTCGAGGTCGGTATCGGCCGCGACATCGCGGGGCGCGCCGTGATGGTGAACCTCGCCGAGTTCCCGCACGTGCTCATCGCGGGCGCGACCGGTGCGGGAAAGTCGAGCTGCATCAACTCGCTGCTCACGTCGCTGCTCGTGCGGGCGACCCCCGATCAGGTGCGCCTGATCCTCGTCGACCCGAAGCGCGTCGAGCTCGGCCAGTACAACGGCCTCCCGCACCTGCTCACACAGGTCGTCGTCAACCCGAAGAAGGCGGCGAACGCGCTGCAGTGGGCGGTGCACGAGATGGAGCGCCGCTACGACCTGCTCGCCGAGGTCGGCGTGCGCGACATCACCGGCTACAACAGCGCGTACGACCGCGGTGAGCTCGTGCGGCCGGACCACGAGCGCGACCTGCCCGAGTACCAGCGGCTGCCGTTCATCGTCATCGTCATCGACGAGCTCAGCGACCTCATGATGGTCGCCGCCCGCGACGTCGAGGAGGCGATCTGTCGCATCGCGCAGATGGCCCGCGCCGTCGGCATCCACCTGGTGATCGCCACGCAGCGGCCGTCGGTCGACGTGATCACCGGACTGATCAAGGCCAACGTGCCGTCGCGCATGGCGTTCGCCGTGTCGTCGCAGACCGACAGCCGCGTCATCCTCGACCAGCCCGGCGCCGAACGACTCGTCGGCAAGGGCGACATGCTCCTGCTCCCGGCGTCGTCGAACGTGCCGCGGCGCGTGCAGGGCGCGTGGATCTCCGAGGAGGAGGTCCGGAAGGTCGCCGCCCACTGGAAGCGACAGACGCCCGAGGCGGCCGCGCACTACGTGGACGAGGTCGTCGGCGACGACGGCGGTCCGGGTGGCGGCGGGGCGCTGTCCATCCCCGGGGGGTCCACCGGCGACGAGGACGACGACGAGCTCCTGCTGCAGGCGATGGAACTGATCGTCCGCTCGCAGCTGGGCTCGACGTCGATGCTCCAGCGCAAGATGCGCGTCGGCTTCGCCCGCGCCGGGCGTCTCATGGACCTGCTCGAGCAGCGCGGCGTCGTCGGCCCGTCGGAGGGCTCGAAGGCCCGGGCCGTCCTGATGACGCCCGAAGAGCTCGACGAGCTGCTGGCGAAGTCCTGACTACGGCGCGGCGCGGAAGCAGCCGGCCACGTGGTCGTCGACGATCCCGGCGGCCTGCATGAACGCGTAGACGGTGGTCGGACCGACGAACCGGAACGCGTGCCGCTTGAGGTCCTTCGACAGCGCAACTGCTTCAGGCGTCGACGCCGGGATGTCGCCCGGGCCGATCGGGCGGACGTGGTGCGCCGGCGCGTACGACCACACGAGGTCGGACAGCGTGCCGCCGCCGTCGTGCAGCGCGAGCAGCGCACGGGCGTTGTCGATCGTGGACTCGATCTTGAGGCGGTTGCGGACGATGCGGGCGTCGCCGAGCAGACGCTCGACGTCGTCAGCGGTGAACGACGCGACCACCGACGGGTCGAACCCGGCGAACAGCGACCGGTAGCCGTCGCGCTTGCGCAGGATCGTGATCCACGACAGGCCGGCCTGCGCGCCCTCGAGCGTGAGCAGCTCGAACAGCGTGCGCTCGTCGCGGACCGGCACACCCCACTCGTCGTCGTGGTACGCGACGTAGAGCGGGTCGTCGCCGCACCACCAGCAGCGGCCGACGCTCACCGCGCCGGGCCGTTGACGGGCAGGGCGAGCGTGACGCGCGTCCCCTCGCCCGGCGACGAGTCCAGCCAGATGCGGCCGCCGTGCGCCTCGACGATGCGCCGGCAGATGTGCAGCCCGAGTCCGAGGCCGCCGACCTTGCGCACCGCCGACGAGTCGCCCTGGTAGAAGGCATCGAAGGCGTGTGCCGCCTGCTCGGCCGTCATCCCCGCGCCGGTGTCGGCGACGCACACGTGCGCCTCGTCGCCGGTGGGCGACCACGTCACCACGACGTCGATCGCACCGTCGGATCCGCCGTACTTGTGGGCGTTCTCGACGAGGTTGTCGACGACCTGGCGCACGCGGAACGCGTCGGCCCGCACGACGACGCTCTCCTCCGGCACCGAGCACGCGACGGTGGCATCGGGATGGAGCGTCGCCGAGTCGGCGACCGCGGTGCGCACGACCGCCGACACGTCGACCGGCGACAGCTCGAGCTGGATGTCACCCGACGCCTGGAGGAGGTCCTCCACCAGCCGGTTGAGCTGCTCGCCCCGCCTCACGATCGACTCGACGAGATCACCGCGTGTGTCGTCGGCGAGGTCGGCGCCGCGCCACTGCATCGTGCGAGCCGCTCCCATCATCACCGACAGCGGCGTGCGCAGCTCGTGGCTGACCACGGCGAGGAACTCCGACTTCAGCCGGTCTGCCTCGCGCAGCTGATCGATGACGCCGCGCTCCTGCTCGATGAGCCGGCCGTTCTCGAGCGCGATCGCGGTCTGGTCCGCGAGACCGCGCATCCGTTGCTCGACGATGGGCGACAGACCCTTCGGGCCGCCGACGGTCCGGTCGGCCACGATGAAGCCGACCACGGTCCCGGTCGTCACGATCGGGGCGACGTAGGACTCGACCGCGCCGAAGCGCATGAAACCCTGCTGCACGAACTCGTCCTCCGTGGCGGACGAGATGTGGATGATCTCCGGCTCGTCGAGCAGTCGCTCCAGAAGCGGCGACATGGACGGCGAGATCTCCAGCGACCGCAGCGCCTCGTCGAGGTCGTTCGGGTACCCGTGCGTGCCGGAGACCGAGAACCGGTCTCCTTCCCGCAGCACGACGAGGGCGCGGTCGAGGCCGACGACGTGGGGGACGGCGTCGGCGACGCGCTGCGAGACGTCGCCGCGGGTGCCCGCCTCGCTCAGGACGTGGGCGAGGTCGAGCAGCCGGAGCGACGTCTGCTCGTTGCGCTCGCGCTCGCCGGCCACGCGGGCGAACAGCAGGATCGACGCCGCCATGACGCCTGCCATGAGGACGGCGAGGGCGTGGCTGCGGCTCTCGCTCAACAACGACGGCACGACGTCGGTCGCGACGAGCAGCTCACCGACAGCCATGGCGAGCACCGACCAGACGTAGACGGGACGGGCCGACCGCGCGCCGTCGCGCCGGATCTGGTCCGCGGCGATCGTCACGAACCCGATGGCGAGGATCGGGCCGAGCCCGGTCATGTAGATGGGCACGCTCGCCGCCGCGACGTGGACGAGCGTGCGCAGCCACACCGAGCGGGTGTCGCCGCCGGGCGGGAAGACGACGGCCGACGCGACCGCCACCGCCTGGGCGAACACGAGCGCGAGGACGTATGCCCAGACCGGCGTGTCGGCGATCAGGTCGAGCGTGCGCAGGACCGCGACCGCGACCGTGAGCGAGACGATCATGACGATCCCGATCCAGCGGTCCCGCCAGATCACCGACCAATCGAACCGTGCCGTCGTGTCCGTCATGTGGTGGCGGCAATGGTGGCAGACGCGGCGGGAGGCACCCGTGGAGGGTGCCTCCCGATGGGGGTGGTGCGCGGGTTGCGGTTGTCGACTTGTCAGGCGGCGATGCGCGGACGGCCGTGGTGGCCGTGGTGCGTCTCGCTGCCGTCCTCGCCGATGGCGCCGAGCCAGGCGAGGCAGGCTCGCCAGACGGTGGCCATGGAGCCGATGACGAGGCCGGTGCCCCACGTCTCCATCCACGTCTCACGGAACGTCACGCCGAACCCGCTGAACATCGAGTAGTCGGCGACGACGGCGATGACCACGCCGACGGCGAGCCGGAGCAGCGTGTTGAAGCGGTCGAGCGCCGGAACCAGTTCCTCGAGCAGGTCGACGACCTTGAGGGTTGCGAGGCCGAGAAGGGCAATGATGGCGAAGTGATACATGGCAGTCCTCCTTGGTGCACTGCTGGGCATTCGACCGTCGTCATTTCGGAAAGGTGACACGCGTCATATCGGATTCGGTCGGTGCAGGCATTCGAGGTTTCGGGTCCATCCCTCGGTGGTGAACCGGCCGGCGTTGGCGACGAGCCGGGCGACCATCCAGACGTTCATGCCGATCCACACGCCGGCAATGCCCAGCGACGGGCTCGCGAGCACGGCGGCGGCGACGGGCAGCGCGGCGACGAGCGCGGCGACGTTGCTCCAACCCTGGAACGCGTCGTCGCCCGCGCCGAGGAGCACGCCGTCGAGGACGAACACGAACGACGCCGGGACCTGGAGCAGCGCGACGAACAGCAGCCCGGTCGTGGCGCGGTCGCGGACGACGCCGTCGCCGGTGAACACGGCGGGGAGCGCAGGCGCGGCGAGCGCGAGGACGATGGCGAGCACGACGCCCATGAGCGCGCCCCACCGGAGCAGCCGGCGCCCGACGGCGCGCGCCTCGGCGACGTCATGTGCGCCGAGCGCCGTGCCGACGAGCGCCTGCGCCGCGATCGCGAGCCCGTCGACGACGAGCGCGAGGAACGTCTCGATCTGCAGCGCGATCTGGTGTCCGCCGAGGGTGGCGTCGTCGATGCGGGCCGCAACGGCGGTGAAGACGGCGAGCGTCCCGAGCAGGGCGCCGGTGCGGATCGAGAGGTGCCCGCCGCTCCGGACGAGCCGCTTCAGTTCCGCGCGGTCGGGACGCGTGGGCGCCTCGTTCGCTCCGGCGTGTCCGGCGAGGACGACGAGGTACCACGCGGCGGCGACGGCCTGGGCGATGACCGTGCTCCAGGCGCTGCCGGCGACGCCGAGGTCGAGGCCGTAGACGAACGTGATCTCGAGCACGACGTTGACGACGTTGGCGCCGAGCGCGATCCACAGCGGCGTGCGGGTGTCCTGGATGCCGCGCAGGTAGCCGATGCCGACGAGCCCGACGAGCAGCAGCGGCGCGCCGACCGCGCTGATGCGCAGATAGGTGACGGCGGCGTCCAGGACGTCGGGGTGACCGCGGCCGCCGAGCGCCGTCGCGATCGGGCGAGCGCCGGCGGCGACGATCGTGGCGAGCGCGACGCCGATGGCGACGCTCAGCCACAGGCCCTGCACCATGACCCCGGCCGCCTGCCGCGGTCGCCCGCCGCCGAGGTGGAACGCGACCCTCGCCGTGATGCCGTACTCGAGGACGGTGACGACGAAGAAGATCGTGTTGAGCGCAGTCGCCGCGAGCGCGACGCCGCCGAGTGGCGTGCGGCCGAGGTGCCCGACGATCGCCGTGTCCACGAGCACGTACAGCGGCTCGATGGCGAGCGTTGCCAGCGCGGGGACGGCGAGGCGCAGGATCGTGCGGTCGCGGGCGTCCATCGGCGGGCGCCGACGTTAGATCGCCGTCCGTTCGCGTAGCGTTCGGCATGCGCGCGCGTGCGCCGGCATCGGCGGCCAACCTCGGCCCGGGCTTCGACACGATCGCCGTCGCGCTGTCGCTCTACGTCGAGGTGACGGTCACGCCGTCGTCCGGGTTGTCCGTGCGCACCGAAGGGGAGGGCGACGACGTCAACGACGACGCGCCCGTCGCCGACCACCTCGCGGCGCGGATCGCGACGTCCGTCGCCGGGACCGACCGGCTGGCGATCACGATCCGGTCCTCGATCCCCGTTGCGCGGGGGTTGGGTTCGTCGGCGGCGCTGGCGGCGGCGACCGCAGCCGCGGCCGGGGCGGACGATCCGCTCGCGGTGGCGGCGTCGGTCGACGGGCACCCGGAGAACGCCGCCGCGTCGGTCCTGGGCGGGCTCGTCGCGGCGACGATGATCAACGGCTCGCCGGTCGCCGTTCCGCTCGCGCTGGACCCCGAGCTCGTGTTCGTGGTGCTCGTGCCGACGCGGCCGCTCCCGACGCACCGGGCTCGCCAGGCGCTCCCGGCGCAGGTGACCCATGCCGATGCCGCGTTCAACCTCGGCCGGCTGGCGCTGCTGATCGCCGGGTTGGCGGATCGCCGGGTGCTGTCCCGTGACGCGACCGAGGACCGCCTGCACCAGGCCGCCCGCCAGCCGCTGTTCCCGGAGTCGTCGCACCTCCTGTCCGGCCTCCTCGACGAGGGCGCGCTGGCGGCGTGCTGGTCGGGTGCCGGACCGGCTCTGCTCGGCATCTGCACCGCGGCCGACGGCGCCCGTGTCCGTGACGCCGGCGAGCGCCTGCTGGTGCAGTCGGGCGTGCCCGGTCGTGCGCTGCTGCTGTCGCCCGACCGCGACGGCCTCGTCGTCTTCGACGACTGACGCCCGGGCGTACAGTCGACCGGCGTGCCGGCACCGGTCGAGCTCCACATCGAGTCGTTGACGATCGACGCCCACGATCCGGGCGCGCTCGCCACGTTCTGGGCGGCGGCGCTCGGGTGGCGGGTCGTGGACGATGCCGGGGACGAGGGTGAGATCGAGGTTCGCCCGCCCGACGGCGTCGCGGCGACGCCGCTGCTGTTCGTGCAGTGCGACGACGACAAGCGGCTGAAGAACCGACTCCACCTCGATCTCCGCCCGACCGAGGACCGCGACGCCGAGGTCGCCCGGCTCGAGTCGCTCGGCGCGCGGCAGGTCGAGATCGGTCAGTCGCAGGACCCGCTCGTCACGTGGGTCGTCATGGCCGACCCGGAGGGCAACGAGTTCTGCGTGTTACGCGTCCGGCAGCCGCAACGGTAGCGACGTCAGCGCAGAGAGGCCCGGTGCGACGCCGCGGTCTCCATCATCCCCGCCTCGTGCGTCGACCCGTCGTGCGCGCCCGGCGGACGCGAGTGCGTGTACGCGCCGGCCTCGATCGACAACAGCGCGTCGAACCGGTCGCGCACCTCCTTCAGGCGCGACGGGTCGCCGGCGAGGTTGACCATCTCGCCCGGGTCCTCGCGCAGGTCGTAGAGCTCGTGCTCCTGGTCCATGAAGTCGGCGTCGGGCGGCACCTGCATCGCGCGGGCCCACGGCACGCCGGCGCCGGTCGAGTCCACGCCGCCACCGACGCCGTGGTAGCGGACGTACTTGAACCGTCCGTCGAACACGCCCCGCAACGCGTACCGCTGTGCCGCGCACGAGCGGTACCACGCCTGCGCCTGGGCGAACAGCACGTGGTCGCGCACCGCCGTCGACGATCCGTCCAACAACGGGAGCAGCGACACGCCCGACGTCGACGGCGCGGACGCGCCACCGGACGCGGACACGCCGGCGACGTCGAGCAACGTCGGCACGAGATCGACCGACGACGTGAGGGACGACACCGTCGTCCCGGCCGCCTCGTCCGTGACCCCCGGGACACGGACGACGCACGGCACGTGCATGATCTCCTCGTAGGCGAACGGCCCCTTGTTCACGAGCCCGTGCCCGCCCGCCATCTCGCCGTGGTCCGCCGTCCACACGATCACCGTCGAGGACCACGCGTCGATGTCGTCGAGCGCGGAGAGCACGACGCCGAGCTGCGCGTCGGACAGCTCGTGCAGCCGGAAGTAGTAGTCGAGCATCCGGCGCCACACCCGCTCGTCGTCGAAGCCCACCCGACCGAACATCGAGTGCAGCTCCTCGAATCGCCACTGCTTGTGCACCGCCGGCTTGCCGTCCAACGCGTCGGCGAAGTTCGACGGCACGTCGAACAGCTCGTCGTAGTCGCCACCCGCCCACGGCGCGACCGCCGGCTGCCCCGGGATGGGCGCGGCGACCAACGAGTTGACGAGGTCGGTCTCCTCGCGGTGGGCATCCTGGTACCACGGCTGATCCGCGGGATACCAGTGGATGTCGTGCGGGTTCACGAGCCCGACCGTGAGGCACCACGGCGACGAGTCGGAACGAGCGGACGAGCGCAACCACGTCGCCGCGTCGGCGGCGATCAGCGGGTCGAAGTACGTCCCGGTGCCGGCCAGGCCGGTCCACGCCCAGTCCTCGCCGCGCCAGTCGGAGAAGCCGTACGCCTCCATGTTCGGGTTCCCGTACGACAGGTGCCACTTGCCGATGTACGGCGTCCGGTACCCCGCGGCGCGCAGCAGGTGGCCGAGCGTCGGCGTCGCGGTGTGCAGGTCCGGTTGCTGCGGCTCGACGAAGACGTTGTCGGTGACGCCGTGCTCCGGCACGTACTGGCCGGTGAGCAGCGTCGCCCGCGACGGCGAGCACGGCGAGGAGTGCGTGTAGTGACGGCCCAGCTCGACGCCGCCCTCGTACAGCCGTCGCCGGTTGGGCAGCCGCGACGACTGGAGCTCCGGCGGGATCCACCCGCGGTGGCGCTCCTGGTCGGTGACGAGGAAGAGGATGTTCGGTCGCGCGTCGCCTCGATCGCCCACGGGGGACGACGGTAGTGCCCCGGTAGAGTGGGCCCCCATGCCCGGGGCGTACTGGGTCGAGACGCTCGGCTGCCCGAAGAACCAGGTCGACTCCGACAAGCTCGAGGGGCTGCTCGTCGGTGAGGGTTACGAGCGCGCCGCGAGCGCGGCGGACGCCGACCTCGTCGTCGTCAACACGTGCGCGTTCATCGAGGCGGCACGCCAGGAATCGATCGACACCGTGCTCGCGCTCGCCGAGCAGCGACGCGAGGGTGCGCGCGTCGTCGTGACCGGCTGCATGGCCGAGCGCTACGGCGACGAGCTCGCCGACGCGCTACCAGAGGTCGACGCCGTCGCCGGGTTCGGCGTCCCGGTGACGCTCACGTCGAAGCCGGGTGCACCCGCGTTCGACCTGTTGAACCTCCCCCGCCCGAAGGCGGCGGTGCCGTGGGCGTACGTGAAGGTCGCGGAGGGCTGCGACCGCAACTGCGGCTTCTGCGCCATCCCGCAGTTCCGTGGCAGGCAGCGCTCCCGCACCGTGGACGCGATCCTCGCCGAGATCGACCAGCTCGGCGCCACGGTGAAAGAGGTCGTCCTCGTCGCCCAGGACCTCGCCCGCTACGGGATGGACGAGGGCGACCGGCGCATCGTCCCGCTCGTGGAGGCGGTCGCCGGGCGGGTCGAGCGCGTCCGCCTCCTCTACCTCTATCCGTCCGACCTCACCGACGCGCTCGTCGACACCGTCTGCGCGACCGACGTCCCCTACTTCGACCTGTCGCTGCAGCACGTGTCGCCGCCCCTGCTCCGTCGCATGCGCCGGTGGGGCGACGGCGAGCGCTTCCTGCGCCGCATCGACGACATCCGCCGGCGCCGGCCCGATGCCGTCTTCCGCTCGAACTTCATCGTGGGCTATCCCGGCGAGACGGAGGACGACCACGACGCGCTGCTGCGGTTCGTCGACGCGGCGCAACTCGACTGGTGCGGGTTCTTCGCGTACTCGCGCGAGGACGGCACCTTCGCGGCGACGCTCGACGGCGCCGTCGACACCCGTCTGGTCAACGACCGCCTCAACGAGCTCACGGACCTGCAGGACCGCATCACCGCCGAGCACCGCGCCCGCCTCGTCGGTACGTCGATCGACGTCCTCGTCGACGAGCCGGGTATCGGACGGTCATGGCGCGAGGCACCCGAGATCGACGGGATCGTGAGCGTGCCCGCGTCGCTGCCGGTGGGCACCATCGAGACGGTGACGGTGCACGCCGCCGCCGGTCCCGACCTGGAAGCCACGTAACGGCGACAGCCGCCACCGACATCATGGCTACGTCGTTCGGCCCGTCCGCCCTCGTGACACCCGCCAACGCGGTGACCGTCGCGCGCGTCGCGCTCACACCGTTCCTGCTGGCGCTGATCATCGGGACGGGCGACTCGTGGCCGGCGTTCGCGATGTGGGTCGTGCTCGCCGGCACCGACGGCGTCGACGGCTACCTCGCCCGCCGCCACGGCACGACGCGATCGGGTGCGTTCCTCGACCCGCTGGCCGACAAGATCCTCGTGCTCGGTGCGATGAGCGCGCTCATCGCGACGCACCACTTCTGGTGGTTCCCCGTGCTCCTCATCGCGGTGCGCGAGATCGGGATCAGCGCCTTCCGCTCGATGATCGGCCGGCACGGCGTCTCGATGCCGGCGCGGCAGTCGGCGAAGGTGAAGACGTTCACGCAGGCGCTCGCCGTCGGGTTCGCGCTGCTGCCGATCCTCGACGATGCGCGCTGGGTCGCGAACACCTTCCTCTGGACGTCCGTCGCGCTGGCGTGGCTGTCGGGCATCCAGTACCTCGTCGACCACCGCGCCGCGCTGCGG